>JAKPNJ010000281.1 GCA_029548445.1 Bacillota bacterium | reverse complement strand
GCCGCGTCGTCCCTGTCGTCCGCCGTCCGGGCGGAAACCGGCCGGTCGCCCCTGGCCTACCGCCGGAAAATGCAGGGGAACCGGGATGCCGCCGGTGCCACCGCCGCCCCCGACGCCCCCGCCGCCCCCGGCGTCGGCCGGTCCCTGTCGCCGACAGGCCGGAATCCCGGGGCTGGGGCGCAGGCTCCCGGGATCAACGCCCGGGTTCCTGGGGATGCCGCCCCGAAAGCAGGCCGCCGCCCAGGAGCCCGAACATCAGGCTGACCAGCCGGTCGGTATCGCATCCGATCCGGCGGGACAACCGGTCCACCAGGTCCAGGAGATGCCGGCGGAGGGACGGGAGCCAGGCCGACTGGGCTGCCAGGTCCAGCAGGAGGCGCCACAGGGCCGGGTCCTTCCGGGGCAGGCTGGCCAGGTAGTCCCCCAGGACCCGGAGGCGCCCTTCCGGCGTCTTCTCCGTAGACAGGGAGGGCTCCAGCTCCTGCAGGATGTCCTGCAGCCGCAGCGCCAGCGCCTCCAGGACCAGTCGCTCCTTGCTGCGGAAATGGTAGGTCAGCTGGCTCAGGGCGACTCCCGCCTCCCGGGCGATGTCCCGCATGGACACCCGGGCATAGCCCCGGTCCGACAGGCAGGACAGGGTGGCCTGCAGGATCGCGGCGGCCTGGGTCGGTCGCGGAGCCGCGACAGGCTTGGTCATGGGCGCCGCCTCGGTCGGAAGAAGGAAACCAGGAGACCCAGGAAGATCAGTCCGCCGACTCCCAGTCCAAGGTAGAGCAGCACCGGCTGGAGCCACAGGGGGCTTCCCTCGGTGCGGCCGGCCAGGCTGGATCCCACAATCAGGCCCGCCACCAGGATGGCCATCGCCAGCAGCACGATGCTGAAGGACAGCCGGTTGAAGATCCGGGCAAACTGGCTCTGGAGGGATTCCAGGCCATGGAGCCGGACCGTCGGGGCGTAGTCGTCGTCCTCTAGCTTGTGGAGGGCGTCCAGCAGGAAGGAGGGGACGGCGGCGGCGAGATCCTCCGCTTCCCTGGCCCCCCGGAACAGGCGGCGCCCCAGGGATTCGGGGCCGTATCGCTGCAGCGACAGCTCCCGGGCCACGGGCCGGGACAGGACGAGGACGCTGAGGGACTCGTCCAGCTGGCCCAGGACGACCTGGAGCGTCAGGAGGGTTTTCGCGATCAGGGCGAATTCGCCGGGGATCCGGATATGGTGGGTGCGGGCCAGCCCGAAGAGATCCAGCATCAGGTCGCCCACCTGGATCTCGTTCAGGGGCCGGTCCAGGGTCCGGGCCAGGATCCGGTCGATCTCGCTTTCGAAGCGTCGGAGGTGGACCCGGTCCGGGTGGGTGTCCAGGGACAGGATGGCCCGGCGGACCTGGCGGCTGTCCTGGGCCGCGACCCCCATGAACATCTCCGCCAGGCTGTCGCGTCGACTGGCGGAGAGCCGTCCCACCTGGCCCAAATCCAGCAGGACCCAGGTGCCGTCTGGTTCCACCAGGAGGTTGCCGGGGTGGGGATCCGTGTGGAAAAAGCCATCCCGGAGGATCTGGTTGGCGACGGAGGTGGCCAGGCGTTGTCCCAGCAGGGTCCGGTCGAACCCCGCCGCATCCAGGTCCTCCGGCCGGGTCGGGCGAATCCCCAGGATTCGTTCCATGGTCAGGACCCGGGTGGTGGTCCGGACCCAATGGATTTCCGGCACCCGGACGCCCTTGTCATGGGCCAGGTTTTTCCGGAAGGTATCGGCGTTGGCCCCCTCCTGGGCGAAATCCAACTCCCGCAGGAGGGCATCCTCCAGCTCCTGGACCATCCGGGACAGGTCGTACAGCTCGCCCAGGTGGGTGTGCCGGTCCAGCAGGGCCGCCAGGTCCCGGAGAATGGCCAGGTCCTCCGGGATGCTCTCCCGGACGCCGGGCCGCTGGACCTTGACCGCTACGGGACGGCCCGACGGCAGGACGGCGGCGTGAACCTGGGAGATGGAGGCCGACGCCAGGGGAACCGGGTCGAAGGAGGCGAAGGCCTGGTCCAGAGGCTGGCCGAACTCCTCCTCCACCAGCTGGCGGGCCTCCTCGAACGGGAAGGGCGCGACAGCGTCCTGCAGGGCCTGCAGTTCCACCAGGATATCGGGGGGGAGGAGGTCCGGCCGGGTGCTGAGCAGCTGCCCGATCTTGACAAAAGTGGGGCCCAGCTCCTCGCAGGATCGCCGCAGCCGGGCCCCGATGGTGGAGCCTTCGTCGCCGCCGTGTCCCTCGATCCAGGACCCGTCGCCGGCCTCGCCGCTTCCGCCCGCCGGACGGCGCCGGATGCCCAGCCGGCGGGGCAGCCCGGTCCGGTCCAGCAGGAGGCCGAATCCGTTCCGGACCAGGACCGTCACGATTTGGCGATAGCGTCCCAGGTGAGTCCGGGACTCACGGGATCGCGTCATCGGAACCCGTCCCGCCGGACGCGTCGCCCGGCTCCGCCCGGACCTCCTCCTCGCCGGCCCGGTCCGGGTCCAGGCCCCGCTGCCGGAGGGTTTCCGCAACCTTTTCCCGGACGATGCGGTCCACGTCCTCCTGGGTCAGCACACTGGATCGCTTCACGTAGCCCAGGGCATCCAGGGTCTTCCGGACCTCTTCTTCCACCAGGCGCTGGATTTCCCTGCGTTGTTCCTCGCCTTTCTCCACCAGCTCCTCAGCCAGTTTCCGGGCGTCCTTCCCGGCCACTTCGCCCCGGCGGACCATCTCCTCCACCAGTTCTTCGATCTTTTCCCTGGAGTAGGCGGCCAGGCCCAGGCCGAACT
>JAKPNJ010000249.1 GCA_029548445.1 Bacillota bacterium | reverse complement strand
CACAGCGGCGCGGGTCGCGGACAGAGCGTCCTCAACGCGGTGCTTCTTTTCCTTGAGCTCGGTCTCGGTCGCAGCGCCAACGCGGATGATGGCGACGCCGCCGGACAGCTTGGCCAGGCGCTCCTGGAGCTTTTCCCGGTCGAAGTCGGAAGTGGTCTCCTCGATCTGGGCGCGGATGGAGCCGATGCGGGCCTTGATCTGCTTCTCGTCGCCGGCGCCGTCCACGATAATGGTGTTCTCCTTCTGGACCTTGACCTGGCGGGCGCGGCCCAGCTGGGCGAGGGTGGTCTCCTTGAGCTCGAGGCCGAGCTCT
The DNA here is from genome assembly GCA_029548445.1 of Bacillota bacterium. Taxonomy (GTDB): domain Bacteria; phylum Bacillota; class Clostridia; order Saccharofermentanales; family UBA5734; genus JAKPNJ01. Next base: position 30,353 of record JAKPNJ010000249.1, on the reverse strand, counting down.
TCCGTAATGACCTGGCCGCCGGTGAGGATCGCGATGTCCTGGAGCATGGCCTTGCGGCGGTCGCCGAAGCCCGGCGCCTTGACGGCGACGCAGGTGAAGGTGCCCCGCAGCTTGTTGACCACCAGGGTGGCCAGGGCCTCGCCCTCGACATCCTCGGCGATGATCACGAGCTTCTTGCCGGTCTGGACGATCTTCTCCAGCACGGGGAGGATGTCCTGGATGTTGGAGATCTTCTTGTCCGTAATCAGGATGTAGGGCTCGTCCAGGACGGCCTCCATCTTCTCGGTGTCGGTGACCATGTAGGGAGACACGTAGCCGCGGTCGAACTGCATGCCTTCCACGACTTCCAGTTCGGTCTCCATGGTCTTGGATTCCTCGACGGTAATGACGCCGTCGTTGGTGACCTTCTCCATGGCGTCGGCGATGAGGGTGCCGACGATTTCCTCATTGGCCGAGATGGCGGCGACCCGGGCGATGTCGCTGCGGCCGTCCACGGGACGGGCGACTTCCTTGATACCCGCCACGGCGGCTTCCACGGCGTCCATGATCCCCTTCTTCAGGATAATGGGGTTCGCGCCGGCGGCGATGTTCCGCATGCCTTCCCGGATGATGGCCTGGGCCAGCAGGGTGGCGGTGGTGGTGCCGTCGCCGGCCACGTCGTTGGTCTTGGTGGCGACTTCCTTCACGAGCTGGGCGCCCATGTTCTCGAACCGGTCTTCCAGCTCGATTTCCTTGGCGATGGTGACGCCGTCGTTCGTGATCAGCGGGGAGCCGAACTTCTTGTCGAGGACGACGTTGCGGCCCTTGGGCCCCAGCGTGATCCGGACGGTGTCGGCCAGGTGGTTGACGCCGCGTTCCAGCGCCCTGCGTGCCTCTTCACTGTACTTGAGCTGCTTGGCCATGGTCAGTTCCCTCCTTCAGCGGGTGTGGTCATTCCACGATCGCCAGGATGTCGTTCTGGCGCAGGATGGTGTATTCGACGCCGTCGATCTTGACCTCGGTGCCGGCATACTTGCTGGTCAGCACCCGATCCCCGACCTTCAGGGCCATGACGACTTCCTTGCCGTCCACGTTGCCGCCGGGGCCCACGGCGATGACTTCCGCCACCTGGGGCTTCTCCTTGGCCGTACCGGGCAGGACGATGCCGCTCCGGGTGGTCTCCTCGACCTCGATCATCTTGATGACGACCCTGTCTCCCAACGGTTTGATGTTCATTGGACACGACCTCCTTCTGTCTTCGATGACTGCATCGAAATCTTTCATGGATTAGCACTCCGGATTATGGAGTGCTAAGCAAGACCCAATATAGCCCTTCCCCCCGGACGTGTCAAGGGGGCAACGACGATTTCCGGGGGATTTCGATACGGGTGTTACGAAGTCCGCGAAGCGGGGTCGGCGGGGCCTTCCCGGTCCGCCCGGAGCAGCAGGACATCGGCGGGGGACAGGGCCAGGGCGGTGGGGTCGTAACCGGTTTCGACTTCCATTTCCATGAAATACCCCAGCAGCGACCAGCCCCAGAAGGGGTCCTGCCCGCAGCCCTCCCCGGTCTCGGAGCGGTAATACTCCCGGTCGCCGGACCGGTCGAGGAGCGCCCTGGACCGGGCCGCCAGCAAGTGGGCCAGGTCCCGGTACCCGTACCGCAGGAGGCCGTGCATGATGTAATAATTGGTGGGCATCCAGGTGTGGGCCCGCCAGCTGCAGCCGATGTCCCCGGGCAGGGCGCCGCCGGTGTATCCCGGCTCCCGGGCCGAGAGGGCCGGCAGGGGGAAGGGCCGCCAGAATTCGTCGGGGTTGGCCAGGTGCTCCTCCACCAGGCGCCGGGCCCGCTGGGCATCGGGAATCCCGGCCCACAGGGGGGCGAAGGTGCCGACATAGGAGACTGGATTCCGCTCGCCGGTGGCCCGGTCCAGGTCGAAGTACTGGCCCCGGTCCTCGTCCCACATCAGGGTCTCAATCAGGCCCCGCAGCCGGGCGCCGTGGGCGGCGAACTCCCCCAGGAGGGCCGGGTCCTCGCCCCGGAGGCGGCCCAGGGCCACGCAGGCGTCGCACTCCCGGACCAGGTAGCAGGCCAGGTCCACGCCCTCGGACCGGAAGTCGTTCCAGTGGCCGGCCCGCTCGTGCTGGGTATCCATGCCCGTGTGGGGACCGCTGTTCCAGCAGGGCAGCCCCCGGCCGCCCTTGTCCCGGCCCGTAAGCCAGAACCGCAGGTATCGGTGCATCCGGGCCCACTCTTCCCCGTCCAGGAAGGCCAGGGTCCGGTCCCGCCGGTACAGCAGGAAGGCCTCCTGCCAGAGGAAGGGCTTCACCATCTCGTCCTCCTCCTCGGGGAAGCGGACGACCCGGATGGCCCGGGGAATGAAGCCGTCCTCCCGCTGGTGGTGGAGATAGATCCGCATCCCCGCCGCCAGGTACCGGGAGTCCCAGCCGCAGTAGAAAGCCGCCAGGTTCTCGAAGTACTGGTCCCAGTCGAAGAGGGTGTGGTCGGTGTAGCCGCTGAAGAACGTGAGGCCGGTGTCCGGCTCGGTGTGGAGGCCCCGTTCGGCCATCCGGGCGGAGATTCGGCGGATCGTCTCGCGGCTTGTCTCGCGGCTCGTCTCGCGGCTTGTCTCGCGGTTCGTCATGGGGCGTCTCCCCCGGCCATGCGCCGGTAGATCCGGATGGCGGTCCGGACCCGTTCCTCGACTTCCTCCTGCTGCGCCGGTGTCGCGAAGACCGCCCGGCGGGGCAGGTCGGCCAGGTAGGCGTCCAGTTCGCCGGCAATCCGGTCCGCGGCCGCCGGGTCAGGGCCCATGGGCTGCCCGTCGCACTCGATGTAGACCGGGCTCGTGTGGGCCGAGGGAGCGTTGTCCATCCAGTCACACACCGCCCCGGCGGATGTCCGGGCCGCGATCCAGCCGGAAGGGCCAGCCGGCAGCCGAACCGAGAGGCACAGGCGGGAGACGCCGTCCCCGGGCGCTACGGCCTGTTCCGGCTCCGACCCGTCGCCCGGCGCATCGATTGGCCCTTTGTCCGACCCGTCGCCCGGCTCGCCGCCCGATGGTGCGCCCGGTTCGACCCGGGCTGCGACCTGCCCGTTCCGGACGATCTCCAGGAACTGCAGGGGGCCCGGATGGTGCGGGTCCATCCGGGGATCGGCCAGGGCTTCCGCCTCCACCCGCAGCCAGGAGCCGGTTGCCGGCCGCAGGACGTCTCCCGGTTCCGCCGGCGATCCGGTCCCTTCCCGCTCCTCCCGGACGGTCAGCCGGAGCAGGGGTCCGCTGGTGACGAAGGTCCGGCCCCAGCGGATGCCGTCCACCCAGGCGGGGTAGGACAGGGGTCCGTCCAGCCGGACATAGGTCCGCATCTTCCCCAGGGGCCGGGCATTGGCGTCGGTGCCCACCGTCACGGGAATCCGGAAGCCGCATTGGAGCAGCGGGTACCAGGACGCGGGATCCGACTGGTCCGCGGCGTCCAGGAGGCCCAGGGCCGCCAGGACCCTGTCGAAGGCGAAGATCCCGTGGGAACAGAGCGCGATGGCCCCCTGGGCATGCGCCGCCCGGAAGACGTATGCATTGTCCGGGAAGTCCGGCGTGCCGGGGCCGCCCCGGGTGTCGCCGGTGCTGACGGGGGTCACCATCCGGGAGAGGCCCAGCAGGTTCACATGGCCGTAGGGGCCGGAATTCCGGTACTCCTCGTCCATGCCCATGACATGGGTCCCGTCGCTGTGCTCGTCGATGGGGCCCATGGGATGGTGGACGGGCGTGAAGACTTCCTGGTACCCGTCCCACTGGGACAGGGCCAGGACCGCCACGGCCCGGCAGTCGGCGGCCCGCTGGATCCGGGCGATGTCGGCGGCGTCATCCCCCAGGTACACCCAGGTGCGCCCCCAGTGGACATGGGTATCCCCCGAATACCACCCGCCCGCCGGCAGGTCGCCGCCGGGCAGGGGGTCGCAGGCCAGGAAGACCTCCAGGGGATCGTCAGCCGTCTCCGGCGGATTTTCGGCCGATCTGTCGGCCGGGTCCACGATCCCCGCCGCCGTCGCGACCCGGTGCTCGAATCCCCGGCGGGCTTCCACCCGGAACGGGCCCTCCGGCAGCCAGACGGTCTCGTCGCCCAGGGAGTCGAAGGATTCCTCCAGGTGGGGGAAGGGGTGGATCCCCTCCGGCAGGACGTGGAGCCGGTTGTGGAGCCACTCCGGCAGGGCCAGGGTGCCCAGGGCGGTCTCCACCCGGAGCCGGGCGGGATGGGGGGTCCGGATCCGGACCGGCCGGGCGCCGAGGGGCGTTACGGGGATGTCCAGGAAAAGGTCCCGGGGCGGGGCGGCGTCCGGTTCCGTCCGCAGCCGCAGCGGCAGGGACGCCGGGACCGGGTGTCCCGGATGGGGGGTGACGGCGACAACCAGCCAGCCGGAGGCGTCCGCGGGCACCTGGACAGCGGGGAGGGACCGGGGGATCCGGACATTCCAGGGATCCACCGGGGTGCGCCACAGGTCCAGGCTTGGCCGGTCACAGCCGACCACTCGCACCGTGATGGCCGCAGGGCCCCGGTTCCGGATCCGGACCCGGACCGGCCAGGCCACGCCGGGGGCCAGCCGGGCGGGGGGCGCGGACAGGACCCGGAAGCCCGCCGCCTCTCCGGGGGAAGCCCCGTCGTCCCCGATCTCGAGGCAAGCCGGCGGGAAGCGTTCGGCCAGCCAGGCCTCCGCCTCGTCCAGCCGGGCCGCGCCGGGGCCGTCTCCCAGGAAGGCCCGGTGGGCGGTCCAGCCCGGATTGTGCCGGCAGGCACACTGCTCCGCCGCCCGGTACACGATGGGAGCGGCCACGGCTGCCTGCTGCAGCAGGCCGGAGAGCAGGCCGAACCCGTCCCGGGCCAGCCGGTCTCCGGGATCCCCGCCGCCGCTCATACGAGGGAATCGTCGGCCAGATAGTGCCGGGCCGCCTGGAGGATCTTCTCGTACAGGGCGAGGGGGACCTCCTTGCGGGAGATGAAGTTCTGCTTCGTGAAGACCTCCAGGGGGAACTCCGCCCGGACCACCATCTCCCGGAACGGCTCGCCCCGGGCCGCGGGGATTCCGTCCATATCCCAGATGTCGCTGTCCCCCCACCCCAGGTGCTCCGGCTCGATGACCACGACGTTGGACCGCACCACCACCATCTTCAGCAGGGTGGCCAGGGCCGCCTGGTTGTTGAGGACCATGGCCCGGTGGGCGGCGGAGGTGAAGGTTCCGACGCCGGGCATGTCGAAGGAGGGGCGGATGTCGTTGAAATGGGGCGTGAACAGGAGGCGGGCCCCCATGAGCCGCAGGCAGAGGGCGGGCTCCACGAAGGAGGTGGTGTGGCAGATGGCGATGCCGAACCGGACTCCCTTGGCGTCGAACACCCGGAGCTCGGTGTCGGGCAGGAATACCTTGCTGTCCCCTGGCGTCAGCATGGTCTTCCGCTGGCGCCCCAGCAGGCCGCCCCGGTAGACGACGGCCTGGGTGTTGCAGATCCCGTCGGCGGTCCGCTCCGACAGGCCGAACAGGAGCACCGTGTCCTGCTTCGCGGTCTCGGCCAGGAGGTCCTTGATCCGGTTGTCGTCCAGGGAGATGGCCGCCCTGGCAATGGACTCGGTCCGGTAGCCGGACACGAAAGTCTCGGGAAAGCACAGGAAGTCCAGGTTCCCGGCCTCCGCCGCGAAGACCTCGCGGATCTTCCGCAGGTTGGCGTCGGGATCGCCCTCGGCCACGGGGCCCTGGTAGGTGCCGATGCGGATCCGGATGCCGGACGGGTTGGGGTGGATGTGGATCATGGGGTGCCTCCTGTATCGTTGGGGAAATGCGGGACCGGGTCGGACCCCTCGGACGGCCATGCAGGGCCGCCGTACAGGTCCGCCGCGTTGTCCCGGAGAAGCCGCCGGGCGGTCCGGAGGGCGCCGGCGGGCGTCGTGTCGCCCTGGCGGATCCGCCGGTCCAGCAGCCGGGCGAGGATCGTCCTGGTCATGGCGGCCGCCCCCTCGAACTCCTCGAGGCAGGTGGCGTCCATGGACAGGGTGATGCGGGTCTCCGGCGCCATGCCGATCCACTCGGACAGGGTCGTTTCCAGGATGCCCGGAGCCTGGAGCACCTGCCAGGAGGTGTCCAGCCAGACATTGGGGTGGGTCCTGGCCATGCAGGCCGCGGCGGACTGGAACGGGTAGGTGTGGAGCAGCACGAACCGGACGCCGGGATGCCGGGCGAAGAGGGGTTCCAGCTGGGCCGGGTCGGACCACTCCAGGGTGGTCATGCCGGTGTGGATCTGGTAGGGCATGCCCCGGCGCCCCGCCTCCTCCAGGATGCGGCCCAGCAGATAATCCTGAACCGTGTCCGCCTCCCGGCGGCACCGGGCGAAGGGCGTGTCCTCCCGCTCGGCGGCCCGGACCCCGTCCACCCCGGGCCATCGGCCCGCCCGGGCCTCCGGGGCGTCGGCCGGGTCCCGCTCCCGCAGGATCCGGACCAGGGCCTCCGACGCCTCCTTCCGGTCCGTCGGCCGGATGCCGATGGGCCGGTAGTAGGCCTGGAGCTGCTTGACCTGCCGGACCCCCGCCCGGTCGGCCAGGTCGAAGAGGCCCAGGACCAAGGCTTCCAGGGACTCCATGTCCCGGACCTGGAGGCCGACGGCCCGCTCGGCCCCGGAGAAATCCAGGATGCGCCGGGTATGGTAGAAGCCCGCCAGGCCGTCCACTCGGAGAATGGGGACGGTCCATGCCGCCTCGGGTCCGCCGCCGGTCTCCAGCAGCCGTCGGAGGTAGACGGGATGGACCGGCTTGACCTGGGCCCCGGTCCGGGTCCGCCGGAAGGTGTCCCCGAAGTGGCGCCAGTAGTCGGCGTACCGGTCGGTGATCCGGAGGGAGAGGGCCCGGAGGCAGGCGGGATCCGCCAGGGCGCCTTCCAGGCCATCCGCCGACAGGTCCCGGAGATCGGGTTCCAGGGCCTTCTCCAGGGCCAGGCGGACCCCCGTGCCCTCCAGGGCGGCCCAGGCGGGGGCGACGGAAGCGGCGGCCCGGGCGAAGTCCGTCTCGCCGGCGTCGGGCGCAAGGGCGTCCGGGTCCGGCCAGCGTGCGCCGTGGGCGAAGAGAAGGCCCGCGATATAGGGCGAGAACAACAGGTCGAAGATCGTCGTCCGGCCGGGGGCCAGGGAGGGCTCCGTGTCCGATGGGAAGAAGGGCCCCTCGATGCGGCCGAAGCTGCCAAGGGACCCGATGTGTTCATGGGCCGTGAAGGCCGGGATCTCGCGAATGGCCCGGTCCAGCCCGGTTTCGCTCATGCGGGCTCCACTCCCTTCCAGCCGTAGACCCGGACGGGATTGTCGAAAAACCAGGCCCGGAGGATCCGCAGGGCTTCGTCCAGGTCCAGCCGGCCCCGGAGGATCCGGTCGGCCATGACCTCGGCGAAATTCTCCCGGGCGATCTCCAGGTGGGCCCAGATGTTCTCGGGCATGGTGTTGAAGTCCCCGCCGAAGCCGAAGATCTTGGACATGGGTACATAATCCATCCACTCGTCCAGGGCATGGACGGTCATGCGCTCGGAGACGATATGGCTCCAGCACAGGTTCAGGTAGGCGTTGGGGTAGTTCTTGCCCAGGAATCCGCAGGCGGCGGTGTAGGGCATGCCCATGTGGTAGATATCGAACGTCACGTTCCGGTGGCGCTCGACCACGGGGAAGAGCAGCTCCGGCTTCTTGTAGTTGATGTCCCCCCACACGCCGGTGTGGACCGCGGCCACCAGGCCGACCTCCCCGACCTTGGCCAGGGCCTGCTCATACAGCCAGCAGCTCAGGGCGCCGATGCGGAGGGGGGCTCCCTTCCGGACCTCCCCGAACTCCGCCTCCGCAGCCTTCCGGTCCGGGGGCACGAGGAAGGAACTGGCGTCGAACTTGGCAAGGATCGCCCCGCCGGCCTTGGCGGCGTCGATATGGGCCCGGATGTCGTCCGCCAGGTCGTCGAGTCCGGCATCGGGCCGGGCGTCCAGGAACTTCCGGATCTCCGGTTCCACGATGCGGTTCACGAGTCCCACGGAACCCCGCATGAACGGATCCCCATAGTCGAAGGCGCCGGTCTGGTTCAGGATCCCCCGGATGCCGCAGCGTTCCTGGAGGATCTCCCTGTACCGGCCAGGATAGCGGGTTTCGTCCATCCGCCGGCCCAGCTCCCGGTAGTTCGCCTCCGTCAGGTCGTCCTCGCCGTAAAATTCTTTCAGGGCCATGCGGAAGGGCCGGGCGTAGCTGTTGTTCCGGACCAGGGGCCACAGGTCCCGGATCTCCCGGAAGCGGGCGTCCACCTCGGCCTCGTCGGCGGGGGGCCGCCAGAGGTGCCGGGGATCCATGCCGACGCTGACCAGGTCGTACTGGATGTACGGCATGAGCCAGTAGTAGAAGTTGTACCGGTTTGTCAGGTGGTAGGGCTCCGGCGTGAAATGCTCGTGGGTGTCGAGGACGGGCATGGCCGCCATCTCGTCCCGCAGGCGGCGAACCAGGGCCTCCCGGGTTGTTCCGTTGGTCATGGGGTGCAGCCTCCTTTTTTCATGGGCGCGGGGCGCCGTCCGCCGGGTGCAGGGTCATGCCGCCCCGGAGCAGGTCGAACCGGGCGACCCCGTCGTCGCACTGCAGTTCCAGGAAGTCCGGGTCATCGTAGCGGTCCCGGAGACGGGCCCGTCCGTAGGGCGCTCCCCCGGAGCCGGTGGGGCCGAACATCGAGAGGGCCAGGGCCTGCCGGTCCGGGGACAGGCCGCTGTACACTTCGGAGAGGAGCCGCATGCCCCCGGTCCTCCGGATGGCCTCGGCCCAGGTCCGGGCCTGTTCGAGGGACAGGCCGTACTCTGCCTCCGTCATGGGATGGCCCAGGAAGGTCTCCCCGAAGCTGCGGCGCTCCTCCCGGGTGCCGAAATCCCGAACCACCAGGCAGTCCGGGTCGTTTTGCCACAGGATGCCGTTCATGTACTGCCGATACAGCGTGTAGACCAGGGCCGGCCGAAGGGCGCAGTTGCCGTAGGGCCAGGCCCCGGGGTTGATCGGCAGGGCCCACCGGGCGCCCACGTCAGGACCGATCCGCATGCCGTCCACCAGCCCCGCCGCCGGAAGCAGGGGGCTGCCGCAGGCCAGGACAAATCGGTCGCCGGCCAGGCGGCGGACGAGGTCGAGGCCCATGCGGAAGGCCTCGGCGCCGGTTTTCGACGGGTCGTGGCGGCGGCCGGGGATGGAGCCGTAGAGCAGGAAATCCAGCTTCACATAGTCGAATCCCCAGTCGTCGAAGACCCGGCGGAACGTCTCGTCCAGCCAGGCCAGCACCCCGGGATGGGTCAGGTCCAGCCCGAAGTCGGGCATGGCCAGGACCGAACCCGGGTCCTCGCCCACCAGCCAGTCCGGGTGCTCCCGGTACAGGCGGCTGTCCTTCGTGACGGTAAAGGGGGCGAGCCAGAGGCCGGCCTGGAGCCCGGCCCGGCGGATGTCGTCCACCAGGGCTTTCATGCCCCGGGGAAACTTCGCCCCGGGATGCCAGTCGCCCCAGACCCGGGGATGGCCCGGCTCCGGCAGGTTCCAGCCGTCGTCCACCTGGAGGACCCGGACCTTGCCGGCCAGGGGCGGCGCGGCCAGCTCCGAAAGGTTCGCCAGGATGTCGGCCTCGGTCTCCTGGCCGTAGTAGTGGTACCAGCTGCACCAGCCGGACAGGGGGGGTGCCGTGCCCGCGGCGATGTCCGCCGGGACCCGGGTGCCCAGGGTGTCGGCCACGGCCCGGGCCAGGGTTTCCAACTTGTCGGTCAGCCCGTCCGGGCCCGTGAGGATCCACAGGGGCGAGAACGAAAGAACGGCGCCGTCCGGAAGGAGGGTATCCTCCCGGGGGCAGACGGCCCGGATCCGCCAGGCGGTCCCGCCGGCGGGGCGGGTCTCCCGGGCGGCGTCGAACCGGTAGAAGGCGTCGTCGGGCCGGACGAACCCCAGGGCCACGGAGGGCTGCCCGTCGGGGGCGACCAGGCCCAGGAACCCCTCGGACCGGATGCCCTCGGACCGGGTCAGGATCCCCTCTTCTCCCAGCATGGTCCTGGGCAGGACCAGGGCGCGGTCCAACCGGTCGGGGCCGGAGACGGTCAGCAGGCCCCAGGGTTCCAGGTCCCCCAGGGCGACGGGGCCGCCGGTCCGGTTTTCCACCCGGGCCGTCAGGACGATCCGCCCGGGGGCATCCTCCCGGATGTCCCGGGTGAAGACAAGGCCTTCCTGGCCGGGCAGCCCTTCGGGCCGGGAGACGGCCACGGCGGGCCGGCCGGCCCGCCAGTCGGCCAGGGCGTCCCCCACCAGGGCGGCCATCCGGTCCAGCTGGTGGCGGACCACCCGGGCCCCCAGTTCCGGCGAGGCGTACAGCCGGGGATCCCCGTGGCCGATGGCCGTGGGGAAGACGGCCGGGTCCTTCGGGAGCCGGTCCATGTCCACCAGGTCGGGATACAGGTGCCAGGTGATGGAGGTCTCGTTGTGGCCGCCGTGGTCCACCATGAACCCCAGCTCGATCTCCTCCGGAATCGTGAAGTCCCCGAATCCCTGCAGGAGGCGCAGGCCGAACTCCCGCTCCCACTCGGGCGTCCGGCGCTGCCAGAGCCAGACGGAGGGGCCGTGGCCGTGGGCGACGACCACCCGGACGCCGGCCCGGGCGACCTGCTTCAGGATGGCCCGGATCATGTCGACGAAAGCGGATTCCTCCACATGGTAGGCGCTGCCCGGCAGCTGCTGGTCGGGATAGCGGCGCTCCGGCGGAAAGTCGCTGCCGCAGACGTCCATGCCGTATTGTTCCCGCCCGTCCGGGAGAACGGTCCGGGAGTCGGGCCCCAGGAACAGGGGCGGCAGGACGACGCCACCGGCCTGGCGGGCCAGCTGCAGGAAAAAGCCGTGGGACTGGAGGGCATCAGCGCCCAGGGGCAGGTGGGGGCCATGCCATTCCAGGGTGCCCAGGGGCAGGTAGGCCACCGGGGCCTCCCGCAGCCGTTCCAGGAGTTCATGGGGGAGCAGGGTGTCCCAGCGGACCTTCGGGCCGGGATCGGGCCGGTCGGACGCCGGCAGGCCGGGATCGGGGGATGTGTCCATGGGGCGCCTCCTTCAGGCCAGCAGGTTCGCCATGCCGGCGCTGCCGATGCCGCCGGGCCGGTAGGGCAGCGGCTTCGGGTCCAGCCAGTCCACCAGGCCCGGCTTGAGAGCGAAGGCGCAGAAGTGGTTGCCGGTGGGGTTGTAGTGGCCGAACCCCCAGATGAAGTGGCGCTTCATGTAGGCCGTGTCGTCGCAGGCAAAGAGGGCCCGGTCCCGGACATGGGCGTCCAGCAGGTCGAACACCCGGTATCCCTCGTCCCGGAGCCAGTCCAGGAAAGAGGCGTCGAACCGGGGCGCCCCGGCGAAGGCCCGCAGGAGGTTCCCGGCGCCGAAGCTCAGGACCACCAGGAGCTTCTTGCCCCGGGCGTCGCAGAAGTCCCGGGCCATCCGGCAGACGGTCCGGGAGGAGAGGAGGGCCAGGGCGGTGTGCAGGGCGTCGGCGGACCGGGCCAGGGCGTCCGGGCCGGAGGCGTCCAGGGACAGGCCCAGGGCGTCGGCCACGGGTTTCAGGACCGTCGGGTCGGCCTCCGGGTCGCCCTCCCGGGCCATCTCGCAGTGGACCACGAAGTCCCGGGCGAATTCGGCGGCCACGAACTCCGGGTCCGCCAGGCGATACAGGGCCTCGGGGGTGGGGCAAAGGGAGGGGTGCTCGCCAAAGGCGCCGGTGGCCGGGTCGAACCGGAGGTGGCTCCAGGGGTTGGCGTGGAAGTACCAGGGGTTCGTCGTGCGGACCTCCTCCCGGAACATCCGGATGCGGATCCAGCGCCAGCGGTCGATGCTGCGGTAATGGTCGTCGTCGAAAATGTTCAGGATCACATACTCGGCGGAGGTCTCCGGGTCGGCCTCGTGGGTCCGAAGCCGCAGGAGGGCCTGGTAGGCGCCATACCCGCCGATGCCGTAATTGCGGATGGGCTCCCCCAGGTGGGCGGCCAGAATCTCCTGCCAGGTCTCCCCGTCGCTGACCTGGTGGCACTGGGTGAAGCTGTCGCCGTAGGTATTGATCCGGCAGGGAGACCCGGTGGCGTGGATCATGCGGCGGGGACCCCGGGATTCGTACCGGGCCAGGCTCCAGCTGTCGTCCACCCCGTCCCGGACGCAGCTGCTCCGGAGCCGGTAGCCCAGTTCCGGGTCGAAGACCGCCCAGTTGGGCTCGCGGATGTCGAGGAAGGTGTCCAGGATGCGGCGGTCCACCACCAGGTCCGAGAGGAAGGATCGGAGGCTCATGTCAGGGGGTCACTTCCTTTCCGTTGAGCACGATGCGGGAGACGCCGGCCCGGCGCAGGGCCGCCAGGGTCGGGACCGGCTCCAGGCCCTCGGGGGCCGACAGGTCGATCCGGGCTTCCGGCTGGCCGTCGGGGGTTTCGCCCAGTTCCAGGGCGAGGACGATGACGCCGGCGGGCGTGGACACCCGTCCGGCCATCCGGCGCAGGGGGCCGGGGCAGGGGTCCACCGTGAATCGGCGATACCCGGGCGCCAGGGGACGGATGCCCAGGCCGTAGGCCTGCAGGAGGAACGAAACCCAGCCGGACCAGCCGTGGGAGGCGCTGGTCATGCTGTCGAACCGGGCATGTTTCTGGTGGGACCGGGGATCGAACGCGCCGGTTTCGGCGTCCACCATTTCCCAGAAGGTCGTGGCGCCCTTCCGGAGCATGCCGCCCCAGCAGCGGTGGACCAGTTCGTAGGCCAGGTCGGGCCGGCCGGCCAGGAAGTGGGCCTCCACCTCGTAGGCGTTGATGAAGGGCCAGATCTGCCGGTTGTGGGGCCAGATGCCGTCCAGGAATTCCTGCTGGGGATCCTCGCTGTGGCGGACCCGGGACAGGTGGCCATGGTAGTCGTTCCGCAGGAAGCCCGTCGTGATGCGCTTGTCCATGGTGGCGGAGCCGTGGGGAGTCCAGTGGTGGCGGGGCAGGAAGTCGCAGATCCGGGCGGCCTGTTCCGGCGTGGCCACGCCGCAGACGACGGCGTAGGCGTTGGCGTCGGACAGGATCGGAATGGGCTCCCCCTCGATGTTCAGGTCGTCCAGGAACACGCCCCGGGCCTCGTCCCAGAACCGCTCCCGGACCCGGGCGGCGACCCGGCCGGCCTCTTCGTCCAGCCGCTGGGCCTCGATTTCGTTCCCCATCTCCCGCTCGATGGCCCCGGCGCATTCCAGGGCCTTCTTCAGGATGCACTGGAAGGCGCTGCCCACACATTCCCGGGGCAGGGTCCAGAGCCAGGAGGCGTTGTTCCACATGAGCCCGTCCTCGTCCTGCTGGAACCGGATCCAGTCCAGCATGTTCCGGACCCCCGGCACCATGCGGACCAGGAAGTCCCGCTCGCCCGTAAAGAGGTAATGCTCCCAGACCGAGATGATCCACCACAGATTGTACTCCCGGAACTCCTGCCAAGTCGCGCCGGATCCGGGAACGGACCCGTCGGGGCGCTGGAGGTCGGCGAAGAGCTCCAGGGAGGCCTTGACCACGTCGGACAGGCCGAAGGCGGTGTAGAGGGTCAGGGCCTGGGCCCGGATGTCCCCCAGCCAGGCTTCCCGGTCCCGGCGGGGTCCGTCGACGATGACATACTTGGAATGGGGGCTCCCGTACTCCCGGATGTGCCGCTGCCGGTCTCCGGGCAGGTTGGCGAAGGAGGCACTCTGGAGCTTCATGGGCTGGAGGCAGACCTGGTTCGTGTAGGCCCCCACCTGCCAGATCCGGTCCATTTCGGGATCGTCGGACCGGAAATCCCCCAGCCAGGCCACCGGCAGGGCCGAGGTCCGGAGGCCCAGCATCCGGATGCGGATCCGGGGCGCGACGGGCATTTCGGAGTCCGAGACGAAGGACAGCCGGGCGTAGCGGAGGGCGATGAACTCCCGGTCCATGAAGAACCGGCCGTCGTCGGGCAGGCGCAGGGTTTTCGTCAGGATCAGGCTGTCCGGGGTGGGGCCGAACTCCAGCCGCAGCAGGTCCTTCGTCGCGGACACCGTCTCCAGGAAGAGGTAGCCGGCGGTCTTGACGCCGAAGTCCAGCAGCAGCGACGGGGATGCGCCCTTGTGGGGAAACCGGATCTCGGCGGCGCTTCCGTCCTTCCGGAACATGGCCTCCGGCTGGAGCAGGGTGCCGCCGTTCTCCGCGGCCTCCAGCAGGCGGGGAAAGAGATATCCGCGAACGTCGGGGGAATCGGGTGCCATGACAGGTGCCTCCTTTGGCTCGGTCGGGGCGGTGCCATGGCGGACCATGGCGGCGGACGGAAGGGGTCGGTGTCGGGGCGGCCGGGTCAGGTCCCGGCCTCCGGGTCGCCCAGCAGCTGTTCCCGGATGGCGGCTTCGCCGGGGAATTCGGACATGGGCTTCTCCTGGAATTCGATCCGTTCGAACAGCTCCCAACGGGGGGAGAAGACCCCGTCGGAGCCGCCGCGATAGACGGTGACCCGCTCCAGGATCCCGCTGTTCCGGGCGTTGCGGGAGAACAGGTCGAAGGACAGGTTTTCCACGCCGGGGACCGACAGGGGCTGGCGGAGGTTGTCGAAGAAGACGCAGTCCCGAATATGGATGCCGGTGTTGTGGCCGGAGACAGGCAGGCCCGCGTTGCTGCCGGGGGAGGTATCCAGGAGGATGACGGCCTGGCCGTCCATGCGCCCGATGAGGGTCTTCTCCAGGCGCATGTCCCGGCAGTATTCGAAATCGATGCCGGGGGCGTCGGTGGTTCCCCTCCGGACGATGTCCACCATGGAGCAATTGCGGATGGTGACGTCGGAGCACCCGTAGAAGAAGAAGCCCGACAGGCCGGGGAAGACGAAGTGGTCCCGGCTGCCGCCGCGGATGTGGATGTTCTCGTACAGGCCCCCCTGGGTGGCGAAGATCCCGATACCGCTCATGATGAGCTCGTCGATGACCAGGTTCGAGAAGTGGACGTCCCTGACCCGGGCGCCATAATGGGGCGGATACCACCAGCCGTTGGCGATGGCCTGGTCGCAGCGGGCGAAGGTGCAGTCCGTGACCCGCCAGCCGGTGACCAGGGTTTCTTTCTCCAGTTCCGCCGGCACCCGGCCCCCCAGGAAGATCGCGGTGGAGAAGGCGTACTCGTGGTTGACCGAGGCCATGAAGGCGTTGACCTCCGACCAGCCGTCGGGGCCGTCGTGGCCGAGGTCGCCGTCGTTGAAGTCGGTGAACCGGCAGTTGTCCACCGAGAGGTTTTCGCTCCCGGCCTTGTCGAACCGGAAGTAGACCCCTAGCCGGGCATGCCCCATTTCCAGGTCGGTGATCCGGACATGGGAGGCATTGGCCACCATGACGCAGACGCTCTGGTAGGTGCTGCTGCCCCGGATCACGGGCCGGGGCCCGACGCCGTACGCGCCGACGACCACCGGCCGTTCCGCGGTGCCCGGGCTGCCCACCACCAGCCGTTGGGAGAGTTTCGTTCCGGCGGTAAAGGTGTCGCCCCGCTTGAGGAGGATCCGGTCCCCTGGCTGGAGCTTTTTCCCGAAGGTCATGCCCACCGTCTTCCAGGGAGCCTCCGGCGAGGTGCCGGCGTTCCCGTCGTCCCCGTCGGCGTCGCTGATGTAGTAGGTGGCGGCGCCCTCGAAGGCGGTGCCGGACTCCGTATACGCGGCGACGCTGCCGTCGGTGGGGGTTGCGGCCGGGGTGGGTGCCCCGGCGGGCGTTCCGGTGGGGGCGGAGGCGCAGGCAGTCGCCAGGAGGAGGGCCAGGAAGGCCGGCAGGATCCTCTTTTTCAGAGCAAGGATCATGGGCTCGGTTCCCCCTGGCTTTCTCCCTCCGGGAGCGCTTCGATCGTGCAATCGGTGAACGTGATGAAGCTCGGGTTCGTGACATTCAGGACCCGGTCCGGGTCCAGGGCCCGGATGGTGCATCCGACGAATGCGACTTCGTTCCGGGGGTTCCGGGAGTAGAAATCGAAATCGATATCCACGTTGGGGATCGTGTAGACCCGGACCCGGTTTCGCTCGAACAGGCAATTCTCGATCCGGATCTCACGGCTGAAGCCAGGGGTCAGGGGCATGCCGGGCGGCGTGTCGAGGAACAGGATCGCCGACACGTCGCAGTTCCGGACCTGGCTGTCCCGCAGGGTGACGCGCCGGCAGTATTCGAAGTCGATGCCGCAGCCGTCCGGGGAATCGCCCCGGTGGACCTCCCGGATGTCAATCCCCGTCAGTTCCAGGTCCTGGACGCCATGGAAGAACAGCCCGGCCACGCCGAAATCCGCATGCAGGGGCAGGGGGTCGTCCGCAGGGGCCAGGGCGCTGTTCTCGATGACGACGTCGCGCACCACGGCGCCAATCGTCTGCCGAAGCTCGATGCCGTTCATGAGCAGGTCCCGGAAACGCAGGTTTGCGAACGTGACATTCCGGATGCGTTCGGCATGGAACGGCGGGTAATACCAGTTCATGCCGAGTCCCACGGCGCAATGGGTGAAGGTGCAGTCCTCGACCGTATAGCCGTCCAGCAGGGTGGCCGCCTGGACTTCCGACAGGAGGTTGCCCCCGACCCAGATGCCGGCGGAAAAATAGATCCGGTACTGGAAGGACTGCATGACGGTATCTGTCGTGGCGAAGGTGTAGGACGGATCGTAAAAGTTCTCGAAATCGCATCGCCGGACCTGGATATCCCGGTTTCCGGCCGATACCACCTGGAGAAAGAGCCCCACCTTCCCGCCGGCCATGGACAGGTCCTGGATCCGCCAATGGGATCCGTTGGTCAGGGTCACCAGGACTTGCCGGCGGGAACCGGCCTCGAGCCGCGGCCGCGGTCCGTCGCCGTAGGCGCCCAGGAGAATGGGCGCCTCTTCCGTGCCGTTGCCGGCCACCAGGAGGCTGTCGCGGAACACGTCCCCGGTTTTCAGCAGGATCCGGTCTCCCGGCTCAAAGCGGCGGGGAAGCGGCTTGAAGGATTGCAGGGCCGTCTCCGGTGTGCGGCCGTCGGCGGTGTCATCCCCGCCGCTGCTGCTGATGTGGTAGGTTCGGCCGGCTGCCTGCGGCGGCAGCGACGGGACAATGGGGGTCGGCGAGACAGTGGGCTCGGGCGTGGAAACGGCCGGTCCGCATGCACAGGCGGAGACCAGCAGGAAGAGGGTCGCCAGGGCGGCTCCGGCCTGCCGGACAATCCGGCTGCGGCATGCGGCTCTCTTCATCGGTCTCTCCCTAGGCCCTGGCCGACGGATCCGCCGCCAGGCGGACGATATGGGTCTCCAGGCGACGGGCGCCCAGGGTGCTGTCCGGTACCTGCAGGTCGATGTCGATCCCCTCGGGCAGGGTCATCTCCAGGGACAGGACCTCCTCCGTCCGGACCCAGGCCGCCGAGATCGCGCCCAGCGGCGTCGGGACCCGACCCGACACCCGCTGGAGCGGCCCCAATCGGGGCGACACCCGGATCCGCCGGAAGCCGGGCGCCACCGGCCGGATTCCCAGCACACAGGCCTGGAGGATCCAGCTGATCCATCCCGACCACCCGTGGGCCGCGCTGTTGATGCAGTCCATCTTGCTTCCCGGGAAGAACGACCGCAGCGGGAACTCTCCCGTGTCCGCGTCCACGCACTCCCAGAAGGTCCCCGGCTCCCCCCGGAGCATGTTGCCCCAGCACCGGTCCATGAGCTCGAAGGCGCCCGCTTCGTCCCCCGCCGCGAACCGGGCCTCGACCTCGTACCCGTTGATGAATGGCCACACCTGCCGGTTGTGGGGATACATGAACTCCACGATGGCCTTCTCCGGCTCGGGATGGCCCCGGACGAACCCCGCCAGCCCGTAGTGCCGTACGTCCGGCGCAAGATACGCCGTCTCGATCCGGCGGTCCAGGGTCGCCGATCCGTAAGGCGTCCACATGTGTGCCCGCAGGTAGGACAGCAGCCGGGTCCGCTGCCGGTCGTCCGCGATCCCGAACAGCACCGCGTAGACATTCACGTCGCTCATCACCGGTGTGTCCGCGTTCAGGAGCCGCAGGTGGTCGATGTAGATCCCCCGCTCCCCGTCCCAGAATACCCGGTTGATCCCCTCCCGGATCCGTGCTGCGTCCGCTTCCAGCCGCGCCGCTTCCGGCTCGTTGTCCATCTCCCGCTCGATCTTCGCCACATCTTCCAGGGTCCGGACCAGGATGCACTGGGTCGCCGAGCTGTAACCCTCCCGGGGCAGCGTCCACATCCAGTTTCCATCATTGAAGAGGAAGCCGCGCTCGTCCTGCCGATTCCGGATCCACCCCACCAGGGCCCGGATCCCGGGGTAGAAATACCGCAGGAAGTCCCGGTCCCCCGTGAACAGGAAGCATTCCCAAATGGCGATGATCCACCAGAGGTTGTACTCCCGGAATTCCTGCCAGGTGGCGCCGCAGCCCACTGTCGTCCCGTCCGGCCGCTGCAGGTCCAGGAACACCTCCAGGCTGCTCTTCACCACTTCGTCGGCCCCGAAGGCCCCGTAGATCGCCAGGGCCTCCGTCCGGATGTCCCCCAGCCAGGTCTCCCGGTCCCGCCGGGGTCCGTCGAAGATGACATACGGCGAATACCGGCTCCGCCAGTTCCGGATGAAGTCCCGGTTCGGCTCCGGCAACAGGTCGAACTGGTAGGCCGACGACGCCGTGTGCTTCTGCATGCACAGCTGCACCGTATATGCCCCCGTCTCCCAGATCCGCTCCAGCTCCGGCCGGTCGCACCGGAACTCCCCCCGGTACACCGCCGGGTACCCCGAAAACACCAGCCCCAGCCGCCGGATCCGCACCGAGATCGGCGCCGGCTGCCGTGACAGCCCCCGGAACGACAGCCGCAGGTACCGGCAGGCCAGGTACTCCCCGTCCACGTACGCCACGCCCGCCTCCGGCATCCGGATGTCCCGCCGCACATGCAGCGACCTCCGCAGCGGCCCGAAATCCAGCCGAAGGCTGTCCCGGCTGGATCCCTCCAGTTCGATATGCAGATACCCCGTGGTCTTCCGTCCGAAGTCCAGGAGGAATTCCGGAGACCGCCCTCCCGCCGGAACCTCCACCACGGTGGTCTCCCGTCCCGAAAGCATCCCCTCCGGCGACGTGACCTTCCCGTCGTGTTCCTTCCATTCCAGCAGGCGCGGATATTGATAGCCGTTCATCGCGATTCCTCCTCCACGGGTGGGTTGTCCCATTTGCAGGGGGGCCTGTCCCGGCCCGGCAGCCCATGGCCGCCGGGCCGGTCGCCCCGATGTCCTTTCAGGATGTCCTTCGCCAGGTCATTCGGCCGTCTGGGGATTCAGGACGGCCTCGATGGCGGCATTCAGGGTCGGCTCCAGCTGGGCCACGGCCTGCTGGTACGTCAGGGGGGCGGCGCCGCCCACCCCCTGCATGGCCGAGAGGATGACGTCCAGGTCCATCATGCCCTGGAAGGGCTCGGGGATCAGGGGCAGGGAATTGATGACCTTGTTGTATTCGCCGATGGCCTCGTACTCCTCGACGGTGTAGTACTCGCCCCAGACTTCCATGAATTCGTCAATGCCCTTCTGGTAGGCCTCGCCGCCCTTGATGCCCGCTTCTTTCATGGCGGCCATGCAGCTGTAGACGAATGCCTGCATCTTGGGCCCGATGGTCACGCCCTTGGGAACATAGAACCCGATGGTCTCGCCGGGCACATAGTGCTTGTCGGCCTGGGGGTCCTTCGGATACGGGGCCCACTCCAGCTGCTTGGCCTTCTTGATGTCCAGCATCACATTGTTGTCGCCGCTCCAGAAGTCGGGGCCGGTCATCATGGCGGCCTTGCCGGTATTCAGCAGCTCGATGACATTGTTGGGGTCGTCGTTGGGATCCACGACCTTCAGCTTCTGGGTCAGGTCCACCAGGAAGTTGTAGGCCCGCTCCACGTTGGGGCTGCCCAGGTTGCTCAGGATATTGGCCCCATCCACCTTCACGATGCTCTCGCTGGTGGTCAGCACCATCCGGGCGTCGTGCCAGATGCACATGGCGGCGCCCCAGCGCTCCGGAACGCCGTCGCTGTTCTCGTCGATGTAGAGCTCCTGGGCGTACTCCGTGAAAGCGTCCCAGTCCCACAGGCCCTGCTCGAAGAGTTCCTTGGGGGTCTCCAGGCCGTTGTCCTCGAAAATCTTCGTGTTGTAGTACGTGAAGCTCAGGTTGTCCGCGACCCACGGGATCCAGTAGCGGCTGCCGTCGAACTCGAATTGGTCGTAGGTGTCCTTGTAGTTCGCGAACAGCTCGTCCTCGAAGTCGATGAGGCCGTCCACCGGGGCAATGATGTCCAGGATGGCCAGGTTCGGGAACCCGCCGCCCATGGAGGGCACGATGTCCGGCGCCTCGCCGGAGAGCACCAGGGAGGCCAGCTTCGTGTAGACCTCGCCCGGGGCCGTGACATCCATCTCGATGGTGCCGCCATAGTACTTCTTGAAGAATTCATAGACCACCCCGGTCCCGTTGGACAGGAACTGGGGCTGGCGGATGCCGATCCACTTGACGACGGTGTCGTCGCCCAGGTCCACATCCGGGATCTCGGAGCCCAGTTCCGTCGTCTTCATGGGCTTGCCGGGCTCCTCGGTGGGAGTGGCCTCGACGGTGGGGGTGGTGCCGCCGGTGGGGGTGGTCCCGCTGGTCGGGGTGGGCTGGGTTCCGCCGCAGGCGGCAGCCAGCACGACCATGGCCAGGGCCAGCAGCAGGCCGAGGGTACGGGTCAGGGTTCGTGTCATGGGGTCATTCCTCCTTTTTCTTGCTTCCCTTGCGGGAGCGGTTGCGATGGGCACGGAACCAGAAGGCTCCGGTCATGGCGACCGCCAGGGCGGCGATCGCGATGAGCCAGGCAGTCGTCGACCCGATCCCCGGATCGGAGGGAGCCGCCGGCTGCAGGGCGCCGGACAGCAGGGTCATGGCCGGGATGGCCAGTCGGGTGGAACGGGCCTCCTGCAGCAGGACCGGTTCCAGGGGAAGGCCGTCGTCCTCCGCCGGTGACGCCCCCAAGTGGAGGGCTACCTCGCCCAGGCCCGCCTGCCCGGCCGGCAGGCCGGGAAAACGGATCCGGACCGACCGGACGATCCCCTGGAAGGGCGTCTGGGCGGAGAGGCGAAGGCTGTACTCCCGCAGGATGGCGTCGTTGGGCACGACGGGCACGTAAAAGGTATGGGAAGGGAGAAAGGCGTCCGCCGCTGCGGGGTCCTCCGCCCCGGACAGCTGGATTTCGAGGATCGACGCCGGCGTCGCGTTGGCCAGCTGGATCCGGAGGACCGGGACATCCCGGGTTTGGACCGACAGGCCGGACAGGGTCAGGGTCCAGTTCGGGGCCTCCGGGAGGATCGCCCGGAGGCCGCCCCCCGATGCCGGGCCGGCTTCCGGCAGGCTCGCAAAGCGGGCACCCGCCAGGGTGACTGTCCCGGGAACGGGATCCTGGCCGGCAGAGAGGACCGTCGCGGCGGCCTTGCCCCAGAGGCTCCGCCGGGCGGGCAGCGGGCCGGCCTCGGGCATCGGGACCAGCGCCGTCGCCACCCGGCCGTCGGCCAGGGCGGAGAGCGCGACCGGCCCGTCGGCCGAAATGGCCAGGCGATACCGGCCCGCCGGCTGGGGGGCGAACCGGAAGGCGGCGGAGCCGGCCTCCTCTCCACCCAGGTCCAGGATTCCCTCCACCCCGGCGGCTTCGTACCCGTTCCCCACGTCCCGCTCCAATCGGAGCCGGAGCCGGGCGGCCTCCCGGGCCATCAGGCGGAATCCGCAGAACACCGTGTCCATCCGGATCTCCTGGACGATCTCCGTGTCGGCGGGCACATCGGTCCAGCCGGCGCCCTCCGGCAGGCCGGACAGGAAGGATCCCGGCTCGTCTTGGGTCTCCAGGGTGTCCAGGCCCACGGCAGGGCGGTCCTCCGCTCCCAGGAACCAGCGGAACGGGGCGTCCTCGGCCTCCAGGACGATCCGGTAGGTTCGGACGGCCGGATCCGGCGGCACCGGAATCCGGAATTCTTCCCGCCCCGCGGGCATGAACAGCGAGGCAAGGCGGACGAGCTCGAAGCCCGATCCCCGGTCCGCCTCGATCCGGGCCAGGACGCCTCCCCTGTCCTCCAGCCGGACGAATCCGACGGGCAGCCGGATCCGGCAGGCGGGGCGGAGGGGATCGTTCGCCACGTCCACGGATGCCTTCCCGCCAGCTTCCACCGAATCCGCCGGGGCCGTCTCGCCGGGGGCGGCGCCGTCCTCCCGGACGACCCGCGTCTTCCACCCTTCCAGTGGGGCGAAGGAGACCGAGACCTCCGAGATGGTTTCAATGCCGTCCCCCAGGTCCAGGAGCTGGAAGTCGGAGGCGAAGTCCGGGCGGCCGTTTTCGTCGGACATCATGGGTTCCCGGAGGAGGAACACCGCCTCCCGGAACGCACCGGTACCGGTCTTCCGGACCGTGGCCAGGGAGCCGACCCCCCGGTCCTCGTCCTTCAGGTAATCCCGAACCCGGATTTCGAACCGGTCGGTGCCCTGGTCCAGGTACCGGATCCGGAAGGCCACGCCGGACAGGCCGGACTGGACCGCGGTCCCCAGGAGGTCGAACCGCATGCCCGGGTTCCCGTTCGTGGTGGCGATGGCGGGCCAGCCGCCCGCCTCCACGTTCCCGACCTCGGCGATGTCGCCGCCGTTCTTCTGGCGGAGGCCGGCGAAGATGTCCTGGTGGAGCACCGTGGCCTGGCTTTGGGTTCCGACAAAGGGGAAGCGGCCGGTCCGGGCATAGAACTGGCTGAACAGGGCCGTTCCGCCCAGGGCCTCGTTGGCGAATTTCATGGACGGGAGACTTTTCGGATCCAGGGCGTCGATCCCGTACAGGTACAGGAACCGGACCCCGTCCAGGACCGCCCGGGACGCCACCGAGACGGGGTGCCCGACATTCTTTTCCCGGGAATACTGATGGTAGGTTTCGTAGTAGGTGTCCACACCCGCCGCGTTCCGGTCGTACAGGAGATTGTGGATGTCCCGGACGGTGGCGTGGTGGCCGTTGTACTTCAGGCCCACGCCCAGGGCCGCCGCCTGCTGGCCGCTCCGGACATTGAACCAGGTCCGGTCCATGTACTCGTCCGTCCCGTTGCCGAAGGCGCACATCAGCAGGGGCTTGTCCGGGAAGGCCTCCAGATAGAGATGGAGACAGGAATCCAGGAGGGCCAGGTAGGCTCCATCCGAGTAGCCGTACACGGGGAACTGGTCCCGGAGGGCGCCGTATTCATCGTCCTCCAGGGTGACTTCTTCCCAGCGACCGAACCCGCCGACCACGACGGCTTCCACCCCGGGATGGCCGTTGTAGCGTTCGGCCATGGCCCGGACGAACCGGGCCCAGAGGCGCTGGAATTCCGGGTCGAAGTAGTTTGGCAGGACCGTTGTCCCGAACCAGGAGTCGGATTCCCGGACCATGTTGACGTTGTCGACGGACATGTCGCCGGCCAGGATCGTCCAGCCCATGGCGGCCCCGGACGCGAGCCCCGGGCCGGTTTCCTTCCGGAGGGACACCGTCCGGGGTGTTCCGTCGGCCGGGGTGGGCGGCAGGTCCAGGGTTTCGCTGCCGGCCAGGTCGACCCGGAGGACAGCGCCGGAACGGCTTGCATAATCGAACTGGACGAGCCAGGCCTCTCCCGACCGAAAGACCACCCGGTCGGGGCGGGTTTCGAGGAACGGCGCCCCGGCTCCCTCCACGGCGGCGTCGGCCAGGAGGCGGCCATCCTGCAGCCGACCCCGAACCTCGTAGTCGGGGATGGCCTCGCCATCGTGGAAGGGCGCCCAGGGGCCGATATGGATGCGGCGAACGCCATACTTCGTGAAGACCCAGTCGGGGGTGTCGCCCGTGGCGTGGTGAGCGGAGGCGAAGCGGAGGATCACCCGGCGGCCGGCCGCGTTCCAGGCGTCGATGCGCCGGTCCAGGGCCGTCGTGTCATACCGGCCCTCCACGGCCTCGATGTCGTTCCAGAGGGTCATGATCTCCGCACCCAGGATCTCGGCGGATTGCATGGCCAGCATTTGTTCCGCATCCTGGGACGGGGACCCGCCGAAATAGTAGACGCCGCCCCGGTCGGCGGAAGCGGCCGGGGCCTGGGCCGCCGCCCGGACGGCTCCGGACGCCGGGGCCATGACCGGGAGCAGGATCGCGGCCGTGAGAAGGATGGGGAGCAGGGCGGCCGCCAGGAGAGGGACCGGAAGCAGGACCGGGAAGCGGGGCCGGGGCCTGCGCAGGAACCGGCCTTGGCTGCCCTGCCGAATCGAGCACCGTGTCATCGGGTTTCGTTCCATGGTCCCACCTCCCTTCTCTCTTCTCTTCTTCTGGCTTTTCCGGGGTCCGTCCGGTGCGGTCCTACGGCGCCAGGCCGAATTCCAACACCGCCGGCTCCACCCCGCCGTGGATCTTGACCACCAGGCCGCCGGCCGCCTCCGAGACCCGGTACCCCCGGTCCAGGGACCCCAGGGAGCCGGATTCCGGCAGGGTCTCGCCACCGAGAACCGGCACACCCGGGACATCGCCCTGGATTGCGAGATAGCAGGGCATCCCCTGGGGCACATCCACCTCGAGGCGTACCCATCCGCTGCTGGCCTCCAGGGACCGGATGTCGTACCCGGACACGACCCGGACACCGCCTGCCTCCCGCTGGTCCCAGCCGGGTTTCCGGCCCAGGTCGGTAAGCAGGGTGTGGGCCACCAGGTTGCCCCAGATGTTGTAGACGATGGGGTCGGTCTTCGGGATGTCCAGGTAGTCCGGGAACCGGCCCGGCTGGCGCCCCGTGTTCACCAGGTTCATGCCCGCCCGGGTGAGCCCCTCGGCCAGGGTCGCCCAGTCCTGGGACTCGTCGAACTGCGCCAGCCGCTTGTATTCCTCGGCCAGGAACATGCCCTGCCACTGGACGGGGCTTCCCTGCCAGGTCCGCATCCAGTTGGTGGCCCCGAAGGACGGAACCAGGGTATACAGGGCCAGGGGCTTGTTGGGAATGTCCGAAAGGTAGAGGAACGGCAGGGCGGAGGCCGCCATGTCCGCCACCAGGGCCCGCAGGGCCTCGTCCGGACGGTACTCGAAGGCCTCCCGGGCGGCCTTGAGTCCGAGGAACGCGGCCAGGGCGTCGGGGTTGCTGTTGGCCAGCTCCCAGGGCCCCGCCCCGGCGGGCTTGGTAAAGGTCCCGAGGCTCTCGAGCCCCCGGAGGGCGGCCTGCCAGCTGTCCTCGTTCCCGGTGAGACGGGCGTGCTTGACGAGATGGATCACGGGCACCGCCACGGTGCCGACGGTCCGGTCCCCGGCCCGGCCGAACAGGCGCCCCTTGGCATCCGCCGGCCGGTAGGAGAAGGAGCCGTCATCCAATTGGGCGGACCGGATCCCCTGGGCCACGGAGTCGGCGGCGTTGAAATAGCCGTCCAGCCGGTCCTCTTCCATCCGGAACCAGATCGCGTCACTGTAGGCCCAGCTGAACGATGTCTGCGGGATCCGGATGGAGGCGAGGATGGCCCGGGCCCGGTCGGCGTCGGCGGGAGGGAGCAGGAATTGGGCCGCCAGCAGGGTGTGGATGGATTCCAGGTTCACGGACGGGGCCGGATCGCTGCCGATGAAGCCGATCCACCCGTCCTCCCCCATCTGTTCCTTCTCATGGCCGTCCAGCAGCGCCCGGAACACCGACTCGACGGTCCTGTCGGTCTCGGGCGGCTCCGGCAGGGTTCTCCGGCGCAGGTCATCCGTCAGGCCGTCCAGGGCCTTCTCCCCGTCCAGGACCCGGATCTCCGCCGACAGCCGGACCGTCTCCCCGGCCTGGAGCGGATAGGGGGTGTGGGCGACAAGCTCGTTTTCCCGGATATACCGGGTTCCGGAGGGGGCCAGGAGCGCCATCCGGGACCAGGCGGACCCGTCCAGGGCCGGCGCCTCGAAATGGGGCACGGGGAAGGACTGGCCGGGCGCCCACTCGGCATGGTCGTCCCAGGTGTAGACCAGGACCGTGCCGTCCAGGGCCAGGCTCATGAGGGGATGGGTCACCTTCCTGGGATCCGGGGCGAAGCGCAGGTGGTGGGGCGCGGCAATGGCCAGGGTGTTGTTGGACGGTTCCCGGGACAGGGAGTCGATCCCGCAGAAAATGGCGCTGTCCTTCCGGTCGCCGAAGGACCCCGCCCCCGCCAGGAAGGCGGGACCGTCGAACGCCAGCAGGTCCGTGTTGCCATTCGGGATGAATTCATGGGTTGCGGCCAGCGCGGTCCCGTCGAGCTGGTACGCCAGCCGGACCCGACCCGCGTCCACGGTCTTCTCCAGGACCAGGCGGTTTTCGGATCGCTCCGCCAGGCTGAATCCGTTGACCCGGAGCCGGGTATTCCCGACGAACAGTCTCGGCTGGGCCAGGGCCCCCAACAGGATGGCGGACTCCCCTTCCTTCCGGTAGAGCCAGGTCTCCCGGAGGGTCCCGCCCTCTTCGACGGCCACCAGCCGGAGCGTGTCCGACTCGATGAACGGATGGACCGACAGGTCCGGCGCCGCCGGATCCATGACCGCACCCACCCGCCGGACGAGGCTCCCCAACTCGACGCGGCCGGTCCCGGCCGTCCAGTACAGCGTGAAGGTATACTCCCCCTCCGGCAGGCGGCCGGCGGAGAAGGATGCCTGGAAGACACTGCCGGCGGCCAGGTCGGGCACCCGCCGTCCGGGAAGCCTTCGAATCGCCCCGGCTGCATCCCGTACTTCCACCAGCAGGCCGTATCCGTCGTCCCGCAGGACCAGGCCCTGGCCGTCGTTTCGAACCCGGGCCCGCAGCTCGACGGGACGGGACGCATCGTCCCGATAGGCGGCCCCCACGAAGCTCTCCAGGGCCACGACCCCCGGGCTTCGCCAGAGGGTGATCCGCTCGATGGTCACCGGTCCGTCCGGCGCCCCGATCCGGATCGACAGGGAGCGCGCCTGGGCCGACGCCCGGTCGAAGGGCATGGGCGTGATGGCATCCGGGGGAAGGCCCAGGGACAGGTCCCAGTCGTCCCGAACCCGGATGTCGCCGTCCAGGGGCACGACCCGCCGGAACCGGCCGTCTTCGCCGTTCCCGGGTGGGCCGAAGCTCCGGCTGCTGCGGGCGCCGACCCTGGCCTCGATGTCCGGCGAACCCGTGCCCTCGACCAGGAGGTAGCGGGCCGCGGCGTCCTGGTCGGGCAGGGACAGGGTCGCTTCTCCGGTGACCCGGATTCGCCCCTCTTCCCGTTCAGCCGCCCCATCGAGACCCACGGACAGGGTCCCCCGTCCCTCCGCCGGCAGGCCCTCCGCCGAGGCCTCCGGGGACTGGACCACCGTGACGGCGGGGGCGCCGAACCCGGCCCAGGCGAACCGGTTCGTGGGGGTTCCCCGGGTCCCCAGGGTCAGGGTCACGGACTTCCCGGCGTAGGCCGACAGGTCGGCCTCCATCCGGATCCACCGGTTCTCGCTGGTGATCCGGGACAGGATCGGAATATCGTTGACCAGGACGGAGAACTCGACCCCGTCCGCCTTGGCGCCGTCCAGGATCCCGATATCGGTGGAGAAGACCACGAGGCTGCCGGGCCGGGCGGCGGAGAGGTCCAGGTCCGTGTCGGCATAGGACGTTTCGACGCTGTCATGGGGATGGAAATACCAACTGTCCCGGATGACATACCCGGAGGTAAAGGCGGTGATCCGCTGGAAGCTGCGGGCGTACTGCTCCTTCCGGGTCCGGAATTCGGCCTTGAGCAGGTCGATCCGGAAGGATCCGTCATAGGGAAGGGCGGTTGCGGGATCGATGTCCACCAGTTCGTCCTCCGGATCGGGGGTGGGGGAGGCCGGGGCGGGGGTCGCCCGGCCGCAGCCCGGCAGGGCCAGGGTCAGGAACAGCGCAAACGCCAGGGCCAGGGCAACCGGCATCCGCAGGTTCCTGTGTCTCCCCTGACGATCCTTCGCCGCCATTCGCCTTCCCATGTCCATGCCGCGCCTCCCGCTCCGCCCGCGTCAGCCCCGGTACCAGCCGGCTTCGTGGCCGGTCCGGTAGAGGGCCAGCAGGTTCTCGACAGGCGTGTTGTCCTGGAGCATGTGGGCCGGGGACAGGCAGTACCCGCCCCCCGGCATCATGATCCGCAGGACCCGGCGGACTTCGGCCTCCGTCTCCTCCGGGGTCCCGAACGCGACGACCCCGCCGGTGGTGATGCCGCCGTGGAAGGCCAGCTTGTCCCCAAACGTGTGCTTCAGCCGTTCGGCGTCCATGCCGGCGGCCTCGGGCTGCAGGGTGTCCACCGCCGAGAGGCCCATGTCGATGAAATCCGGGAATGCCCAGGAGGACGCCCCGCAGGAATGGATCATGACCGGCAGGTCGTAGGCCCGGGCCAGGTCGATGAATTGCTGGTGGCGGGGACGGAGGACCTCCCGGTACAGGTCGAGGCCGATGAGGGGCGCATGCTGGGTCCCCAGGTCCTCCCCGATGAAGAAGAACGACAGGTGGCCCCGGCACTGGTCCAGGGCCCGCTCGGCCTGGGCCAGCTGGACCGCCAGCCGCCGGTCGATGTACAGGAGGCCGGCGGGATCCCCGGTCAGCAGGTCCACCAGGGTCTGCTCCATGCCCCGGATCATGCCGGTGGAGTTGATGATGTCCGCCAGGCCCGGGCTGCCGTAGTAGATCGCCTTGTCCCGGTGGTACCGGCACTGGTCCGGGAGGGAGCCGTAGTCGAAGTCGTCCGGATCGGGCATGGGCCAGGCTGCGATCGTTTCCAGGCCGGCTTCGGCCAGGGGAAAGTCGCAGAAATCCTCGTACCCGCCGCCTTCGTGTTCGATCCAGCGGGTCCGGATGCCAAACAGCGGGTCCACGTTCCGGCCCGGCACCGGGGCGTGCAGCACCGGTCCCGTGTACGGCAGGGCCAGGCCCCGGAAGTCCACGTCCAGGGCCCGGAGAAGGCCTTCGTAGTCGTCGGGCCGGAGGCCCAGGGCCCGGCAGAACCGGGCATGGATCCCCGGATTGGCGGCATAGTCGATGGGAACCCGGTCGGGCTCCTCATGATGGAAGGCTTTCAGCACCCGCGCCCGCGAAGTCAGGGTGCCCGGTCGGATGGCAATCATCCACATTCCTCCGAGATTTCCGGTCCGATCCGGGGAAGGCGGGCCAGACGCCTCCCCCGGCGGATCGGAAAGACAAGCCGGCAACGCCGGTCAGGCTTTGCGTCTGGCCATCAGGAGACCCGCTCCCGCCGCCCCGACCAGGATGACGGCCACCAGGAGGATGACGGCCCAGACGGGCAGTCCCTCGGCGGCAGTCGGCGCCTCCGTGGGGGTTGCGACGGGGGTGGGGGTGTTTTCCGCGGTATCCGTGATGCCGGGGTCGGCGTCGTTTCGTCCGGCTCATGTTCCCCCTGCCACTCGGTGCCGGGCACCAGGAAGGACTCGAAATCCGTGCCGTCGGCGTTCAGCCGGTAGTTTCGGAAGGACCCCTTGTATCCGATGGTGGTCAGCCCCAGGTAGCCCTTCCCGCTCATGGCGCTGTCATCCCGGTAGGCCAGCTTGCCATTGATCCAGATGCGGAGCTGCTTGCCGACCAGGGACACCTTCAGGTGGTTCCAGTCTTCCGGCTTGATCTCCTCTGCGAAGATCCGCTCCTCGATGATGGGGTATTGGCCTTCGCCATCGAACAGGGCCAGCCCATCGGAGTTGATGTGGACCACATAGCCGCCGGTGCCGGTCTGGGGTTGGGAGGCCCGGACATAGACCCCGGCCCATCCGCCGTTGACTGCGGCGGCATCCGGAACCAACAGGTCCACTTCCAGGACGATGTCCCCCGGCATGGTGGAGACGCCCGCGATGGCGTCGTACCCCGGCGGAACGTAGGCGATGCTGTAGGTGGCGTTGTCGCTCTGGGGCTCCACGGCGACGGACAGGGAGCCATCGGCGTTTTCCATCCAGTCCGTACCGTCCGGATTGGGCTGCGGCCACCAGGTTTGGCGGATGTACAGGTTCTCGGCCAGCACGGGGCCGACGGCCAGGACCGCGACCAGCAGCAGGACCAGGATGGGGACGATGCGTTTCATGGGAGGACCTCCATTTCAGGCCGGGCGCCTGGCTTCTTGGGGAGAGGATGCAGGGGATGGGGAAGGATCCGGGGCCCGGCCTTCCGGCCGGACCCCGGACAGGAGACACAATGGATCAGCGGCGGCGGGACACCAGCAGGGTGCCGGTGCCGGCGGCCAGGCCGACCAGGGCCAGGACCAGGCCCATGTCCCCGGTGGTGGGGTTCTCTCCCTCGGTGGGGGCGGTGGTGGGTTCGACTTCTTCCACGGTCAGGGACTCGTAGACAGCCTCGGTATCGGTGGTGATCTTGATGTTCTGGAACTTGGCGGTGTTGTTGAGGGCGGTCAGGCCGGTAAAGCCGCTGGCGGCCGGCACGCCGGCCTCGTCG
>JAKPNJ010000247.1 GCA_029548445.1 Bacillota bacterium | reverse complement strand
TCCGCTCCTCCGCCTCCAGGGCCGGTTCCGGATCGCCCAGGACCTCCCCGGCCTTGGCTTCGGGCAGGGAGTGGACCGAGCTGACATAGACGAGTCGGGGGACCGGATTGGTGGCGGCCAGGCAGGCGTCCACGATGTTCCGGGTGCCGTGGACATTGACCTGTTCCAGCAGGTGTTCCTTGCCGGCTCGGATTTCCACCAGGCCGGCCAGGTGGAAGACCAGCCGGGCGCCTGTAACGGCTTCCCGGACCCGTTCGGGATTCCGGATGTCGCCGCAGAGGATCTCCGCGGTCACGCCGTCGATGGGGCCGACCCGTTCGCCGGGCAGGACCAGGATCCGGAGTGCCTCGCCGGGATAGCGTTTCCGGATTTCGGAAAGAAGGACGTTGCCAAGATGTCCGGTGGCACCGGTGACGAGGATCATGGTCATCACCTCACAGGGGTCCGCAGTCGCAGGCGCTGGGTTCCCTGGCCAGGACCGCCTCGATCCGCGGCGCGATGGCTTCCGGATCGGCGGTCAGCCCCAGGGATTTCAGGTGGTACAGGCAGGTATGCAGGATCCGGAAGGGAAGGTCGTTCCCCTGGGGTTCCGACAACCAGGCCAGGATGCTGAAGTACAGGCCGCCCATCAGGGAACAGGCGGCCGAGGCCGTATCGGTGACATGAATCTGGTTGCGCTCCTGCATCTCGTCGAGGAAGTCGTGGACCAGGGTCATGAACCGCTGTTCGTTGGCCTTCCTCCGGACCTCGAACAGGGTTGTGCCGGCGCCGGATTCCAGCAGGAGGAACCGGGAAAGGGGACGGTTCGAGGCGATCAGGCTCATGGCCCGGGCGATGGCTTCCGCCGTGCCACCGGCGGGGTCGGTCCGGGTTGTCTCGGAGGCATCGGTCATGACCGCAAGGAATGCCTCGCTCATTTCGGCGAACAGGGCGTCGAACAGGTCGTCCTTGGAAGCGAAATAGAAGTAAAACGAGCCGATGGATATGCCAGCCGCCTCCACCACGTCCCGGATGGAGGTTTCGTGATACCCGTGGGAGGAGAAAAGGGACGCGGCGGCGTCCAGGATCTGGCGGCGGCGCAGGTCCTTCTGTTCCTGGACATGGGGCGGTGTCCGGTAGGCCATGGCGCGGGTCTTCCTTTCGGAAAGCCCGGACCGGAATCGTCGGGAAGCGGGGGGAATCCTGGGCCGGGCGAGCTTTGGGCATCGAACGGGACATCAAGCATAGAACGAGCGTTCGATTCATCTCAAGCATAGAACGATTGTTCGAACGTGTCAAGTCCCACCGGGTACGATACAATGGGGCCGAGTTCCAGGGACGGCGCATGGGGGCCGTCCGGAAGGAGGACGCCCGATGGTGGAGGCCCGGTTTGACGGGAAGCCCCTGCAGCTGGCCGTGGTCGGGTGCGGCGTGGTGGCCCGGAAACATGTCAAGGCCGCCCGGGCCCTGTCGCCCGGGGTTCGGCTGGCCGCCCTGGTGGACCCGGTGCCCGGCGCGGCGGAGCGCCTCATGACCGCCTGCCGGATCCCGCCTGCCGAACGGGCCCGGGTATCGGTGTTCCCGGATCTCGCCAGCTGCCTGTCGGCCCTCCGGCCGGACCTGGTGGCCATCACCACCCCCAGCGGGTCCCATGGGGACCTGGCCCTCCAGGCCATCGGGGCGGGGGCCCATGTCCTGGTGGAAAAACCCATGACCCTGGACCTTGCGGACGCCGACCGCGTCCTGGCTGCGGCCCGGGAAGCCGGTGTCTCCGTCGCCGTAGGCCATATTTACCGGTGCTTCCCCCTGGTGGGGATCCTGGTCGGGGACCTGCGGGCCGGCCGGTTCGGCCGGATCCTGTCGGGATCGGTCCACGTGCGGTGGGGCCATGACCAGGCCTACTATGACCAGGCAGCCTGGCGGGGCACCTGGGCGGCCGATGGCGGCGCCCTGATGAACCAGAGCATCCACGCCTTCGACCTGATGGCCTGGCTCATGGGCGGCGAACCCGCCTGCATCCGGGGCACCCTGGCCCGGCAGGCCCGCCGCATGGAGGCCGAAGACTACGGGGCCGGGATTCTGGAGTTCCGGGACGGGGCCGTCTGCCTGCTGGAAGGAACCACCACCACGGATCCCCGGGACCACGAGGCGCTTTTCTTCCTCCAGACCGAGGGCGGGTCCGTCCGGGCGGGGCTCCGGCGGGGGACGATCTCGGTGGAAATCCGGGACGCAAGGGATCGCAACGTGACCGGGTCCTACGTCCGCCGGTGGCTCGGAACCCTGGGCTCCGTGGGTCGGCTCCGGGCCCTCCGGAACCTGGGGAACCCCCATTTCGCCCTGTACGCCGACTGGATCGACGCGGTCCGCACGGGTCGTGCCCCGGTGGCCGACGGCCAGTCCGGCCGGCAGGCCCTGGAGATGGTCCTGGCCCTGTACCGGTCGGCCCGGACCGGAACGCCGGTTTCGTTCCCGCTGGCCTCGGGCAATACGATGGACATGGCAGGTTTTCTTGATGGACCGGCAGCCGAATCGTGACGCCTCCCGCGGCCGGGTGTGCCTACGGCTGTTCCAGGTATTTTTCCTGGCCAGCTCCCTGACCTTCGCCGGCGGGCTGGCCATGCTGCCCCTGATCCGGCGGGACCTGGTGGAGCGCTTTCGCCTTGTGTCCGACGACGACATGACCGAGGCCGTGACCCTGTCCCAGACGCTGCCGGGCATCATCGCCCTGAACTGTGCCCTCTATGTCGGAAAACGGGTGGCCGGCTGGCCCGGCGCCCTCCTGGCCGCCCTGGGCACGCTCCTGCCGGCGGTGGCGGCCATGCTGGCGGCGGTGGCCCTGGTGTCCCGGCTGCCGGACGCCCCCTGGGTCCGCGGGTTGCTGCAGGGCCTGCGGGTGGCGGCCGCCGCCCTGATCCTCTCCATGGCCGTCCAGCTGGGCCGGAAGGTCCTGGTCCACCCGGTCTTCCTGGGGGTGGCCGCCCTGGCCTTTGTCCTGGTGGCCTTCTTCGGCGTGTCGGTCCTGCCGGTGGTCCTGGGGTCGGGGCTGGCCTCCCTCCTGTACTTCCGCTTCCGGCCCCGGTCGTTCCCGGGCCGGAAATCCGGGGAGGCATAGGCATGCCCATTCCGCTGATTCTTTTCCTGCTCTTCTTCCAGATCGGCCTCGTGGGGTTCGGGGGCGGCTATGCCATGATCGCCATGATCTTGACCGAATCCGCCCGGGCTGTGGGCCTGACGGCGGCCGAGTTCGCCCAGCTGTCAGCCCTGGACCTGGTGATCCCCGGCCCCATCGCCATCAACGCCGCCACCTATGTGGGATTCCTGAAGGGGGGGCTTCCGGGGGCCCTCCTGGCGAGCCTGGGGGTCTCCCTGGCCAGCTTCGTCTATGTGCCTGCCGCCATGGCCTTCCTGGACCGGTTCCAGCACAGCCGCATCCTGCAGTATGGCATGGCCGGCGCCAAGGCGGGGGCGGTGGGCCTGATCCTGTCGGCGGCCTGGCTCCTGACGACGGGGGCGTTCCTGCGGGATGGTGCGGCCTGGGCCTCGCTGATGGAACGGCCCCTGGAGACCGTGTCCCCGGGGGCCGTCGTGCTGTTCGCCGTCTGCCTTGTGTCGATCCTGCGGTTCAAGGTCCACCCGATCCTCGTGACCCTGGGGGCAGGCCTGGCCGGCGCGATTCTCCTGCGATAGGCCTGCAGCGGAAGCCGGCCCTGCATCCGTCGGGATTCGGCCGCACGTCGGGTCAGATCCGGTCCGGGATGGCCTGGCCGGTTTCCTGGGAGCGGAAGGCGGCTTCCATGACCTGCATGACCCGCAGGGCCTCGTCCGGGGTCACCGCCAGGGGCGCCTTCCCCTCGAGATGGTCCAGCAGGTCGGTATAGAATTGGGCGAAATCCACGTCGCCGGCTTCCAGGGTTTCCTCTTCCAGGGAGGCGCTGGACCGGGGGGCCATGGTCTTGGTGGGGCCGGCCTTGGTAAAAAGGATCTCCTCCTCCCAGGTCACGGCCTCGTCCCGGGGACGGACCAGGCGGTTCCTGCAACTCCAGTCGTCGACCTGCAGGGTGCCCCGGTCGCCGCAGACGAACCAGCGGGGCAGGGAAAGGTAATGGAGGGTCCCCACCTCGACCAGGGCGGTGACGCCGCTCTCGAACCGGAGGAAGAGCTTGAAGGCGTCGTCCACCTCGGGCGTATGGATCGAGAAGAGCTGGGCATACACCGACACCACCGGCTCCGGAATCATCTGGAGCACCTGGTCGACCAGGTGGACGCCCCAGTCGAGCATCATGCCGCCGCCGGCCAGCTTGTGGCAGCGCCAGCCGAAGGGGACGCCCCGGGAGCCCAGCACCCTGGACTCGATGGAGAAGGGCCTGCCCAGCCGCCCGCTGCGGAGAGCGTCCCGGACCAGGACGAAGTCCGCATCCCGCCGCCGGTTCTGGTGGATGGTCAGGACCCGGCCGGTCCGTCGGGCGCAGTCCATCATGGACAGCAGCTCGGCGCTGTCCATGGCCACGGGCTTCTCGCAGACCACGTGCTTCCCGGCCTCCAGGGCCGCCACAGACAGGTCATGGTGGAAATGGTTGGGGGTGGCCACCAGCACGAGGTCCACGCCGGGGTCCGCAAGGAGGGCTTCGTTGGAGTCGTAGACCCGGAGGCCATGGGCCCTGGCCAGGTCGCACCGGGCCGGGTCGATGTCGGAGACGCCGGCCAGTCGGAGCCGGGGATCCCGGATCAGGCGCTCCTGGTGGTAGACGGCCATGCCGCCGTAGCCGATGATGCCGATTGTGTACTGTTTCATGCGCTTCGCTGGTTCCCTACTTGAAATAGACCGGTTGGCCGGTCCGGGCGGAGGCATAGATCGCTTCCAGGATCTCGGTCACCACCAGGGCCTCCTCCGGCTTCACCACCACGTCGGTGCCATTCAGGATGGCGTCGATCCAGAGGGACGCCTCCAGGTCGGCCGGCGACTTGGTCTCGCCCATGAAGAAGTCGACGCCGCCGGCGTTGGTCTCGGGCAGGACCGTGGTCTGGACTCCCTGTTCCACCCGGTTGATCCGGAGTCCCTTCTTCATGTCGGCGCCGGCCAGGGTGCCGCAGAGGGTCGTCTGGGCCTCGCCGGTGTCCAGGGTGTTCAGGGCCCAGCTGGATTCCAGGATGATGGTGGCGCCATTTTTCATGACCACGAACCCGAAGGCGGAATCTTCCACCGTAAACTCGGCCGGATCCCATTCGCCGAAGGCATTGCCGGTGTCCCGCTGGTCGGCCAGTTTCCGGTAGATCGTGCCCATGACATAGGCCGGTTCATGGTTGCCCATGGTCCACAGGGTCAGGTCCAGGGCGTGGGTGCTGATGTCGATCAGGGGGCCGCCGCCCTGCTCTTCCTCGTTGAGGAAAACGCCCCAGGTGGGCACCGCCCGGCGGCGGAGAGCGTGGGCCTTGGCGAAATAGATCTCGCCCAGGGCGCCGGACTCCACCAGCTTCTTCAGGTAGCGGCTGTCGGCCCGGTGGCGGCTCTGGTAGCCGATGGTCAGTTTCTTCCCGGTCCGGCGGGCGGCCTCGGCCATCCGGCGGGCGTCGGCGGCGGTCTTGGCCATGGGCTTCTCGCACATGACGTGGAGCCCCGCTTCCAGGGAGTCCACCGTGATCTCCGCGTGGGATTTGTTGGGGGTGCAGACGTGGGCCAGGTCCAGGGAAGGACCGGCCTCGGCCAGCAGGGCCTTGTGGCTGGCGAAGACCCGGGCGCCGGGGACGCCGAATTCCTTTGCGGCCT
Organism: Bacillota bacterium; assembly: GCA_029548445.1. Classification (GTDB taxonomy): domain Bacteria; phylum Bacillota; class Clostridia; order Saccharofermentanales; family UBA5734; genus JAKPNJ01. The sequence goes on along the minus strand of JAKPNJ010000247.1, from coordinate 28,970 downwards.
TCTCGGCCCGTTCGGGCAGAATATCGCAGAACGCGGTCATCTCGACCTTGTCCGCAAGCTTCGCCAGGGCCGGCATGTGCTTCTGTCCCGCGATGCCGCCGCACCCGATAATCGCGGCCTTGAGTTTCCTGTCCATGGCTGTTCCTCCTTGACGGATGGGCGGGCCGGGGTTCCGCGCCTTCGCTTCCCGGCTCTGCCTGCAGGGTGGGTTCCTTCCTCATATCTACCAAAGGGAATCCGGGCTGTAAATAACTGTGATACCATCCTATCATAACGATTCTTCGAGGAGGGTCCGACATGACGGTGGAACGGGACGTCCTGCGGCACGACGGCGTCCTCTGCCTGTACGAAAGCGGCGGGAGGCCCGTCCTCAACCTGGTGAACAGCCGCCTCGCCCACCCGTATCCGTACAATCCCCACAGCCACCACGAGCTTGAGATTTCCTGCATCCGGGAGGGGGAGGGCCTCTACCGGGTCGACGACCGGGCGTACGACCTCCGGCCCGGGGACGTGATCCTCCTGAACAATACGGAATCCCATTCCATCGTCCTGGCGCCGGGGCAGACCCTGTGGAACATGGTGGTGCATTTCGAGGCCGACTTCATCTGGAATGCCCTGGGAAACGGGATGGACTACGAGTTCCTGCGGATTTTCCTCGACCGGGGGCCGGGCTTCTCCAACCGCCTGGACCGGGACAACCCCGCCACCGCCCGGATCTTCCAATGGCTCCTGGACATCGAGACGGAAATGACCCGGCGGGACACCTGCTACGACCTGATGGTCCGCATCAAGCTCCAGAGCATCTTCGCCGAGATCCTGCGCCATTACGACCGGGTGGTGGCCCCCAGCGCCCCGCCGCCGGTGCTGCGCCGGGACCTCCGGTGCATGGACGAGGTCCTGGCCTATATCGCCGACCACCTGGACCAGGACCTGGCCAACAGCCTGCTGGCCCAGGTGGCCCATGTCAGCGCCTCGTACTTTCCGACCTTCTTCAAGCGGTATATCGGCCTGACGCCCACCGAGTACGTGTCCCGAAAGCGGGTGGAACAGGCGCTGGCGCGCATCCGCTCCTCCGGCGACAGCCTCCTGGACATCGCCCTTTCCTGCGGGTTCAACAACGCCACGAACTTCTACAAGACGTTCCGCCGGGTGACCGGCCACGCCCCCTCGCATTTCCGGGACGCCGGGAACCGGTCCTGACAGGGAGGCCCGGCTCCCCTGCGCACATCGCAGGAGAACCGGGCCCTCTCCGGAACAGGCAGCCGTTTACTTCGAAGCGGAATCCGGGGTTGCGTCCCCGGCGGGGGCCGTGACCTTCCCGACAAACTCGGGCAGCTCCATGCCCGTCATCCGGAACAGGTCGTTCAGGGGCGGGATCGAGCGGAAGAGCCCCGAGACGAAATCCGCCGTGCTGGACTTGCCGTCAGCCCCGGACAGGCCGTCCCAAACAGTTACCTTGTCGATTTTGATGTTCTTGATGGCTTCCACCTGGATGCGGACCAGGTCCTCCAGCTTGTCGGCGATCATGAGGCGGACCGCGTCTTCCGGGCGGCCGCCGGCGGCGGACACCAGTTCCCGGAGTCCCAGGGCCTGGCGCTGGAGGATCTCCTGCATGCCGCGTCCCTGGGCTTCCATCCGGGCGAAGATGGCGTCGGCTTCGCCCCGGGCCCTCCGGCGGGCCTGCTCGGCATCCGCCTCGGCCTCGATCTCGGCCTGGCGCTTCGCCACCTCGGCCCGGACCAGGATGTCGGCTTCCTGGGTGGCCTTTTCGCGGGCGGCCCGGGTCAGCTCGGCCTCCTGCTCGGCCCGGTACGCCTCCTCGAGGGCCCGGGCGGTCTGGACCTTCTCCGCGGCGGTGGCCCGGCGCAGGGCCTCGGCCTCCTTCTCGCGGCGGACGGCGTCGGAATTGGCGATCTCCACCTTGGCCTCGTTTTCGCCCTGGATGGCCGTCGAGTCCGCCATGGCCACCTGGATGCGCTGGTCCCGCTGGGCGTTGGCCTGGCCGATGGCACCGTCCCGGTCCTTCTCGGCCACGGTGCGCTTGGCGTCGTTGATGGCCTTGGCGGCGGCCTCCTTGCCCAGGGCGTTGATGTAGCCGGACTCGTCGGAGATGTCGGTCACGTTGACGTTGATCAGCCGCAGGCCGATTTTCTTCAGCTCGGTTTCCACGTTATGGGATACCGCCTCCAGGAACTTGTCCCGGTCGGTGTTGATCTCCTCGATGTCCATGGTGGCGATGACCAGGCGCAACTGCCCGAAAATAATGTCCTTGGCCAGTTCCTGGATCTCCGGCAGCTTCAGGCCCAGCAGGCGCTCGGCGGCGTTCTGCATGATGCCCTGTTCGGTGGAAATGCCCACCGTGAACCGGGAAGGCACGTCGATCCGGATGTTCTGGCGGGACAGGGCGTTGGTCAGGTCGACGCTGATGGAAATCGGGGTCAGGTCCAGGTACTGGTAATCCTGGAGGATCGGCCAGATGAAGGCGGCGCCGCCGTGGAGACACTTGGCGGACCGGGCGCTCCCGTCCCGTTCGCTCCCAACCTTGCCGTAGATCACGAGGATCCGGTCGGAGGGACATTTCCTGTAGCGGGACAGGAAGGCGACCAGGACGCCGAAGAGCAGCAGGACGATCACGACGACAAGGATCAGCAGGTCAGGCATGGGTTATTCCTCCTTTTCCACGACCAGGACATTGGCCCGGTCGATGTCCACGATGCGGACGGATGTGCCGGTCGCAAGCCGGTCGGGGCCCTCTGTCACGGCGTCATATTCCCGGAAGCGGCCCTGGAGGGTCAGGGTGACCTTGCCGCTTCCCGAACGGGCGGGGGGAATGGGGATGTAGACTTCTCCCCCCAGGCCAATGGCTTTCCGAACATCGATGTTGCCGCTGGACTGGAGCCGGAGCAGGGCCCGCATCAGCCAGGCCATGCCGTACAGGCCGGCCAGGCCGGCGGCCAGGGCCGCGACGATGGTCACGGCGGTTCCGGCCTGGCCATGGGCCAGCAGCACACCGGTCCACCCGCAGAGGGTAAAGAACGCCACCAGGCCCTGGAATGTCAGCAGACGCAGGGACCCCGCCTCGGTGGCGGCACCCAGGCCGGTTTCCGAATCCATTCCGGCATCGGCCGGTCCCGGGCTGTCCGGCAGGTCGGAAGGGAGGTCCGCCGGCAGGTCGGCCGGCAGGTCGGGCGGCAGGTCCGCGTCCGCCGCATGGCTGAGGCCGACGACCTGGAGCACGGTCTGCACGATCAGGAGGGCGGTTGCGGGAATTGCCATGAAATAGAAAGTCCGCTCCAGGAGGGACAGGGACTCCCACCACGCGGCCATTGAACGCTCCTTTCCACACCCGATCCGGTGCGCTCCGGCACCGGCTGGTGCCCGCCCGCTTCCTGCGGTGTCGCGCCATCGCATCGACAGGAGATGCGACGAGGTTGTAAATGTAGTTTACCATGATTCTATCCCCGTGAACGCCGCCTGTCAAGAACCTTCCGGCTCGAAGGACCGATGGAGGTGAATTGACATCTTCCGGCCGGCGCGGTAGGATGAATGTAAATTATATTGACATTCAGAGGGGAGGTGTTCCCATGGATCCGGCCCGGATCGGACGACGGATCAAGGAACTTCGGATTGCCCGGCAGATGACCCAGCAGGACCTGGCGGGAGACCGGATTACCCGGAGCATGCTGAGCCAGATCGAGAACGGCCTCGCCTCGCCGTCGCTGAAAACCCTGGAATCCCTGTCCCGTGCCCTCGGAATCTCCCAGGCGGAGCTGCTGGCCGGCCCGGAACCGGACCGCGGGTCCGACCCGGTCGGCGAGGCCGTGTCGCCCGGTCGCGGCCGGTGGGAGGATCCCCTGGGGCCGTCGAGAAGCGCCCTGCGATCCGGCGCGTTCCTGGAGGCGATCCAGGGGGCGGAGGCGGTCCTGGCCGATCCGGAGGCGGGGCCCGCCCGGGAGGAGGCCCGGATCCTCCTGGCCCATGCCTGCCTGGGGGCGGCCCGGGAGGCCGCCCGGACCGGCGACGCCGACGCGGCGGTCCGGCTGGCCCGGCGGTCCATCCTGGCGAACCAGGAGAGCCTGTACGCCAACAGTGCCCTTCGGTCCGAAGCCGCCCTGTACCTGGACCGGGACCTCTGGCCGGCGGAACCATAGTATTCCGTTGGGACGGGCCGCCTGGCCGGACTTGTTCGACGTATCTACATGGGATATACTGATCTCGGAGGTGGTTCCGATGACAACCAGGATTGCCCGCTGGGGGAACAGCTGCGCTGTTCGGCTCCCGAAGGATGATATGAATAAGGCGGGGTTCCGGGTCGATGACCCGGTTTCCCTCCTGGCGGAGGATGGCGAGATTCGAATTGTCCGTTTTCGTCCACAACGATCGCATCGGACCCTGTCGGAACGATTGGGCGATTATGCAGGACGGCTGGATTCGTCGGTGCCCGACTGGGATGGACGGGTCGGGAAGGAGGTCTGGTAATGGCCCGTTCGGCAACACGGTATACCCGAGTCCATATGCCGCGACAGGGAGACATCGTCCGAATCGACTTCAGTTCGCAGGACGGTCATGAACAGAAGGGATATCGTCCTGCCTTGATAATCAGTCGAAATCAATACAATGAGCGAGCCTCGACGGTGGTGGCCTGCCCGATCACACGGACTCGCAAGGGACTGCCGATCCATATGGATCTTGACGAGCGAACCAATACACAGGGAGTCGTTCTCTGCGACCAGGTACGAGCCATCGACCCGATCGCCCGGGGAGCGGTCTTTATTGAATCCTGCCCACCGGACATTTTGGCGGATGTGGTGGATACCGTGATCGGTCTCGTGGAGCTCGATCCCCTGTAGTGGACGCCGTCCCCTTGCCCCTGGGGCGCCGCCTTGGTAAAATCAGGGCAGTTGTATGAACAACTTCCCGAGTGCGACGCCGGGGGAGGGGCCATGGACCGAACCGGACAGGAGCCGACCACCGCCAACGGACAGCCCAAGTATGTCCAGGTCCGGGAATGGATCCGGGGGCTGGTCCGGGAAGGCCGCCTCCGCCCGGGGGACCGGGCTCCCTCCGAAAACGACCTGGCCGCCCGGTTCGGGATCAGCCGCAACACCGCCCGCCAGGCCCTGTCGGACCTGACCCACGACGGCCTGCTGGAGCGAACCCGGGGCAGCGGCACCTATGTCCGGACCCCTGCCCGGACCCGCGGATCCAAAGGCGGAGCGGCCGCCCCGTCCCGGTCCACCGGCCGGATCGGCGTCCTGATTTCCCACCTCGACCACTATATTTTTACCGACATCCTCCAGGGCATCGACGGACGGCTGCAGCAGGCCGGCCTGGGCCTGGTCATGGCCTCCTCGGGCAACTCGACTTCCCGGGAGGCCCGCTGCCTGCAGACCCTCCAGGAACAGGGCATGGACGGCCTGGTCCTGGAGCCCGCCCGCAGCGCCCTTCCCGGGGGCAATCGGTCCGCCATCGCCCACCTGGCGGAGCGGATGCCGGTGGTGTTCATCCACGGCGACCTGCCCGACGTCGCCGCCTCCTGCGTCCGGCCGGACGACGAGGGCGGCATGGACCGGCTGGTCCGGCATCTCCATGGCCTGGGCCATCGGCGGATCGGCGGCCTGTTCAAGCAAGACGACATCCAGGGATGCCGGCGCCGGGAGGGATTCCGGCGGGCCATCGCCGACCTGGGCCTTTCGGCAGGGGAAGACGACGCCGGGCTGCTCCTCTGGTTCGACGCCGGGGACCTGCGGGACCCCGACGCCCTGGCGGACCGGACGGCTGACCGCTGGCTGGCCTGTCCGCCCGATCGTCGGCCCACGGCGCTTTGCTGCTACAACGACCAGGTTGGGGTCCGCCTGGCGGAGGCCATGGGACGCAAGGGCGTCCGAATTCCGGAGGATCTCTCCCTGACCGGGTTCGACGGGTCCGACTTGGCCCGGCTGTCTGCCTGGTACGGCCCTGGGCCGGGGGTTGCAGGGGCATCCGGAACGGCGGGAGCGGACCGGGACGGCGGGCTGGGAGGCCTGACCACCGTGACCCATCCCCGGAGGCGGCTGGGCGTCCGGGCGGTGGAACTGCTGCTGGAGCGGCTGCGGGACCCGTCGGCCTCTCCGAGGGAACTCGTGATGCCGGCCCGGCTGATCCCCGGCCGGAGCACCGGCCCGCCGCCGGGGTAACAGGGCGAACCGGGACCAGGAATCGGGATGCAGGGAAGTTCGGAAACGGCCGGGAAACGGCACACGCAAGGAGGAACGGACATGGGCAACAGGAAGTATTCGCTGGGCATCGATTTCGGGTCCCTGTCGGGCAGGGCGCTGCTGGTGGAGGTGGACACGGGCCGGGAAGTGGCCACGGCGGTCCGCAACTACACCCACGGATTCATCGAGGACGTCCTGCCGGCATCGGGGCAGCGGCTGCCCCATGACTGGACGATCCAGGATCCGGAAGACTACATCGAGGTGCTCCGGGACACGGTGCCCGCGGTCCTGAAGGAGGCCGGGGTGTCGCCGGAGGATGTGATCGGGGTGGGCATCGACTTTACCGCCTGCACCTGCCTGCCCATCGACGCGGAAGGAACGCCACTGTGCTTCCTGCCGGAATTCCGGAAGGAGCCCCATGCCTATGTGAAGAAATGGAAGCACCATGCGGCCCAGGACGAAGCCAACCGGCTGAACGCCGTGGCGGCCCGGCGGGGCGAGGCCTTCCTGGCCCGGTACGGCGGGAAGATCTCCTCCGAATGGCTCTTCCCGAAGATCTGGCAGGTCCTGGACGAAGCGCCCCACATTTACACAGCCGCCGACCGCTTCCTGGAGGCCACGGACTGGATCGTCCTCCTCCTGACCGGCGTCGAGGCCCGGAACAGCTGCACCGCCGGCTACAAGGCCATGTGGCACAAGCGCGACGGCTACCCCTCCAACGAATTTTTCAAGGCCCTGGACCCGGCCCTGGAGCATGTGGTGGACGAGAAGCTCTCCCGGAACATTCGTCCCATCGGGGAGAAGGCCGGGGAGATCAACGCCCGGGGGGCGGAGCTGACCGGCCTGCTGCCCGGCACTGCGGTGGCGGTGGGCAATGTGGACGCCCATGTGGCGGTCCCGGCTGTGGGGATCGCCGAAGAGGGCCGGATGCTGATGATCATGGGCACGTCCACGTGCCACATGATCCTGGGCACCGAGGAGCACAACGTGCCGGGGATGTGCGGCGTCGTGGAAGACGGCATCCTGCCCGGGTACCTGGGATACGAGGCCGGCCAGTCCTGCGTGGGCGACCACTTCGACTGGTTCGTGCGCACCTGCGTGCCCGAATCCTATCGGAAGGAAGCCGAGGCGCGGGGACTGGGCATCCACGCCCTGCTCCGGGAGAAGGCCTCGGTCCAGAAGCCCGGCGAAAGCGGCCTCCTGGCCCTGGACTGGTGGAACGGCAACCGGTCGGTGCTGGTGGACGTGGACCTGACCGGCATGATGGTGGGCCTGACCCTGGCCACCCGGCCGGAGGAGATTTACCGGGCCCTCATCGAGGCCACCGCCTACGGGACCCGCATGATCATCGAGACCTTCGAGGCCAACGGCGTCCCGGTCCGGGAGATCCTGGCCTGCGGCGGCATCGCCTCCAAGGACCCCATGATGATGCAGATCTACGCCGACGTGACCCGCCGGGAGTTCCGCATTTCCGCCAGCGACCAGACCGTGGCCCTGGGCTCCGCCATGTTCGGGGCCGTGGCGGCGGGGAAGGCCCGGGGCGGGTACAACTCCATCTTCGAGGCGGCCAGGGTCATGCCCCGGCTGAAGGACCTGGTCTACCGGCCGAATCCGGCCCATGCCGAGGTCTATGACCGCCTGTACGCCGAGTACCGGATTCTCCACGACTACTTCGGCCGGGGGGAGAACGACGTCATGAAGCGCCTGAAGGAGATCCGCCGGCAGGCGCGGGAAGGAGGCGTGACATGATCCAGCCCATCATCCGCAAGACCCTGGAGGCCAATCTCCTGCTGCCCGAGTACGGCCTGGTGACCTTTACCTGGGGGAACGTCAGCTCCATCGACCGGGAGAAGGGGCTCGTGGCCATCAAGCCCAGCGGCGTGCCCTACGAGGGCATGGAGGAACGGCACATCGTGGTGGTGGACCTGGACGGGCGGGTGGTGTCCGGCACCTACCGGCCCAGCACGGACACGGCGACCCACCTGGCGCTGTACAAGGCCTTTCCCGGCATCGGCGGCATCGTCCACACCCATTCCCACTGGGCCACGATCTTCGCCCAGGCCGGCCTCGACCTGCCGGCCTACGGCACGACCCACGCGGATACGTTCTACGGCTCCGTGCCCTGCACCCGAAACATGACCCGGGAGGAGATCGAGGGCGAATACGAGGCCAACACCGGCGCCGTGATCATCGAGACTTTCCAGGAGCGGGGACTGACGGCGGACGCGATCCCGGCGGTCCTGGTGGCCGACCACGGGCCCTTCGCCTGGGGCCGGGACGCCGTGGAGGCGGTCCACCACGCGGTCATCCTGGAGGAGTGCGCCAGGATGGCGTTCCACACCCGCCTGCTGCGGCCGGACAAGCAGCCCATCGACAGCTTCCTCCTGGATCGGCACTACCTGCGGAAGCACGGCCGGACCGCCACCTACGGCCAGGGCTGACAGCCGCTGCCGACGGACGGGCGCAGCCGACGGACGGCCGCATCCGGTTCCGGGCCTTTCCTTGCGGGCTTCCCGGGAAACGAATAGAATGGGAGGCGACGATTTCGGAGAGGGGCAGCCGGTGGACGACGCAGGAACGACCCGGAATGTGGAGCGGCCGACGACGGAACCGCCGCGGGACGCGCAGTGGTTTGCGCTGTTCGTGCGGACCGGCTCGGAGGAAAGCGTCCGCCGGCAGCTGTCCTACCTGGATCCCGGCCTGCAGGTCCTGCTGCCGATCCGGGAGATGATCGAGCGGTGCATGGGCCGGGAGCGGACGGTCCGGCGCCCGTTATTGCCGGGCTACCTTTTCGTCCGGACGGTCATGGACGAGGTCCTGTATTTCCGGATCCGGTCCCTGGCCCATGTCCTGAAGATCCTGGGCCAGCGGGCCTCCGGGGCCGGACGCCTGCCAACCCCGGTGCCGGCCCGGGAGATGGAGATCATTTTGCGCCTGACCCGGGGCGGGGACCTGATCACCTTCTCCCGGGTCCATTGCGAAGGCCAGACCGTCAAGGTGGCGTCGGGACCCCTGGTGGGCCTGGAGGGCGTGATCGTCGGGGTGAACCGCCGGAAGCACCGGGTCCGGATCCGGATTTCGCTGGAGGAAGCGGTCCATGTCATCGACATCGCCGCCGAATTCGTCGATGATCCCGACTAGGCGAAAGGGAGGGTATTCCGTGGCGAATCGAACCAACCGGGAAGCCGGCGCATCCCCGTCCCGTCCCCCGGCCGTGCCCGCCCTGGAGCGGGTCCTGGACATCCTGGAGTTCCTGGGCGACCTCGAGGGGCCTGCCACCCTGAAGGAACTCTCCAAGGCCCTGGACATTCCCCCGGCTTCGGCCTTCCGGATCGTCCGCCAGCTGACCGCCCGGGAGTACCTCAAGGAATACCCCGGAACCCAGTCGCGCTTCGGCCTGGGGTTTCGCCTCCTGACCCTCTCCCGCCACCTGGTCCGGCAGCTGGACCCCGTCGAGGTCGCCCGGCCCGTCCTGAAGACGCTCTCGGCCCGCTGCGGCCAGACCGCCCAACTGGGTCTCCTCCAGCGGGACGGCGTCCTGTATGTGGACCAGGTCCTGCCCCTCCGGCCCGTCAGCATCATCGCTCCCCTCCGAACCGTGATCCCCGTCAACCTCAGCGCCTCCGCCAAGGTCCTGCTGGCCTTCCTGTCGGACACCGAGCGTCGCGAGTATGTCCAGGCCGCCACCCTGGAGAAGCGTACCGCCCGGAGCCTCCAGGACCGGGACGCCTTCCTGGAACAGCTGGACCGGGTCCGCCTGGACGGGTACGCCGTGGACATCGAGGAATTCGCCATCGGGATCGGGTGCCTGGCTGCGCCGGTGTTCGATCATGCGGGCGTCGTGACCGCCGCCCTGGGCATTACGGGCCACGTGGAGGAATACCTGGATCCCCGGCGGTTCGCCGAACTGGCCGGACTGGTCCGCGAGGCCGCCCGGGACCTGTCGGCCCGCCTGGGCGCCCGGGACTGAGGCCGGGCCGGCGGTCTCCCGCCGTTCCTTCCGTTCCCTTCCGCCGCCACACCGCAGGGCCCCCGCCGGGGGCCCTGTTCCTGTCTTGACGGAACCGGGCTGGAGGCATACAATCAAATCATATAAGATAACTATAATTCATATATGAAATACTGCGCACCAAGAAAGCCATGTGTCCATCCGGACCCGCCAGCCCGGACCCAGGGGAGGAAAGGCCTTGACCATCGCCATCGGCAGCGACGAAGCGGGATTCGCCCTGAAGGAGCGCCTGAAGTCATTTCTGCAGGACCGGGGTTTTGATGTCGAGGACTACGGCGTCCACGATACGAGGCCGGTCCTCTATCCCGACATCGCCATCGCCGTGGCCGAGGGCATTGCTGCCGGCCGGCATGCCCGGGGGATCCTGGTTTGCGGGACGGGGATCGGCATGGCCATTGCAGCCAACAAGGTCCCGGGGGTCCGGGCGGCGGTGTGCCACGATCCGTACTCGGCCCAGCGGGCCCGGAAGAGCAACGACGCCCAGGTCATGGCGCTGGGCGCCCGGGTGGTGGGCGAGGAACTGGCCAGGACCCTGGTGGCTACCTGGCTCGAGTCGGAATTCGAGGGCGGGGGATCCCTGCCCAAGGTGGAACGGATCCGGGCCTACGAGGCGTCCCGATGGTCCGGGGAACCGGCGGATTCGGGAAGAAGGGCGGCGGACGGACGGGAAGGCCGGGAAGACCGCAAGAGCCGAGAGGGCCGCGAGAGCCGCGAAGGCGGGGGAGAGTCGAATGCAGCGGATTGTCAATGATCCGGACCGGGTGGTGGAGGAGATGCTCGCGGGGTTTGTCAGGGCCCATCCGGACCTGGTGGAGCCCACGTCGAATCCCCGGGTGCTGAAGGCCCGGGGGGTTCCCGTGCCGGGCAAGGTGGGGATTGTAACCGGGGGCGGTTCGGGGCACAAGCCGGCGTTCATCGGCTATCTCGGCCGGAACCTGGTGGATGCCGTGGCGGTGGGAGAGATCTTCTCGTCCCCGACCGCCCAGGCGTTCTACGATGCGATCCGGGTGGCCGATTCCGGACAGGGCGTCGTCTGCCTGTACGGGAACTATGCCGGGGACAACATGAATGTCCGGATGGCAAGGGACATGGCCGAGGAGGACGGGATCCGGGTCCTGGCTGTGGTGGCCGACGACGATGCGGCCTCGGCGCCGCCGGACCAGCGCTCCAGGCGGCGGGGGGTCGCCGGGGAAGTGCTGATGTGGAAGGTGGCCGGCGCCCTGGCCGCCCGGGGGGCCTCCCTGGAGGAAGTGGCCGCCGTCGCCCAGCAAACCGTGGACCGGACCCGCAGCGTGGGCATCGGCCTGACGCCCTGCACGATCCCGGCGGTGGGCAGGCCGAACTTCACCATCGAATCCGGGACCATGGAAGTGGGCATCGGGCACCACGGGGAGCCGGGCATCCGGGTGGAACCCCTGGCCTCCGCCGATGCCATGGCCGATGCCATGCTGGACCTCCTCCTGCCCGACGGGGATTTCCGGGCGGGAGACCGGGTCGCCGTCCTGGTCTCGGGCCTGGGTGCCACGCCGATCATGGAACTCTACATCCTGTTCCGGCGGGTGGCGGAGCGGCTGGACGGGGCCGGGATCTCCCTCCACCGCTCCTACGTAGGAAATTACTTTACGTCCCTGGAGATGATGGGCGTCACCCTGACCCTCCTGAAGCTGGACGACACGCTGGCGGACCTGCTGGACGACGAGGCCGAGAGTGTGGGCCTCCGCCAGTTCCGCCGGGGCTCCCCCGGCGCCGGGGAGGGCTGACCCGTGGCGGCGGGATTCCCGGCCCGGGATGGCGGCCTCCTGGTGGACCGGATGATCCGGGCGATCCGCGAGAACCGGGATCGACTCAGCGCCATCGACGGGGCCATCGGTGACGGGGACCATGGCATCAACATGGCCAAGGGCTTCGGCCTGTGCGCCGAGCGGCTGGCCGGGGAGCCCAGGGGGCTGGAAGAGAGCCTCCGGACCCTGGGCCGGGTGCTCCTGATGGAAATCGGCGGCTCCATGGGACCGCTCTACGGGTCCTTCTTCCTGGAGATGGCGAAAGCCGCCAGGGGACTGGACCGGGTCGACGGGCCGGCATTCCTCGGGATGCTGCAGGCCGGCCTGGCCAAAATCCGGGCGGTGGGCGGTGCCGAGCCGGGGGACAAGACCCTGCTGGACGTGCTGGTTCCGGCGGTGTCGGCCCTGGCCGGCGCCCTGGACCGGGGGGAACCCTTCGGGGACGCTCTCGAGGCCCTGGACGCCGCGTCCGCTGCAGGATTCGAATCCACCCGGGACATGGTGGCCCGGGTCGGCCGGGCCAGCCGGCTGGGGGAACGGAGCCGCGGGTTCCCCGACGCGGGAGCCGCCTCCTGCGACCTGCTGCTGCGGGCCATGACCGACGGAATCCGGGACCTGATGAAGGAGGATCGCGCATGAACGGAACATCCAGGACGACGGGCAAGCCCCGGATCGGCATTCTCGGCTTCTCCGACGGCGAGCCGGAGGTCCATGAGCAGCTGAAGGACATCGTCTCGGCCCAACTCTCGGCCATCGCCGACGCCCTGCGGGAGTCGGGAAAGGTCGAGGTCGTGGTGGGCGACCGACTGGTCTGCTCGCCGGAGACGGCCCGGGAGGAATCCCTGAAGATGGTGGCCCGGGATGTGGACGGGACCATTTTCTCGTACGGCGTCTTCAGCTTTCCGAATTTTTCCGCCATCGCGGCGAAGAATGGGAAGGGCCCCTTCCTCCTGGCGGCCAACCTGAATCCCGACTGGCCCGGGATGGTGGCCATGCTGGCCAGCGGCGGCGCCCTCCACCACCTGGGGATCGACCACTTCCGGGTCGCCGGGGACATCCGGGAGCCCGAGGTCCTGGAGAAGGTGCTGTCCTTCGCCCGGTGCGCCCGGGTGGCAAGCCGGCTCCGGGGATCCACCTACGGCCTCATCGGGGGCCGGAGCCTGGGCATGTACAGTGCCACGGTCTCCATGCAGGACTGGCAGGACAAGTTCGGCGTGGACATCGAGCACCTGGACCAGTCGGAAATCGTCCGGCTGGCCGGGGAGGTGGATCCGGAGACGGTGGAACGGGCCTTCGCGTGGCTGGAATCCCATGTGGGGTCGATCCGGTACGACGGGGTACGGCTCACACCGGAAAAACTCAAGACCCAGATCCGCCATTACGAGGCGACGAAGCGCATCGCCGCGGAGCGCCGCTTCGACTTCGTCGGCGTCAAGTGCCACTACGAGATGAGCCGCCACCACTGCACCCAGTGCCTGTCCGCCGCCTTCATGAACGATCCCTACGACTGGAACGGCCCGAAGGAGCCGGTGGTCTTTTCCTGCGAGGCCGATTCCGATGGGGCCCTGACCATGCAGATCCTCCGGCTGCTGACCGACGACCCGGTGCTATTCATGGACGTGCGCCACGTGGACCGGGAATATGGCGTCATGGTCTTCTGCAACTGCGGGTCCGAGTCCACCTGGTATGCCGGCCGGTCGGACGATCCGGCGGAAAACCTTCGGCAGGTGACGTTCTATCCCTGCCTGGAGATCTATTCCGGCGGCGGGGCCCATGTCAACTGCATGACGAAGGCCGGTACCGCCACCATCGCCCGGTTGAACCGGACCTGCGGGCGGTACCGGATGACCCTGATCCCGGCGGAGTTCGTGGAGCTGCCCCGGGAAAAAATGGCCGAGACCACGCCCGAGTGGCCCCATGTCTTCGCGAAACTGCCCTTCGACCCCCAGGTCTTCCTGGAGCGGTTTGACGCGAACCACTGCCACGCCGTCTATGGCGACTGGATCGAGGATCTCTCGGCCGTCTGCCGGATGCTGGACGTGGACGTGGAGATCCTGGGTCGCTGACCCGGTCCTGCAGCAGGAGGAGACTCCCATGGCGATTCGCAGCGGCAACCCGGCATTCCTTCCGGCCTGCACCCCCCTGGGCCGGCTGGAGAAACAGTTCGTCGGCAGCCAGGTGGCGGGCGCCGGCACCGTGGACGGCGGATGTGACTGGAATTTTCTTATCGGCCCCGGCTATACCGCCCCCAACTTTCTCCGGATCGAAACCCTGGCTCTCGTCCGGAACGGTGTGTCCGCTCCCCTTCGCATGCCCATGCTGCGGATCCAGGGCACAGGCAGCCTCCTGGGACAGGACCGGATCGCGGACCTGCCCGTCCGAATCGTCGACACGACGGTCCGCAACGCCCCCTGGATCCTTCGCTGGATCACGGTTGGCCCCCGCCGGACCGGCGGGTCCCTGACGCCTGACGAAACGGCGGCGGCCTTCGGCGATGGGGAAGCATCCGGGGACGCCGTGACGATCCGCCTGGAGGCCCGGATCGTGTCCCGGAACGGCCGGGGCGAGATCCTGCCGGACGGCTTCCTCCGCCTGTCTGCCGGACCCGAGGATCCGGTCTTCGGCTGGAACGAGCACGAGAACCCCCGTTCCTCCCTGGCCAGGACCGTGCGGATCGGGTTCTCCGGGCCCTTCGACGCCCGCCGGGAGGCCGACGGCGCCTTCGTGCTGCGGACCGGGGAGATCCGCCTGGAGCCCGGCTGCCATGCCAGCCTGTGCCTGGTCCACTGGACCGGGGCCGAGCTGGATCTCGCCGGTGTGCCGGCCATGCACTCCGAATCCCCGACCCTCCCCATGCCGGATCCCTACCGGGATCCCGACGGCGTCCTGGCCCGGACCCGGAAGGAATGGGGGGACTGGCTGGCCCGCTCCCAGGCCCCGGCATCCGGCGACCCCCGGCTGGACCTGGCCATCGAGGGGATGCTGGTGGCCATCCGGTCCTGCCGTTGCTTCGACGGGGGGTTCATGGCCTGTCCCCAGGCGTATTCCTTCTCCTACCTGCGGGACAGCCACGGCGGACTGCGGGGACTGACGGCCTGCGGCTACACGGAGGAACTGCGGGACTTCATCCTGTGGGTGGACCGCCGGGTCCGGAAGTTCGGCCATGTGCCAAACGGGGCCGAGACGGGGCATGACGCCATCCTCCTGGACCTGGGCCTGCCGGAGGAGAACCTGGCCTCCGAGAGCACGGCCTACTATGTCCTCCTGGTTCGCCGATACCTGGAGAGGACCGGCGACCTGTCCTTGCTGAAACAGGTGGAGGAATCCCTCCGCCGGGCGGTGGACGCCCAGCTGGATGTGGCGCTTCGGCATGACGGCCGTCTCCGGTTCCATGGGGACGAGACCGAGCGGTATGTGCCGTCGGTGGACGGTCGGATGTACGGGAGCCTGCCGGACTGGGACCTGCGGAACTTCTCCCTGGCCGCCGTCGCCGGCGCCCTGGCCTCGGCCCGGTTCCTGACGGAGTACCTGGCCCGGACCGGGCGGGAGGGGGAGGCGCAGGGGTACCGGGACGCCGCGGACTGGATCCGGGACCAGGTGGACCGCCATTTCCTCGATCGCGCAAGCGGATGCCGCCATACGACTCTTCATCCCGACGGGACCCCGTCTCCCTTTCCGATTTTGCCCCATCGCCTGATGCCCCTGTGGCTCGGGGCGGCGTTTCCGGAAGGGGGAGAGCGAACCGATGCCCTGTCGGCGATGGCGGATCTCCGGCCCGACACCGGGTTCCTCCCGGTTTGTCCCGGGGTCAACGAGGGATTTCCGGGTCATACCCTGGGGTACCTGCTGTATGACCTGGTGGAGATGGACCGCCCGGAGGAGGAGACAGAGGCCGTATTCCGGACCCTGGTCGACGGCGGGCTCATGGGCGCCTCGGGGACCTACTCCGAATTCTACGGCCCCCACGGCGTCGAAAACTCCCACAACCTGAACATCTTCAGCACGGGCATCAACCTGGAAGCCCTGGTCCGGTACCTGTCGGCCCGGGGCCGGAGAGCCGCCGGGGGAGCCCGGCCATGAACCGGATCGTCCCGTGGCGCTGGGACCCTTCGGGAAACCCGCTGTACGAGCATATTGTCTCCCAGGGCAACGGACAACTCCTGGCGTACAGCCATGGACCGGACATCGCCGACATCTATCGCCCCTATACATCCACGTCCCTGGCCCGGATCCTGCTGTCCCCCGTCGCCGGTCACCGGCTGGAAACCCGGACCGTCCGCGTGCCCGGCACCCCGATCCGGCGGCACATCCTGTCCATCAACCAGGAGAACGAGCCTGCCGAGGGCCCGCCTGTTTGCCCGCCGGACGGCCCGATCCCGGAAGGGGTTCCGGAAATCCGGGATGTGGTCCCGCGGGATGTGCCCGCCCTGCTTCGGCTCTACCGGAACCTGGAGACCCCGATTCTGCAGCGGATCCGCTTTCCCGGCCGGCATCGGTGCTGGTCTGCCCGGAGGGACCCGGAACCGGGGACGATCCTCATCCAGTTCGAAGTCCTGCCGGGCA
This sequence comes from Bacillota bacterium, assembly GCA_029548445.1. Classification (GTDB taxonomy): domain Bacteria; phylum Bacillota; class Clostridia; order Saccharofermentanales; family UBA5734; genus JAKPNJ01. The sequence goes on along the minus strand of JAKPNJ010000247.1, from coordinate 12,420 downwards.
ACGCCATCCTGTTCCACACGGACGCCCGGAGTTCATACGGCTTCCTGCGGATTCGGGGACAAGTCGACGGGCCCGTGGAGCCGGTCAACCTGGAGGGAAGGAACCAGGAAGGGGGAGAGGGAGACCTGGTCTTCCGGATCGGTCCAGGCGATGCGGACCTGGCCTTTGTGGCGGATCTCTCCCATGCCGGCGCCGTCGAGGCGGTGGAATTCCTGTCGCCCCTGCGGCCGGAGGACCTGGAGCGGGATGCGGTCAACTCATGGCGCCGATTCACCGGACGCCTGGACCCGGAACGCCTGGGCCTCGTTCCGGGAGAAGCGGATCAATGGAGACGGGACCTGCTGGAGGAAGCCCTGCTCCTGATCCGCTGCCAGCAATCGCTGGAGGGCGGGCTTCCATCGGCCCATTTCCTGCCGGTGGGCTATTCCAGGGACAACTACGGTGCAGTCCGGGGGCTGCTGGCGATGGGCTATCCGGAGGCGGCCCGGTCGATCCTGGAATTCCGTTTCGGCAAGTTCCAGCGATTCGGCGACCTGGTCAACGCCGAGGCCATGGGACGGGACGAACCCCGGCATCCCGCCGAGAACGACCATGTCGAGCAGACCTCCTATCTCGTGCTGGCCGCAAGGGATTACTGGCGCGCCACCGGCGACGACACCCACATCCGGACGATCCTGCCCATGCTGGAGTGGTGTCTTCGGGTCCAGCTGCCGCACCTGGTGGAGGACATGCTCCCGTTCAATGGCGACGAAACCTATGTGGCGGGCTTTCTTCTGCCCCGGTCGGCGCTACTCCATGGCGCGGCCGAGGCGACGCTCCTGTTCCTCCTGGCCGCCGAATGGCTGTGCGGGTGGGCTCGCCGGAACGGGACCCTCGACCGTCTCCGGGAAGTGGCCTGCGCCGCATCCCGGGTCCGGTCCGGATATCGGACGCATTTCCTGCGAAACGGCAGGCTCGTGGCCAACGCCCCGGAGCGGGAGGCCGCTCTCCGGGACAGGCCCCGGTTCAAGTTCGGCGTCTGCGAGCAGGGATCCAGCCTCGGCCAGATCCATTTCGGGTGGCTGGAGACCGATGGCGGCGGGCACTACCTCTGCCCCTGGTGCCGAAACGGGGCGGGATACCAGGGACCACCGGCGCCGGGCCCGGTGGAGATCCCGTCGGTCAGCCTGTTGCCGGCCTACCTGGGCAGCGATCTCCTGGCCCCGGCAGAAACCCTCTCCCTGGCCAGAAGGTTCCTGGCTGATTTTCGGCCTGAGAACCGGACGGTCGGCTATGATCCCGCCCTGCTTCTGTACACCCTGGTTTCCTCCGGCGGAACCCGGGAAGAGATCGCGGAGGCCGAATCCCGGGTCCTGTCCCTCCGGGATGTGACGGGATCCTGGAATGAATACTACGAAAACGGACGAAGCCTCTCCTGGTGCAACAAGCATCGCCCCTGGGAAACCGGATACAGCGTCGACGCCCTCCTGCAGGCCTGGCGGCTTCCCCGCCTTCCCTTGTCCCCCGCTTCCCCGCAGGAGTAGAATGGGATCGGATCTCCCGCTGTGCCGACAGGTTCCGGACCGAACCGGAACGGATCGGAAGGAGTGACCATCCCATGTTCGCACAGAAACGCATCTCCGGATCCGGTCGCCGCTTGGCGTTGCCTGCCGCTTTCCTGGCTGGATTCCTCCTGTGGTCCGCCATGTCCGGCCTGGCCGGGCCGGTTCGGGCCGATGCGGGTCCCAAACCCTCGCTGACCGTCCGCGTTATCGGCACCGACTCGCCGAATGACTATTACCTGGACCTGCTGGTCCCGGAAGATGGTTCCTTCATCGCCGAACCCGGCGAGACCGGCTGGCTGGAAGAGGAGCATCCCGAGATCCGGGAGTACCCGATTTACCAGTACCGGGAGGGAGGGCGGGTCGGGCTGCTCTGCCACGGGTATGCCATCTGGGGCGACCTGTCCGGCAGCCTTCGGCCGGATGGCGCCATCGAGCACAGGTTTACCTATATGGCCGTCCCCGACACCTTCGCCGTCCTCGTCCAGGACCGGGCCACCGGGACCCTCCGGGTATCCGACACGATCACGACGACCCAATTCGACGCCCTGGTGGTCTATGACCTGGGGGCGAACACCCTGTCGGTGCTGACCAACACCGGGAGTTTCTGGTGGTGGCTCAAGCTGCTGGGCCGGGTGTTCCTGACGGTCCTGGTGGAATGCCTCCTGGTCCTGCCCTTCCGGTTTCCGAAGCGCCGCTGGCTGCCGATTCCCGTCAACCTGGCGACCCAGGGCCTCCTCCACGTCCTGCTGGTGGCCCTGGTGTCCGGGCCTTTCCAGTGGAACTACCTCGTGGCCTTTGCCGCCCTGGAAACCCTGGTGATCCTGGTGGAGTTCCTGGCCTACTTCTTCTGGATGGCGGAGCGGAAATGGCCCAAACCCCTGGCCTATACGATCCTGGCCAACGGGGTAACCATGGCCCTGGGATTGCTCTGGCTGGCGTGACATTCCCCTGGCAGCAGCCTCGGACGGCAGCCTCGGTCGCCTCGGACGGCCGCGTCGGACAACCCGGTTCGGCGTGGTTGCATCGGGCTTCGCCTTCGCATATAATTGCTTTGACAATCAAGATATCCCCGATTTTCCCCCTGGCCTGGCCCTGACCGAGGACCGATGCCGATGCACGCGAAAAAACGGACAAGGAGACGCACATGAACTACTTCCTGACCGAAGAACAGCAGATGATCCAGGAACTGGCCGCCCGAATCGCCGAGGAAAAGATCGCCCCCGTCGCGCTCCAGTATGACGAGGACGGGACGTTTCCCCATGACATCCTGAAGGTCCTGGCGGATTCGGATCTCTGCGGCGTGTATATCCCGGAGGAGTATGGCGGACTGGGCGGCGGCATCCTCGAGATGTCCCTGGTCGTGGAGCAGCTCAGCCGGGCCTGCGGCGGCATCGCCCTGGCCTACGCGGGCACCGGCCTCGGCATTTTCCCGCTCATGCTGTACGGCAGCGAGGAGCAGAAGCGCAAGTACCTGCCGGATGTCGCGGCCGGGCGGAAAATCGCCGCCTTCGGCCTGACCGAGGCGGGGGCGGGCAGCGATGTCTCCAACGTCCGGACCAAGGCCGACCGGGACGGGGACGAGTACGTCCTCAACGGCACCAAGCAGTGGATCACGAACGGCGGCGAGGCCGACATCTACACGGTCATCGCCTGCACCGACCGGAGCAAGGGGCCCCGGGGCTTTTCCGCGTTCCTGGTGGAGAAGGGGACCCCGGGATTCTCCTTCGGCAAGAAGGAAAACAAGATGGGCATCCGGGCCTCCTGCACGGTGGAGCTGGTCTTCGAGGACTGCCGGATCCCCAGGGAAAACCTGCTGGGTCGGGAAGGCACCGGGTTTGTCATCGCCCTGAAGACCCTGGACCGGACCCGGCCCGGCGTCGCGGCCCAGGCCGTGGGCATCGCCCAGGGCGCCTACGAGGCGGCCGTCGAGTACTCGAAGAAAAGGGAGCAGTTCGGACAGCCGATTTCCTCCTTCCAGGCCATCCAGCACATCCTGGCCGACATGGCCATCCAGATCGAGGCCTCCCGGGCCCTGGTCTACGCCACCTGCCGGATGATCGACTCCGGGGCGAAAAACTTCTCCAAGGAATCGGCCATGTGCAAGGTCATGGCGTCGGACACCGCCATGCGGGTCACCACCGACGCGGTCCAGGTCCTGGGCGGGTACGGCTACATGAAGGAGTATCCCGTAGAGAAGCGGATGCGGGACGCGAAGATTACCCAGATCTACGAGGGGACGAACCAGATCCAGCGCAATGTCATCGCCATCGAGGCCCTCAAGGAGTCCCGGTCCGGCAAGTCGAAGTAACGGGGGCGCTCGATGCAACGGGCGGGTTCGGGGATCATGCAGGGGGGTGCACGGCACCCCCCTTTTTCTGTCTACTCCGCTGGCGGCCCGGCCGGCGCGTCCTTCGCCTGTTCCGCTTCGGAGGCCGTCTCCGAGACTGCTGCCGGAACCGGCCGGTACCGGGGATTCCGCCAGAAGTAGGCGCACCAGGCCACGACCAGGGACACGAGGGACAGGCCCAGGAGCGAGAGGACGCCGGTCCAGGTCTGCTCCCCGAGGGGCCGGTTTCCCTGGGTCAGCAGGTGGGTGGCCACGATCAGGAGGAGGTTCAGGGCGCCGGGGACGATCCAGGCCTTCCGGGGCGGCAGCAGGACGGAGACGGGGGGCAGCAGCGAGATGCTGATCAGGACCGACAGCAACAGGGCCGCCAGGGCGACGACCAGGTCAGCGAACCCGCCCCCGTTGTCGGCCAGGAGCGTACCGACACCGACGGCATACATCAGCGCCGGGATGACGAGTGCGAGGAGCGCCGCGGCCAGGCCGATCCCCCGGAGGAGGCGGGGCTTGGCCCGGGTGAAGAGCAGGCCGCCGGCCAGGGCAGCCAGGACCGGCAGGCCGAAAACGAGCAGGAAGCGCAGGTCACCGTTCATGAAAGAAGACCTCCCTTTCAAGGGGCCGCATGGCACGATGGCCTGAGTATACGGGAGAATGCTTTGAAGATCAAATCAATTGGCGGCGCGTCCTGCCCCCTACACCACGGGATTCTCCAGGGCGCCGATGCCTTCGATCTCGCAGACCACCCGGTCCCCCGGCGACAGGAATTTCGGCGGGACATGACCCCAGCCCACACCGCCCGGCGTTCCCGTGGCCACGATGTCCCCCGGCCGCAGCCGAAGGCCCTGGGACAGCTGGCTGACGACCCGGGAAATCGGGAAGAGGAGGCGGGAGGTGTTGGAGGACTGGCGGACGTCCCCGTTGACCAGGCAGCGAATGGCCAGGGCCGGCGGGTAGGGCAGGTCGTCCCGGTCCACGATCCAGGGGCCCATGGGGCAGAAGGAGTCCAGGCTCTTTCCCAGGAACCACTGGCCGTGGGCTGTCTGGACATCCCTGGCGGAGACGTCGTTCAGGATTGTATACCCGAAGAGGTGGTCCGCCACCTGGTCCTCGGGGATCCGGTACGCGTCCCGGCCGATGACCACCGCCAGTTCCACCTCGTAGTCGAGGCAGGCGGTGACGCCGGCGTGGGCGTCGATGGGCGCCCCGGGGCCGATGGCGGGGCAGGCGGACTTGGCGAAGAAGACCGGCTGGTCGGAGGGAGCCCGGGTGCCCGCAGCCAGGGCGGCGATTTCGTCGGCATGGTCCCGGTAGTTCTTCCCGAGGCAGATCACGTCGCGCCGGGGCCAGGGAATGGGCGCCAGCAGGTGGACATCCCCCAGGAGCAGGAATTCGAAATCCGTCGCATCGATTCGGTGTGCCAGCCAGGCCCGTAGATCCGGGGTGTGGATCCCGATATACTCCAGGAGGGTGGCCGGCGGGAAGGCCATCCGTTCCGCCAGCAGGGGCGCCAGGGGCACCACCCGGCCGTCGTCCAGGACCAGGCCGTACCGTTCCCAATCCGGATTCCGCAGGTCCCGAAACGTTGCATATCGCATCCCGGATGCCTCCCGTCGTGTGGTGCGACGCGATCGGGTCGTTGCCCTGTCGAGCCGTTCCGTTGCCGAGCCGTTTCCCTGGTCTTGATTCTACCGTCCTGCGGGACGGTTGACAAACCTGCCCGATTGGGCAAGACTTCCGCATATGGATGCCATGGCCAGCCCGCAGGAAAACCCGCCGGCCGCCCCGCCGGCCGCCCCGCAGGCCCCCCGGTCCCGGAAGGTCCTGTTCGGCGTGACGACGGGCCTCTTCTGGTTCTCCCTCTATGTGTACGTGGCCCTGCTGGGGCCCCATGTGGAGGCCGCCGGCGCCTCCCACGCCCAGGTGGGAGCCGTGGTGGGCAGCTACGGCCTGGCCCAGATGCTCCTGCGGATTCCCCTGGGGCTGCTGTCCGACCACCTGCGGCACCGCCGGGCCTTCATTACGCTGGGGTTCGCCCTCTCCGCCGGCAGCGCCCTGCTGTTCCTTCTCGGCGGGAGCGTTCCCGCCCTCTTTGCCGCCCGGACCCTGGCGGGATGCGCCGCCGCCACCTGGGTCCATTTTACGGTCCTGTTCGCGTCCTACCACCGGCCGGAAGACTTTACCCGGGCCATGGGCATCCTGAACGCCGCGAACCTGGCGGGCCAGACCACGGCGCTGATGCTGGGGGGCCTGGTGTCGGGCGTGGCCGGGATGGGGCCGGTGTTTCTCATCGCCCTGGGCGCCGGGCTGCTGGGCGTCCTCCTGTCCCGTCTCCTCGTGGAGCGCCGGGACCCGGACGGGCCGGGGCTGGATCCGACGCATCTCCCCGCCCTCCTGCGCAGCCGGATCCTGCTGGCCGCCACCGGAATGGCCGTCTTCCAGCAGCTCCTGTCCTTCTCTACCCAGTTCGGCTTCGTCCCGGTCTTCGCCCGGGACCGGCTGGCCGCCACCGACGCCCAGCTGGGCACCCTGGCTTCGGTGACATCCCTGGCCACCGCCCTGGGCTCCCTGGCCATCGGAACCCTCCTGCTGCCCCGCATCCGGGGCCGGGAAATGGCCGCGAACGTGACGACCCTCCTCGTGTCCTCCCTGTGCGTGGCCCTGATCCCCCTGGGCGGGTCCTGGACCCTGCTCCTGGTTCTCCAGGTCCTGGGCGGGTTCGCCCGGGGCATGACCTTCACCCTCTCCATGGGGCTGGCCGTGGGCACCGCTTCGCCGGCCCTCCGGGCCACCGCCATGGGCATCTACCAGTCCCTGTACGGATTGGGCATGCTCTTCGGCCCCGTCCTGTCCGGCGCCCTGTCCGACCGGTGGGGCCTGTCCGTGGCCTTCCCCGTGGTGGCGCTGGTCGCCGCGGCGGGAGGCCTGCTGATGGGGTGGCTCAGCCGGGCGTTCCGGAAGGCGGATCCGTCGGCGCCCCGGGGCGGCGCCCGCCCCGGCTGACCCGCCGGAGGCCCAGGGCCAGCAGCAGGCCCGCTGCCAGGGCCAATCCCAGCAGCAGCAGCGTCGTGCCCAGGGGAACCCGGGTGTCGGATCCGCCGTCCGCAGACGGCGTCGTCGTCGCCGGCGTACCGGAGACACCGGGGGTGGCGGACGGATCCGGTTTTTCCGCGAACCGGACCGACCGCAGGGTGTATTCCGCGCCGGCTTCGTCCGACGGCCGGATCCGGAGGCCCACGAGAACGCCCTTGAACCCGTCCGCCAGGGTGTCGACGTGGCCGGCGGCCTCGCCCTGCAGGGGCACGTCGAACCAGCGGTCCGGGCTGTAGTCCCGGTCCAGGTCCGTGATGTAATACACCCTGGCCCGCTCCCCCGCCGACACCGACAGGTCCAGTTCGAGAATCGGCCGCTGGAATCCGTTGAGGAACAGGGGCCCGATCTCCACAACGCCGGTACCCGCCACAGGGTCGGTCTCCGCGTCCGACAGGACGGTCCCGCTGCGGTCGGGCCGGACTTCGGACGGCAGGTCCCGGACATCCCGGTACCAGAGCTCGCCGATCCCGGACCGGGAGAACTGGATTCCGCTCCGGGACACCCAGCCGAAGGATTCGTCCGCCCGGTAAAGCCGGACGTCCGCCAACCGGCCCGAGGCGGCCGTGTCGAGCTTGACCTCCCAGGCGTCCCCGCCGAACAGGTAGCGGCTGGTGTCGTACTCGATGACCCACTCGCTGCCGTTCCACTCGAAGGAGCGGACCTCCCACTTGTTTTTCACATTGGTGCCGTTGTTGTAAAAGGTGCAGCCCTCGATGACCACGTTCCGGTTGGCCCCCAGGGTGGTCAGCAGCTGCAGCCCCATACCGTCGTTGTCGTGGACGACGTTGTTCCGAAAGGTGACGTTTTCGTTGTTGCCGTCGATGTCCACCCCGGAAGCGTCCCCGCTGAACGCCTGGTGGAGCCCGAAATAGAGCGGCAGGCTGCCGGCCAGCTCCCGCATCCGCTCGGGGTTGTCCGCCAGCTCCTGCATCAGGGCCTTGTTGTCGGCGAACCGGTCCACATCGGCGAATTCGCTGTTCTCGACCAGGATGTTTTGGCTGCTGCCGATCATGAGCCCCGTGGACCCCCACAGGAACCACTCGGTCTCCGCCAGGGGATTCCGGCCGAACTGCCGGAAGTGCCGGATGACAACCCCGTCGGTCCACTGGATCAGCAGGGATCCCGCCACGGAACTGGCCAGGGCATGGCCCCCCTCCACGAGCACATTCCGCAGGATGTCCTTCGGATGGCCGACGGGATCGAAATAGAACCAGTTGGTATTGAACCCCGAGGTACAATACTCGAAGCGGTTGCTCCGCAGGACAAGCCCGTCCAGGACGTCCGACGCCCCGCCCGGATTGAAGCCGGACAGCCAGATGCCCGACGAGAAGCCCAGCTCGTTCTGGTACTCCTGGGGCGCGCAGTAGAGATCGTCCATCTTCCGGAACAGGCAGTCCTCCACCACCACGTCGCGGTTCCCGTAGTCCTTGTAGTACCGCAGGTAGAGCCCGATTTTCGCGTTTTCCATGTGCAGCCCGGCGATCCGGACATGGCTCGCGTTTTCATAGGTCAGGGCCACGTCGGTCCGCCGGTTCTCGCCCAGCGTGATCAACGGCATGGCGCCTTCCCCGTACGGCTCGATCCGGATCGGCCGTTCCGTCTCGCCCTTGCCCGTCAGGTAGACCCGCTCCCGGAAGGTATCGCCCCGCCGGACCAGGACCCGGTCCCCGGGCAACAGGCGGGTGCCGTTGAGGATCCGGAACGAATCGAATGGGTTCGCCAGGCTGCCGGTTTCGTCCCCGCTTCCCTCCGACGCGCTGACGTGGAAGGTCATGGCCCGCCGGCGGCGGGCGGTTACCAGGAGATCGTCCACATAGACCAGGCTGCCCCGGATTTCAAAGGCCAGGTGGCCGGACCGCTCGGTTTCCGACAGGGCGGAGGTGTCCACGACCAGGGTCACCCGGTTCCAGACCACGGCGTCCACCTTGAAGGAGGCACCCTGGGCGGAGAACCCCAGGGCATGGGCCTTGCCGGTGGCCGGATCCAGCAGCGAGACAGACAGGCTCCCCAGGTTGGTCGGAGAGGCGGAGGCCACGGACAGGGTCAGGGTATAGACCGTGTCCGGCTCCATGGGGCCCAGGTCCCGGAACAGCTCCATGCGCCCCGACGTGACGCCCAGGACCTGCTGTCCCCGGGGGGCCGGATACAGCGGGGTTCCCGGCTCCATGGGGACCAGCTCCAGGTTGTTCCGATCAGTCAGGTGGCTCCAGTCCCCGGGAGGCGTCTCGAAGGGCTCGTCCGCCAGGATCCGGATCTCCGGGGCCACGGCGGGGTCTTCGGCGGGCGTCGGGGTTTTGCCGCCGGAGGGTCCCGGTGTCGGGCGTGCGCACCCGGCCAGGGGGACAAGCAGGGTCAGGACCAGCAGCAGCGACAGGAGCCGGACCCGCGGCCGCAGCAGGAGACGGAGGGGCATGGGCCTGGAGGCGGGCTGGATCATGGCGGATCATCCTTTCGGTCGACCGATACGGCGAGCGGATGCTGTAAGCAGATAAGAAGAATATAACATCGCATATAAGATAAGTCTACATATAACCCAAATATAATACCATACAACATCGACATCAACCGAATCGCCGCATGGATAGCGGTTTTGCAATACAACTGAAAGGTTCCGGGGTTTGACACAGCCCGTGGGCCGTGTTACAAAAACATACAGGTCCATTCGGAACGCCCCTGCCAAGGCCGGCCCGATACAGGTCGCCCCAGTGCGATGCATCGGCCGCGCAAGGCAATCGGCGCTTGCCGCCGCCAAAGGACGGACATGTACCCTCGACGAGACCCCATGGGAAGACCGCTTCCCATCGAGGCCCCAGTTCCTTGTCGCACGCTGCTGCGGCGCATCCGGTCCAGCCGCTGGATCCGTCCGGTCGCCTGCGGATGGGTCGTGCTGGCCCTCCTCCTGTCGCCTCTCTCAGCCAGGGCCCCCTTCGCCGGCGAGACGTCGGCGGTCGTCCTGGCTGCGGATGTCGCGCAACCGGAACTCTGGATTCGCGGGGCCAACGAGGCGGAGGTCATCGCCTCCATCCGGACCGCCTACCAGGCCATGTTCGACGGACACAAGGGATCCCGGGTCCTGGTGGATGGCACTACCCGGATCGCCGATGTCTGGATCCTCCGGGCCGATCCCAAGAGCCAGGCCGCCATTTCCTTTTTATCGACCCAGTACAAGCGGCTGCTGCCCCTCCTTTCGGACCAGTTCAACAAGGCCGGCAACGACTACTTGCTGGGTATCTATGGCGGCACGACACTGAATGTGTCGCCAGGCACTTCCCGTGCATCCGCAACGTTCACCATCGGATGGCGGGAAACCCGGGAGCAGACGGAAGCGGTCTTTACCCATGCCCGGGCCTTCCTGGATTCATCCGCCTACAGGGACCTGACGACCGTCGATGCCCGCCTCGACGCCATCAACACCTTCGTCGCCCGGTCGTTCCGCTACAGCGACCCGGACGATCGGGAGTCCTACAACCATACGGCCCATGAGCTGATCACGGAAGGATCCGGCGTCTGCCAGGCGTACGCCCAGTATGGATACGCCATCCTGACGGAGGCCGGGTTTACAGTCCGGAATGTCTTGCCGCGCAAGGATGCCAACGGGAAGGATTATTATCCCGAGGGCTACTCCAATTATACCGGCAGCTGGGGCGGCCATGCCTGGAACCTGGTCCGGGTCGGCAACCGGTGGTACCATATGGACTTCACCTGGAACGACCCCATCGGGTCGGACTCGGTTCGAAAGAAGTACTATATGCTTTCCGACGCCGAAATCCGGCCCGACCACAGATGGCCCGGCCCGACCGGCGTCTATCCCGCCGCCACCGCCTCCTGGAACCCACACAACCCATATCCCACCGATCTCCCGCCGCCGACCCCCAAGCCGACGCCGACCCCGAAGCCGACATCGACGCCGGCCCCTTTGCCGACAGCCCGCCCCACGGACGCTCCGGCCCCAACAACCGCTTCCACCCCCGATCCCACCGGGTTACCGCAGTCGCCGACGCCGCCCGAGGGACCTGTCGATCCCACAAGGACGCCGTCCCCGGTGCCATCCCCCGATCCTACCGACCTGCCGGACGCCTCCATTACCGACGAGCCGGATCCCCTGGATTCCGGCGACAATTCGTCCCGAACGGAAGGCGACCCGGACGATGGAGTCCCGGCGAACCGCGGACCCGGCGCCTATCTCCGTTCCGCCCTGGCATCCCTTCTGCAGAAGCCTGTCCTGTTTGCAGTCGCGGCGGGCCTGGGCGGCGGCACGATCCTGGTCCTGCTGGCCTTTGCCTTCCTTTCATGGCTCGATGGAATGTAGTTCGGCAATCCTGTCGGAAGCGGCATGGATATTAACGGGAAATTCGGCACGATTTGACAGGGATCATGTCGCGTGATATTCTCCAGTTACATATGTGGATTCATGGCGAATTCACGAAAAGGCAAACCCGGTGCGAGCCGGCGACGCAAAACTACAGGGCCTGGGGAATGCCAGGCAGCCAGTTGCCGAAAGAAGGTTGCCATATGTTTTTAATTGGATCCATCCCGTGTCCGTCCGATCGGCCCCGCCGTCGCGTTTCCAGGATGCTGGCCGCCCTGTTTTCGGGCCTCGCAACCCTGGCGCTGCTCCTGTCTCCGCTGGCGCCCCGCCTTCCCGGAGTCGCGCCGACGGACGTCCTGGCCGCCGACCTCAGTGTCACAATCAGCGGCTCCACGGATGCCGACGTGATCGCCTCCATCCGCGACGCCTACCAGGACGCTATCGACCAGCATGTCGGCAATCCGGACAAGCTCATCCTGGAAGCCGGAACCCCTGTCGCCATCTCCTATCTCTCGACCCAGTACAAGGCGCTGCTGCCGCTTTTCTCCGACCAGCTGAACCGAACCGGCAACGACTACATGCTCGGGATCTACGGCGGCGGCGGCCTCAGCCTGTCGTACAGCTCGAAGCACGCCACCGTCACCCTGACCCTGAACTGGCGCGAGACCAAGGCGCAGAAGCAGGCGGTGTTCGCCCACGCCGAGGCCTTTGTGGCATCCTCCGCCTTCCGTTCGAAGGTAGGGGACGATGCCCGTCTCGACGCCATCAACCAATACATCGGCACGACCTTCAACTACGACCAGACCTACAGCAAATACACAGCCTACGAGCTGGTCTCCACGGGTGAGGGCGTTTGCCAGGCGTATACCCAGTATGGATATGCGGTCCTGATCCAGGCCGGGTATTCCGTCCGCAACATCCTGCCAAGAAAGAACGCGGCCGGGACCGATTTCTATCCCGAGGCGCTGTCCAACGTAACGGGCGGCTGGGGCGGCCACGCCTGGAACCTGGTCAAGGCGGGCGGAACCTGGTACCACATGGACTTTACCTGGAACGACCCCATCGGGTCCACCAAGGTTCGCCGGAAGTATTTCATGCTGTCGGACGCAGAGATCGCGCCCGACCATCGCTGG
>JAKPNJ010000233.1 GCA_029548445.1 Bacillota bacterium | reverse complement strand
GAGCGCCTGAAGGCACGGGGGGCGATGGAATGAAAATGACGAAGACGGATCGGCATGCCAGGATCCTCGACCTGATCGAGAAGGAACCCATCGGAACCCAGGAAGATCTCGTGGAGCGGTTGTCCGCCGGGGGCGCCATTGTGACCCAGGCCACCGTCTCCAGGGATATCAAGGAACTCGGGCTGATCAAGGTGACCGGGCCAGGCGGAATCCAGCGATATGTCCAGATGGAGCGGGGCGGGGAGGGGGATACGACCCGCCTGATGAAGGTGTTTGCGGAAGCGGTCCTGTCCTGCGACCGGTCCGGCCAGCTGGTGGTCGTGCGGACCCTCCCCGGCATGGCCCCGGCCAGTGCGTCAGCCCTGGACTCGATGCGGCTGCCGGATGTGGTGGGCACCCTGGCCGGCGACGATACGGTATTCGTGGCCACCACAGGCGATGCGGCTGCCAGGTCCCTGACCCAGCGGCTGCAGGGCATGCTGCGTTCCACCTGAGGGCGGTGCGATGCTGGTTCGCCTGGAAATCCACGACTTCGCCCTGTTTGACCATGTGGTCCTGGAACCCTGCAGCGGCCTGACCGTGCTGATCGGTGAAACAGGGGCCGGCAAATCCATCCTGATCGATGCCCTCGGCGCCATCGCGGGAGGCCGCACGACCCGGGACATGATCCGCTCCGGTGCCGAAAGCGCCAGGATCGAGGCTGTGTTCCGGCCTCCGCAGGGGATGGCGGGAGAGTCCTTCCTGGAGCAGTATGGTGTGGAGTTGTCCGAAGGCGACGACCTGTTCCTCGGGCGGGAGATCTCGTCCGGCGGACGAAATCTCTGTCGGATCAACGGCCGCCTGGTCCCGCTCTCGACCCTTCGCGAAGTGGCGGAACGGCTGCTGGACATCCATGGACAGAATGAGAACCAGATGATTTTCCGGACCGAAACCCATCGGGTCCTACTGGACCGATATGCCGGCCCGAGGCTTCAAGAGGCTCTCGATCCCTATCTCATTGGAATCTCCGAACATCAGGACATCCTAAAGTCCGTGCGTGCCCTCGGATCGGACCCGGCTGGCAGGGAACGCGCGATGGACATCCTGCAATACCAATTGAACGAGATCGTGGCGGCCGACCTGTCGCCGGGGGAGGACGACCGCCTGCAGGAACGCCGGCGAGTCGTATCCGCAGCGGAGCGCATCCGCGATGCCCTGGCGGAGGCATATGAACGGATCGAGGCGGACCCCGACGGCCTCCTGTCGAACCTGACGGCCCTGGGATCCCGGTTGGACGGCGCCTCCCGGATCCTGTCCGCATGCAGGCCCGTGACGGACAAAATTGCGGAAGCCCAGGTCCTGGTCCAGGATGCGGCCCAGGAAATCCGGGCCCTCTTGGACCGCCTCCGGGTCGAGCCCGGGGAATTAGAACGCCTGGACGAGCGCCTGGATCTCCTGACCCGGCTGAAGAAGAAATATGGCGGGACCCTGGAAGCCGTTCGGACCTTCGCCGAACGGGCCCGTTCGGAGCTCGAGGTCCTGGCATCCGCCGAGGAACAAATGGCGGACCTGCAGCGCCGCAAGGAGGCCGTGGAAGCGGAGCTGGCCCGACTGGCCGCCGTCCTGACCGAGATCCGGACCCGGACCGGACGTCTCCTTTCGGACCGGATGGCGCGGTCCCTGTCGGGACTCGGCATGAAGGACGTCCGATTCGAAGCCGATGTTCGGCCGGACGGATCGGGTCCCTCCAATCCCGGCCGAACCGGGTTCGACCAGGTCGAATTCCTGATCGCGCCCAATCCGGGAGAACCCATGCGGCCGCTCCAGCGAATCGCTTCGGGAGGCGAGGCGGCCAGGACCATGCTGGCCCTGAAAACGCTGCTGGCGTCGGCGGACGCGATTCCGCTGCTAATCTTCGACGAAGTGGACTCGGGTGTCAGCGGCCGAACGGCCAGGGCCGTCGCCGAGCGGC
>JAKPNJ010000214.1 GCA_029548445.1 Bacillota bacterium | reverse complement strand
CTGGCAGGGGTTGATCCCGTTCCGGTCGACCATGCAGGGGACCTCGACGCAGGCGTTGGACGGCAGGTTGGGAATCAGCCCCCGGTTCAGCACGTTGCCGTGGACCCGGTAGGGCACGTCGGTTTCCATGGCGCCGATGATGAAGGCGGCGTACTCATGGGTCCTGTGGTGGACCAGGTCGTGGCGCTCCACCAGGTCCTGCCGCATCTTCCGCCACCCCTCGATTTGGTTGACGCAGCGCCGCGGGTACTCGTCCAGCGGGATGTTGTACCGGTCGATGAGCTCCGGGTAGCGGGCCTTGATGTACCACGGATTGTACTCGGCGTTGTGCTCGGAGGATTCGGTTATGTAGTACCCCAGCCGCAGCATCAGGTCCAGGCGGACCCGGTCGCGATGGGCATGGCTTCCCGGGAACTCCCGGGTCCCCGCCAGGAAGGCCCGGGCCCGCTCCTTGATCTCCGGATACAGGTCGCGGCCGGCGGCATCCTCGATCCGCAGGAGCCAGGCCATGTGGTTGATGCCGGCGATCTCCCACCGGTATCCCGGCATCCGGTCCTCCAACCCCAGGCTGGAGAGGAGACCGGGGGCGCAGACCTGGACGCTGTGGCACAGGCCCACGGTCTGGATCGCCGTATACCGCTGCATGAAGCCGGACAGCATGGCCATGGGGTTCGTATAGTTGATGAAGAGGGCCCGGGGACATAGCGCCTCCATGTCCCGGGCGAAGGCCTCCAGGACGGGAATCGTCCGGAGGGCCCGGAAAATGCCGCCGATGCCCAGGGTGTCGCCGATGGTCTGGCGCAGGCCGTACTTCTTCGGGATCTCGAAATCGGCCACGGTGGCGGGCTCGTACCCGCCCACCTGGATGGCGTTGACCACGTAGTCCGCGCCCCGGAGGGCTTCCCGCCGGTCGGCGAAGGCGGCGATGTCGCAGCGACGTCCCCCCAGGTCCGTGTTGCGGGCCATGATCTGCAGCATGGCCAGGGAATCCTGGAGCCGCTGCGGGTCGATGTCATGGAGGGCGATGTCCAGGTCCCCGGTCTCGGGGGCCAGCATGCAGTCCCCCAGGACATTCTTGGCGAATACGGTACTTCCGGCTCCCATGAAGGCGATTCTCGGCATGGCGTGTTCCTCCCTGCGGATTCGGCCGGGGTGTTTCCCCGGGCGTGGTTCTCCTTGCATTATAGATGCAGGGCGGTCGGGGGAGGGAGGGCCGGTTGTTGCCAGCTTTTGACCGGATGTTGCATAATGCCCCCATGGAACCCAATCCGGCGATTTCCCTGGTCCATGCCGCCACGGCCCGGCAGGTCGACCTGTCCCTGTACCAGTGCGGCCGGGAGGCCTGCGCCCCAGGCCATGCCTACGGCCCCGCGGTCCGGGACCACTACCTGGTCCACGTGGTGGAGTCCGGGTGCGGCCGGTTCGTCTCCGGCGGGGCGACCTATCCCGTAACGGCGGGCCAGGGATTCCTGATCCGGCCCATGGAGCGGACCTTCTACCAGGCGGACGACCGGGACCCCTGGACGTACATCTGGGTCGGGTTCCACGGCACCCGGGTGCTGCCCCTCCTGTCCCGGGCGGGCCTGCGGCGCGGGAGGCCGGTCTTCCCTGCCGACCCGGCCGCCGTCCGCTCGATCCTGGAGGCCTGGCAGGCCACGCCGGACGACGACACCGCGGCCATGGGACACCTCTACCTGTTCCTTGCATCCCTGGTGCGGACGGGACGGCCGGAGCGGCCCCGACGGTCCGACGACGACGGCGCGGCCCTGGTGGAGCGGGCGGTCCGGTTCCTCCAGGGCGCCTACTCCAACCCGGTCCGGATCGGGGCGCTCGCCTCCCGCCTGGGCATCGACCGGACCAGCCTGTTTCGCCTCTTCCGGAAGCACCTGGGCATGTCCCCCCAGGCGTACCTGCACCGGTTCCGCATGGAACGGGCGGATGTCCTGCTGCAGGAAACGGACCTGCCCATCGCCGAGATCGCCTGTTCGGTTGGATTGGAATCCCAGGCCCATTTCACCCGGGCGTTCCGCCGGCACCGGGGATGCACCCCGGGCGCGTTCCGGAAAGACCGGGC
This sequence comes from Bacillota bacterium, assembly GCA_029548445.1. Classification (GTDB taxonomy): domain Bacteria; phylum Bacillota; class Clostridia; order Saccharofermentanales; family UBA5734; genus JAKPNJ01. Next base: position 7,341 of record JAKPNJ010000214.1, on the reverse strand, counting down.
CTGACGACCGGCTAGCCTTCCCAGTGCCGTTGGATCTCCTCCCGGAGAATGGCCACGGCCCGCCGGGGCTTTTCGGGATCTCCTCCCAGGGTATAGATATCGCGGAAGGCGAATTCCAGCTGGCATCCCCGGGCGGCCGCGAGGGTTTTCCGGATATGGGCCCGATAGCCTTCCTCGTCCAGGTCCCGGCCGACGCCGATGAAATTCGGGCTGGGCTTGCGGAGGTAGATGACGCCGCTGCCCCGCAGGCGTTCGCCCATGAAGGCCTCGTCGCACCAGGCGGAAATGGAGACCTTCCGCATCCGGGGCAACCGGACCAGGGACGAGTCCCAGATCGGGTGGACCGGCTCGCAGCACCCGTAGGACAGGAGGCCGTAGAGCTCCGCGATCCGAAGGTACCCGGGCAGGATGAAGGCGGCGAAGTCCTCCGGCGACACGCCGACGGTCTCCTGGGAATCCAGGTAGCCCCAGAGATCCCGGGTTCGCAGGGGGACGCCGGGCTCCGGCGGGCCGTCCGGCAGGCTCCGGGTGAACCCGAAACTGCCCTGGGCCAGCCAGTCGTTGCCGTTGTTCGGCAGGAGGAGCCCCTCCGCCTCCAGCCAGCGGAAATCGTCGACATATTCCTGGGTCACCCGGTCCATGAGGGCCAGGAACAGGTCGGGCGTGTCCACCATGGCCATGAACATGGCCTCCATGCCCATGAGCCGCACCACATCCCCGGTGGGGGACGCGTAGAGGCTGCCCTGGGCCAGCCGGACCGGCAGCAGGTCCCCCAGCAGGTTTTCGACGAAGTCCTTCCAGGCCAGGGTCGACTCCCGGTCCACTTCCCGCCGGGAGGGCCGGAGCCGGGGGAGGTCCTCCTCCAGGTTCCGGATGGGATGGATGAACTGGTGTCCCAGGGTTTCCCGCCCCTGTTCGTCATGGGCGTGGATCGCCGAAATGGGCTGGTCGAACAGGATCCGCCGGACCCACCAGGCGATGTCCAGGGTCTTCGGCACCAGCCGGTCGTCGTCGATGCGCTCGTGGTTGACGAGATTCGACAGGATCCGGTCCTCCAGTTGGCGGGCCATGGGGTCCCGGCACAGGAGCGGCGGCACCAGGTCATTGCGGAAGGTGCCGAACTCCACGTGGATCATCGGGCGGCCGGGCACGAGATCGTTGTGACGGGTCCATTCCCGGGCGCGCTCCTCCATGACGGGGAGCCGGGACGCGTCGCGCTGGCGGGCGGCCAGCTCCCGCAGCCTGGCCACGTCCTCCCGGGGAAAATGCCATCGGGTCATGGGGCACCTCCTGTCCTGACTGGCGGCGGGCCGGGAATCGGTCCGCATCCTGGCCTGATTCTATGCACCGGTGCGTCGATGTTTTATAATGTTTCTGCCGTTTATCACACGTTTTCTGCCATCGTGGCAGGAGGATCCGCCCATGACCGTCCTGTCGAATGATCCCACCGGTCCGGTCCCGTCGCCGGAGGCCACCGGTTTCCGGATCGACCGGAACGTCCCCCGGGCGCTGTGGTCCGCCGTCCCGGGCAGCGGCCTGTCGGGCCTCCTGGTGACCCGGGTGGGCCGCTTCGAGCAGGCTCGCCACCATTTCATCCACCGCCACGGCATCGAGGAAGACATCCTGATGCTCTGCGAAGCCGGCTACGGCTTTATCGAAACCGATGCCGGCCGGTTCGCCGCCGGGCCCGGGGACGCAGTCTATTGCGCTGCCAATCGCCCCCACGCCTACGGGTCCGACTTCCGTCTCCCCTGGACCATCCACTGGGCCCATCTCCGGGGCCGGGAAGTCCAGGACCTGGCCGGTCGCCTGGGGTTTTCCCCCGAGCGGCCGGTCCTGCCCGCTGCCCGCTCGCCGGAGCTCTATACCTGGATGCGGGAGGCCCTGGACGTCCTGGGGCCCGCGCCAACCGTTCCCGGCCTGCTCCTGGCGTCGTCCCTCCTGCGGACCGTGTTCTGCCGGATGCTCCTGGACCTGTCGGCGGCCGGCGGCGGTCCTTCCGTCCCGGTATCCGGGAGCTTTCCCCTGGAAGCCATCCTCCGGCAGATGGAAACCCGGGAGGGGCCGCCCCTGTCGGTGGCGGACATGGCCGCCATCGCCCGGCTGTCCCCCGGCCGCTTCGCCCGCCACTTCAGGGCCCTGACCGGGTATGCCCCGGCCGACTACCAGCGGCGGCTCCGACTCCGGAAGGCCTGCGCCCTCCTGGACGGGTCCGACGCCTCCCTCGGCGAAATCGCCCAGCTGTGCGGATTCCCCGGCGCCGCCCACCTGACGGCGACGTTCCGGCGGGTCATGGGCTGCCCGCCCAGGGCCTATCGCCGGGCCGCCTGCGACCGGGACCCCGCCGATCCGGGGCCGGGCTCCGGCCGGGCCCTTCCGGATCCCCTGGAAGGGGTCAGAGGCGCCGGTCCAGGGGCAGGATCTCCGGGAAGGGCCGGTGGGGCTCGGCCTGGTACCAGTAGCCGACGGACGCGATATCGTCGTCGTTGAACTTGTATTTCGGGCCTTCCTCCGTCAGGTCAACTCCCAGGGACTGGACCAGCACCCGGATCTCCCGGTCAAAGTATATGGGGTCCGGGATGTGGAACCGGTACATGCCGTATCGCTGGAACTTGCCTTCCGCCACCTGGTCCGCCGGCTCGATGTACGGACACCCCATGTACGGCCCGGAGTAGGGCGCCGGGAACCCCCAGGCACCCCCGAAGTAATCCTCGGTTCCGGTTCCGTTGTAGGTCGGGTAGTCGGTGTCGCCGTCGATGTAGCACTTGACCTCGCCCTCGCCGAACCAGAGCGGCGATTTCGGCTCCCAGGCCAGGTAGGTGCCCACATAATGCCCCCGTCCCCGGATGTCCGCGATGACGCAGACCGGATCGGCCACATCCACGCGGACCCGATTCCAATAGGCATGGAAGTGGGCCGCGTCATCGGGGATGTCGCACAGCTGGTAGTCGACCTGGACGAACATGGCGTCCACGGGTCCCTCGAAGCTGTTCTCCAGGGTGATCCGGCAGGACTTGCGGAAGGGCATCCGCCAGAAGCAGTTGAGGCCGCCGGACGCCACCGTGAAGACCGGGATGGACTGGACCTGGGTGAATTTCCCGTGGCCGCACGCGAAGAAATCCCCCAGGGGTACCTGGACGGAGGGGGTCTCTTCCCCGTCCCAATATATGCGCAGCACGATGCCCCGGATCACGGGCTCGAAATTCGTGAACCACAGGTGCGTGATGGCGCCGGGGCCCCGGATGTCCGCGATGACCGTGGTCTCCCGGCCGGGCAGCGAGAAACAGGGGGCGCACTTCCAGTTCTTCCCCAGGCGGTCCGCCAGGGAGCCGGGAACGCATTCGGCCATGGAGCCCATGCCTTTCCCGCCGGTGGGGTTCTCGGCCGAGATCGACCGGGTGACGGCCTTGCCGAGGGCCGCAAGGCCCGTGAGTCCTTCCATCTGCATGGGCAGGCTCCTTTCCGCGGATTGATGCCTGTCGGCCTTACACGACTTCCCGGTCGTCCCGCCCCGGAAGCACGGGGAACGGGGCGTGGGGTTCCTGCTGGTACCACACGGCCGTGGACGCCAGGTCGTCCTGCAGCGCCAGGAACCGGTTGGGGATGCCGCCCCCGAAATTCCTCCAGCCCAGGGCCTGGACCGTCGCCCGGAAGTCGTGCTCGAAGAAAATGGGGTCCAGGATGTGCCAGCGGTACAGGCCGTGGCGCATGTTGGCGCCGTTGTGGCCGTCCGGCCGGATGATCTGGTGGTAGCCGAGATAGGGGGCGCTGTAGGTCTCGTAGCCGTCTCCCCGGCTGTTGCCGAAGCACCAGGCCCCCCCGAAGTAGTCCTCGGTTCCGGTGCCGCAATAGGTCGGGAACTCCGTATCGCCGTCGAGGTAGAACTTCACTTCGCCCTCGCCCCACCAGCCGTTGCTGTTCTGTCCCCAGGCCATGTACAGGCCCGCGAAGCGGCCCTTCCCCCGGATCCCGTCCACGATCGTGTATTCGCGGGCATACTGCACCGGGTTTTCCCGCCGCCACTGGGCATGGAAGTACAGGCTGTCCTCGGCGATGTCATCCAGGAGATAGTCGACCTGGTAGAAAAAACCGAACAGGGCTTCCGGGCGCTGGTTCTCGACCGTAATCCGGGCGTGCCGGCGGAAGGGCATGGGCCAGTAGGAATTGAATCCGCCGTTGGGATTGACGTTGATGGGTTCCGACAGGACGTTGGCCCGAACCGGCCAGCCGTTGCAGAAGAAATCCCCGTAGGGCACCTCCACGGAAGGCGTCTCCTCCCCGTCCCAGTAGAACCGGAGAATGCAGTCCCGGATGGCGGCGGGAAACGCCGTAGTCCAGATGTGGGTGATCAGGCCGGGGCCGTCGATGTCGGCCAGGACGACCGTCTCCCCGGCCCCCAGGGTGATGGCCGGCGCGATCTTCCAGCCCTGGCCCAGATCCCGGCCCGCGTCCTGGGGGCCCGGCATCGCCATGGCACCCCGGCCCTTCTCTCCCCGGGGGTTCTCCGCGGAAATGGACCGGGAAACGGCCCGGGACGGGACATGCAGGTTCGACAGGTGGTAGCTTCGTGTGGTCATGGCGTCCTTCCTCGTTTCATTTTTCTATAGCCGATCCGGACGCGTCGTCCGGCCTCGTGCCCGGGGTGGGGGGATCGGACGGGTCCCTGGGCCCGTCCGGGGGTTCCGGTCCGCCGTCCCACGGGCCGAACCGGATCCGGAAGGACCGGATTCCGTACGGGGGGATGCGGATGGAGAACGAATGCCGGTCGTGGTCGACCGGGTGCAGCGGACGTTCCATCAGGTCGCAGGCCGTAACGTCCTCCAGGACCGAGGCGAACCGGATCCGGACATCGGTCCGTCGGCCGAATGCCTCGTGGATCCGCAGGATGCTCTCCCCCGAATCCTCCGCTTCCTTGACGGTGTCCGCCAGGACATTGGGGGCGGACAGCTCCATCCAGGCCATGCGGCCGGGCAGGCGCCCGGTCCCGGGCCCCGTCACCCGGGCCAGCAGCGGGACGTTCAGGCTGGCGGCCATCTGCGGAATGCCCGCCTCCCGCCAGCCGCCGGCGTGGGGCACCAGGGAATAGCACAGGACGTGACGCTCCCGGTCAGCCTGGGGATTGGGATCGTTGCCGGACTTCAGCAGCGTGAGCCGCATCACGCCGTCCCGGATGTCGTGCCCGTATTTGCAGTCATTCAGGAGGCTCACGCCATAACCGTCCTCGGACAGGTCCGCCCACCGGTGGGCGCAGACCTCGAACCGGGCCATGTCCCAGGAGGTGTTCCTGTGGGTCGGCCGTTCCACGTTGCCGAACTGGATGTCGTAGGTGGCCTTGTCCGCGAGGATGTCCACGGGGAAGGCGGCCTTGAGCAGGATCCGGTCCTCCCGCCAGTCGATTTCGGTATGGAAGTCGATCCGGGGAATCTCCGCGTAGAGACAGACATGGGATACCGCCACGGAATCCAGGAACCGTCTCTCGATCCGCAGGCGCCCCCGGACCGGCCCGGTCTCGACGGCCTCGATCCGGACATCGTCGGCCATCTCCCACATTTTCTCCCGATAGTAGACATCGATGTCCCAGTTGTCGAACCGCAGGGGACGGTCCTCGAAGGCCTGCAGGACGTTGCCCCGCTGTCCCGGCGGCAAAACCTCCCGGCCGGCGGCCTTGTCGTACACCGACACGAAGGCCCCCCGTTCGTCCAGGAGGATGCGGAAATAATCGTTCTCCATCCGGTCGGGCGCGATATGCATCGATTCCCCCGGAATCGCCATCGTGTCGCCGGACGGAGCCCCCAGGCGGAAACCCAGGTGGCCCCGGGCCGGCACATCCCTGGCACACAGGATCGCCAGCGGGCCCTCCCCCGGGACGGCGGGCTGGCCCGGCACATCCTCCGCGACGACCTGGAGTGCAACCGGACGGTCGTCCCCGTCCAGCAGGACGGGAAGCGGCAGGCCGGCGGGAAGGCGGACGAAGGCGGCTTCGGTCCGGGGAAACGACAGGGAGTTGAAGACGACGACGCTGTCGCCGGGCAGGGCCATCTCCCTCCGGATCGCCGCCAGCGCCCTTTCCCGGAGGCGCTCCCCCCGGAGGAGGACCTCGTCATACTGCTTCCATGATTCTTCGTATACCTCCCGGATGGAGGAGCCCGGCAGGATGTCGTGGAACTGGTTGAGGAGGATTGTCTCCCAGCCGGACCGGATCTCGTCCGAAGGATAGGGCTGTCCCAGCAGGGCGGCCAGGCTGCAGAAGCATTCCAGTTCCTGGTACAGCAGCTCGCTTTTCCGGTTGTATCGCTTGTTTTGGCCAACGGAAGTATAGGTCCCCCGGTGGTATTCGAGATAGAGCTCCCCGTTCCATACGGGCAGCAGGTCCTGTCCGGCCACGGTCCGCTCCAGCCGCCGGAAGTAATCCGCCACGGTCCCCATCCGGACCGCCGGACACCCGGCGAGGCCTCCCGCCAGCCGCCGCCCATGTTCCAGCATCTCCCGGGTGGGTCCGCCGCCCCCGTCCCCGAAGCCGTAACTGACCAGCACATCCTGATTAATTCGCTTGTTCTGGTACCGCTTCCACGCCCCCGCCACCTGGTAGGGGCAGAGCAGGCCGTTGTAGGTGGTCATGGAGGACGCGTCCGGTTCCCGGGCGTCCCGGGTCGTGATGAAGTGGGACAGGATCCCGGACCCGTCGATCCCCTTCCAGAGGAAGGTGTCCGTGGGTATCCGGTTGAACTGGTTCCAGGACAGCTTCGTCGTCATGAAGTACCGGATGCCGGACTGCCGGAGAATCTGGGGCAGGGCCGCGCTGTAGCCGAAAACGTCCGGAAGCCAGAGCACCTCGCATTCCACCCCGAACTGCCGCTGGAAATACCGCTTGCCATACAGGATCTGGCGAACCAGCGCCTCGCCGGAGGCCAGGTTGCAGTCGGCCTCCACCCACATGGCGCCCTCGACTTCCCAGCGGCCTTCCCGGGACCGGTCCCGGACCCGCTCGAACAGTCCGGGGGCTTCCTCCTCGAGGAATCGGTACAGCTGGGCCTGGCTGGACATGAAGACATACTCCGGATACCGATCCATCAGGTCGAGGACGGTGGCGAAGCTCCGGACTGTCTTCTGCCGCGTCTGGTCCAGTGTCCACAGCCAGGCGACATCGATGTGGGTGTGGCCCACGCAGGTGGCGATGGGCGCCGTCCGGCCGCCCTCGGACTGGAAATAGGCCTGCATGCGGCCGGAAGCACGGGCCAGGGAAGCGGAGAACGAGGCGGAGCCGGGCCGGCGCCAGTCGATGGCGGCCAGGGTTTCCCGCAGGGCGTTCCGGAGGACGGCGGCTTCCCGGCTGTCCGGGTC
>JAKPNJ010000209.1 GCA_029548445.1 Bacillota bacterium | reverse complement strand
GCCGCTGCGGCGGGCCTCCGCCTGTTCCTGGCCCTGGCCGACGACGCCGGCCGGCCGGAGGATCGGGACCGGTTCGCCCGGGCCGTGGACCGGCTGATGGCGGGACTGCGGGAGGGCTTGTTCGGGGACGCGGCCAATCCGTATTTCGAGATTCCCGAAGGCATCGGGGCCTGCTTCACTACCTACATCCCCCACGGGGAGCGCCCCGCCGTCGACGGGACACGGCCCCGACGCATCGGCCTGTCCGCTTACTCGCTGGCCCCGGGCTTCTTTCTCCAGGATCCCCAGGTGGGCCTGCTTCCCCCGGATGACCGGATGGCCGCCGAGACCCTGGATCTCGTCCTGGAGCGCCTCGGCGATCCCTTCGATCCGCGTATGGTCCGCTGGCACATGGGGCCCAGCCATCTCGGCTACGGCCAGGGCCAGCTGCTCATGGCCCTGGTCCATGCCGGCCGGACCGATGTGTTCCGGGATCGGCTCCAGGCTCTCTTTGACGTCTCCTTCCGGGAAGTCGGGGATCCCTACCTGATGCAGGAAGTCCTGGCCCGGAAGGGCAATGTGAACCGGGGCAACAAGGCCCACCTGGCCTATTTCCCGGTGCTGGCCGCACGCCTGTCCGGATTCGCGGGCGGGCAGGATGGAAATGGTTTTCTCCCGGACTTCCGGGTCCTGACCACGGAAGAGGCATGAGGAGCCAGGCGATGGCCGGTCGGCTGTTCGGACCCGTGGACCTGTCCGGGAACTGGGAGGAAGAGGGGGCCCGGATCCCCTGCATCCGGACCCGGGAGCCGCCGGTGGTCCCCGGTCGGACCCGCCGGTTCCGGCAGGTCCTGTCGCTGCCGGCGGGAATCCATCGCATCCGGTTCCGGTATGACCGCCATACGGACAACGGGCCAGGCCTGGCCCTGGGCGGGTCGATGGATCCTTTCCGTGGCTTCTCGGTGGACGGCCGGACCCTGCCCCTCCACTTCCGGGCGGAGGCGGACCGACCCCACCTGTGGACCGCAGAAGCCCGGTTCCGGATCGCCGCACCCCGTACCGTCCCCCTGGAAATCCGCCTCGCCTCGACCCGCGTACTCGAAACGGAAATCACCTGCGACGACGGATGGCCCCTCCGGTCCCGGTGGGCCGCCGTCCGGCCGGAACGGGGCGGCCAGTGCCTTTTCGTCCACGGGGTCCCTTTCCTCGTGGATCATGTGGAACGGCAGTTCCTGCATGCCGGTTTCACGTTCGACGGCGAGGTATCGCCCAAGCTGGGCGGAACCCTGGCCGACTGGCGGGACGGCATGGTCCTTCCCTGCGGGGACACACCCGCCCGGACCGCCTGCTTTCTCGGCATGGTCCACCGGAACGACCTCGCCAACGGATCCTGGTACAGCCCGAAAGGAGACCACGGGTACTCGCACTTCATCGGGGACCGGGCCGGCGAGATCGGGATCGAATGGCAGGACGGGAGCCGGACGGACATCCCCCTGGTCTTCGGGTTCAATCTCTGGTATGGGCGGCCCTGGGACATCCTGTGGCATGACAACGCCTACTCCCCGGATGGCCCCTGGCAGAATTTCGACTCGACCCTGTTCGAAGGACGGGACGACGCCCGGGACCGGATCGCCCGAAACCTCCGGCTGGCGGATGGGATCCGTCCCATGGCGGGATATTCCTGCAACGCCCGGTACCTCTTCCCCGTCGACCTGGAGGGGAGAGTCGTCCGGTCCATCGCCATCCGGGGCACGGACGACCTGCATGAATACCCGGTGATCATTGGGGTCTCGCTGGAGACCGACGCCCCTTCGCCCATCCTGGCGCCGCTCCCTGATCCCGGCGACAGGGACCCGTGCCTCATTCCGGTGACGCCTGGCGAGATTCGGACCGGGACCCGAGCCGACGCCCAGTCCGACCTGCAGCACCTCTTCTATGATTTCACCGAGGAGGTGCCTGTGCCGGAAAACCCGGAGCGGCCGGAAGGATATTTCGGACCGGAATTCGATTTCCGGGGGTGCCCCGATGCCGTCCGGGCCGCGACCTTCCTGCATTTCAACGGACCGGAGTGTGCCGCCCACATTGCGGACCGGGGGACGGGATGCAGTTCCTCCACCATGAAATGGGTCCTGCCCAACTATACGATGGGGATCGGTGCGTGGCGGACCCATGTGCCGTTGTATGACGGGGTTTCGGGATTTCTGGAACGCTATCGGTCCGCACAGCCCGGCACGCTTCCCGGAACGGGAGAGGCCTGGACCCGGGGGGCCGGGGAACTCATCCGGGAAGCGACGGCCTTCGGGTATGACCGATTCGTACCCGGGTACATCGACTGGCTGGACCGCTGCCTCTTTGCGGAGGCGACCCCTCCCCACTGGAACCGGGTGGCGGGACAGGCCTGGGACCGGGCCATCCCGGTGGGCGATACCATCGAAACCGGCAACCGGGAAAACGACGGCCATGGGATCTGCATGTGGGGGCGCGCCATGTACTGGCACTGGATGGGACGCCCGATCGAGTGGAACCGGGCCCACTGGGATGCGACCCGGGCTTCCGTCGAATGGATCCGGTGGCAGCTGGACCACGACACGATCCGGCCCGGGATGAGGAAGGATGTCCTTTTTACGGAGAGCGAATGCGCCCATGGGGACTATGACATCTATTCGTCCTTCAACTGCCTCCACGGCCTCCGCCTGGCCATCCGGATGGCGGAACAGTTGGGAATGCGGGATGAGGCGGACGCCTGGCACGGGCTGTCCCTCCGGTTGGCCCGGGGGATCCTGGACCACCTGGTCGACAAGGGGCCCTTCGGACCTGTCTGGCATACGGAACCCCATTGTGACTGGCAGGAGCATGCCCACGCCCTGGTCCCCCTTCACCTGTCGACAGAGGGCTTCACTTACACGCCCTTCGAGGACCTCGACCCCGGAGACGAATTCGGGTGCCGCTTCCTGGAGATCGACCGGAATACGTACCGGTGGCTCCGCTCGCATGGCGGGTATGACGCCCTTCGCATGTTCGGATACGGCCAGGGGATGATGCTGCAGGGTGCCGCCCTGATGGACTGCATGGCGGATGTGGAAGGGTACCTCTCCATGATGGTTACCCACGGCTATTTGGGACAGTTCGGCCGATGGGTGTCGCCGGAGGGCATCATCCTCCACCGGAGCGGCCGATTCCACGTGGCGGTCAACGCGTATGCCGGACAGGACAGCCATGTGGCCGACGCCTCGAAAGCCGTCCGGCTTCTCCTGGGGTTCGACGACAACCGGCCCGAACGACTCCGGCTGGTCCCCCGGTATCCCTCCCGGTGGCACAGCATGCGGGTCGACGGGTTTCCCGTCCTGACCGGCCGGGAACGGCAGGCGACCGGATATCGCTACGAGCGGTTCGACAACGGCCAGGTCTTTTCCGTCCGGTTTGGGGACCGGCCCGCAGCCTTCGACCTGCGCCTGGGTCCGATTCCCGACAGCCGGACCATCGGCCGGGTGGCCTGCGGCGGCCTTTCGGTGCCATTCCGGGTCGTTTCGTCCGGAGACAGCCGCTGGGCCTGGATTCGTGACCTCGGGGGAAAGGAAGTGCGGATCGAATTGGAATATGGACCGTGATCCGAAGGTTCCCCTTCGGACATATGAATATCGCAGGATGCAGACGTGAAAACGGGAAGGAGGAACGAAACATGCGTGACGTACCGGTAGGCGTCCAGCTCTACACCCTGGCCCGGGAACTCCTGGAGGACTACCAGGGCACCCTGGAGGAGGTGGCGCGGATCGGGTACCCGATCGTCGAAATCGGCGGTCCGCCGGCGCCCTACACGGCCCGTGAATGGCGCGCTGTCCTCGCGCGCCTGGGGCTGTCGGCCATCTCCCACCACATGGACCTGGACCGGCTGCGGACCGACCTGGACCGGGCCATCGATTTTGACCTCGACATCGGTGTCCGGTACATGACCTGCCCGATCCTGTCCCCGGACATGGCCGCCGACGAGGAGGCCTACCGGCGGACCGCCGATTTCCTGAACCGGACGGGCCGACGCTGCGCCGAGCGGGGCCTGCGGTTCTGCTACCACAACCATTCCTTCGAATTCGTCCGGTTCGGCGACCGGTTCGCCTATGACCTGCTCATCGAGGAGACCGACCCCGCCGCCGTCCTCTTCGAGATGGACGCCTATTGGGTTACCCATGGGGGCCAGGACCCGGCGGCCTATTTGCGGAAGCTGGGACCCCGATGCGAAATCCTCCACCTGAAGGACATGGAAAAGGGCCCCGAACGCTTCTTCACGGAGGTGGGCGAGGGCCGGGTCGACTTCGCCGCCCTGATGACGGCCGCCGCAGGGGAATCCGTGGGCACCTTCATCGTGGAGCAGGATGCCACCCGGTTGCCCACCGGGTTTGACAGCATCCGGACGAGCCTCCGGAATATCGGGAGAATCAAGCAGGCCATCGGGATGGGCGGCTGAGCCGCGAAAGGAGACCCCCATGTTCCAGGTCCATGACCAGGTCGTCGACATCCGGACGGATACCATCCAGGGAACCCTGGAAGGGTGCCGCCTCGTGTCCCTCCGGGATGCCCGGACCGGGGAGGAATTCCTCGACCGTTCCCTGGGAGAGGGTGTGCCCTCCCTCCAGGTGCTCCATGCCGCCGGGACGAGCTATCCCCTGGGCTCGGGGTTCAAGTCCGGCATCTCGTACCGGCGGATCGCGGACCACATCCTGGAAGTCGTCCTGTCGGGCTGGGACGCCGACGGCAGCCTGCGGATCACGGTGGACCGGGAGACCGGGGACCTGCTGTTCGAGCCGTCGGTCCACAGCCGGATGCGGGGGATCGCGGCCCTGCGCTGGAGCATCGCGGGCATCCGGAAGGACCTGGACCTGGTGGCGCCGATTTCCCAGGGATTCCGGGCCCC
>JAKPNJ010000047.1 GCA_029548445.1 Bacillota bacterium | reverse complement strand
ACCATGGCGACAGGGAAGGCAATCAGGAGGGTCAGGGGCGAGAAGCCCAGGGTCGACAGGATGCCGAAGCTGGCGAAGGTTCCCAGCATCAGGACATCCCCGTGGGCGAAGTTGATCAGCCGGACGATGCCGTAGACCATGGTGTAGCCCAGGGCGATGAGCGCATAAATACTGCCCAGGGCGATGGCGTTGATCAGCTGCTGCAGGACGACCATCGTCTCCGCCTCCTGTCCATTGGCTCAGGCTCCACTCAAGAATACAGCATAGCAGAAGAGGGACTCCTCTGCCATGCCGTATTCCGAGGGCAAATCAGTCTAGGATGGCCCCGTGGAGCCGGTCATCAGGGATTGACGGTGGCAGCGTAGATGACCTTCGGCTTGTTGGCCTCGTCGCCGGCCACGAGCTCGACCATGACGGCGGACTTGACCGGGTTGCGGAGTTCGTTGAACGAGATCTGGCCCGTCACGAACTTCTTGTCGGTTTCCATCATCGCGGCCTGGATCTTGTCGGGATCGACGGAGCCGGCCTTCTTGATGGCATCGGCCACGATGTACATGGCGTCATACCCGAGGGCGGCCAGGGCGTTGGGGGTTTCGCCGTACGCGGCCTTGTACTTCTCGACGAAGGCCTTGACCTCGGCGTCGTCCGCGTCAGGGGAGTAGTGGTTCGAGTAGTAGCACCCGATCACTTCGTCGCCGGCGTTGTTGGCGATCTCGTCCCATCCGTCGGCACCCAGCATGGGGATCTCCATGCCCTGGTTCCGGACCTGCTTTGCGATCAGGGAGACGGTGCTGTAGTAGTCGGGGAGGAAGAGGACATCGGGACCGGCGGCCTTGATCTTCGTGATCTGGGCGCTGAAGTCCTTGTCGTCGGTGGCGTAGGATTCCTCGGCCACGATGGTGCCGCCCAGGTCGGCGAACTTGGCCGCGAAGTTGTCCCGGAGGCCCTTGGAGTAGTCATTGGTGTTGTCGAAGAGGATGGCGGCCTTCATGGCGCCCAGGTCATCCTTCGCGAACTTCGCGACCACCTGGCCCTGGAAGCTGTCGTTGTAGCAGGCCCGGAAGATGAAGTTGCCGGCGCTGGTCACGGCATCGTTGGTGGAGGAAGGGGAGATCATGATGATCTTGCGCTTCTGGGCTTCTTCCGTAATGGCCAGGGAGCACTTGCTGGTCAGGGCGCCGATCTGGGCGACGATCTTGTCCTGGGTCACCTGGCGGGTAAAGGCGGTCACGGTTTTTTCCGGATTCGCCTCGTCGTCGGCTACCACGAGCCGGACCTGCTTCCCGAGGAGGCCTCCGGCGTCGTTGATTTCCTTGATGGCCATCTCGATGGCGTTGCGGGTCTGGATGCCGTACGTGGAAATGACGCCGCTGATGGGCTGGATGGTACCGATGACGATCTCGTCGCCGCCACCGGAATTGCATCCGGAGAACAGCGCCACGACCATGGCCAATGCGACGATGAGGACCGGGATCTTCTTGCTCATCCTGTCACCTCTCATGATTTGCAGGACGCGTCTGGCGTTCCTGCAGGATTGGGAATATTGAATCCATAATATTGCGACACCAGGAATAAGTCAAATGAAAAATGACGGGAAACATTGCGGTTACTGCATGATATGGAACATGTAAAGGAAGCTTCCCATCGCCTGGCAGTCTTCTCCCCCCCAGTTCCGGCAGATCCGCCGACGGTTTCCGCGCAGCCATGAACCGACGCCCGTCCAAATGTGTATAATAAGGAAACAGCGTTCCGACGCCCCCCGGGCGGTCCGGACGGAAAAGGAGGATACCCCATGCGGTCGACAACCCGGAAAAAAGGTGCTCTCATCCTGCTCGGCCTGCTGGCCGCCCTGGCCGTCCTGGCGGCTTCCTGCGCCAGCTATTCCGGAAACCCACCGGGCAGCACGGACGACCAGGAAAGGGAAGAGGTAGAATTCGGCTCCGAGATCGCCGACCCGCAGCAGGATACGTCCGACCCGGTCCGGAAGCTCGTGGTGACGGTGGACGCCCGGATCGAGACCGAGGACGTGGACGGCGCCCTCCGGAAGGTTTCCGACAAGGCGGCGGAATTGGGGGGCTTCGTGTCCGACCAGTCCCTGCAGCGCAGCGAGGATGGAACCCTGGAAAGGGCCTCCCTGGTCGTCCGGATCCCGCCGGACCGAAACAGGGAGTACTCCGACTTCCTGCGGGATGTCGGGGTGCTGCGGTCCCTGGACCAGGATTCCAAGGACATTACGGACGAGTACTATGACACCCAGGCCCGGCTGGACAACGCCCTGGCCCAGGAAGCCTCCCT
>JAKPNJ010000181.1 GCA_029548445.1 Bacillota bacterium | reverse complement strand
CCCGAACGGATGGGGGCCGGCCCGGAAGTGGCTCCCCGCCCTGATGGGCGTGCTGTGGATCCTGTCGGGCGGATGCGGAAACCAGGGGCTGCCCGAACGCCGGGTCCTGGCGGAAGGGGAGGTTCTTCCCATGCCGCCCGATCCGGACGGCGGGTCCGCCGCCTTCCGGGAGTGGCTCTCGTATCTCGGCCACCCCCTGCAGAGCGCCTTTTCGTCCCGGCCCGCATCCTACGGCCTTTTCCTTTCCCGCCGGTTCCTCCTGTACGGGGAAGCGGAGGACGTGCCGGGCAACACCCTGGATCCGGCTTCCGGACGCATGCGGTTTCTCGGCTGCAATTCCGTTGACTTCCCGGTGGAGGATCCGGAGTTTCCCCTCCAGGCGGGGGAAGCCGTTCCGGACTCTCCCGCGGCGCTCCTGTCCTGCCGCGGCCGGTTTTCGCCCCACCCGGGACTGGCGCCCCCGTCCCTGTCCTGGCTCCCGCTCACGGATCGGCAGCGGACGCACCTGGCCCAGGCCCCGCTCCGATACCGGGCCATGGGTGGCGCGGGCCTGACGCTGTCGGCCCTGGGGCTGGACGCTGCCAACTGCCAGATCCTGCAGGCGCCGACCTGTTCCATGGGATTCATCGCGGTCACGAGCCTTCCCGGCCCGGAGCCGGGGACAACCATTCCCATATTTCTCGGCGGCCCCTGCCTGGGACGGCTGGATCCCGATCTCGCCCTGTCCGAGTCCTCTCCGCCTCCCGGCGGGCTGTATGTGCTGCCATCGGGCGCGGACCGCCTGTCGGTCCCCGTTTCGGCCATGCTGGCCCTGTCCGGGACCGCGGGCGGCCGGCTGGAAGACCTGGACCGGTCGCAGGTGTCCGTCGGGTTCGTCGGCACGCCGCCCCCGGGTTCGGCGGCACCCGGCCTGGGCCAGGCCGGAGCGCTGCCGGCCGCCCTGGCCTGGGATCCCGCGATCCCGGCGGCCTCGGTTCCCGCGGACCGGATCGGGACCTGGGACCTGGTGTCGGAAGGACATCTTCTCAGCCGGTACGGAGATGTGTTCCGGACCACGGCCCGGCTCCAGTTCCAGGCCATCCGGGCCCTGCCCTACTCTCCCGCCGCCGTGACCGTCCTGGTCCTGCCGGACATCGACGCCTTCCAAAACCAGGTGGACGCCCTGGACCGGTTCCGCCAGGACCTGGGCAGCCGGTTCCTGTGCCTGGAGACCATCACGGTCCTGGCCCGGTTCCGGTATGTCCAGGACCGGGTCGTTTTCCGCCCGGACGCCCTGCTGGGGGCCGAAACCTTCCTGGACGCCAACGGCCATGTCTACCGCAGTCCGGACTTCATCCCCGGCGGCCAGCCGTTTCCTTTCCAGGCCGTCGTATACCCCGCCCCCGGCCAATCCATCGTCTCCTGCCGCTTCACCATTCCCCTTGTGCCCGCCACCATCGGATGGAACGGCGTGCGGCGGCGGCCCGCCTACACGTTCTTTGTGACCGGTACCCGCGGCAGCGTCACGACGAACGGGGTCGCCACGGGGATCGAGATCACGGGGACGGTGTTCGACATCGCCCACATCCAGCCGGAGTCTCTGGGAAAGGAGTTCGCGCCATGATAGAATGACCGACATCCGAACCGGGAGGAACGTGCGTGAAACGAATCCGGACCCTTCTTGAAGGACTGCTCGTCGCCGTCGACCTCCACGGGTCGGATACCGCGACCGTCTCACGCCGCAACGTCCTGTATTCGAATTATGTGGCGAATGTCGCGGCCAACCTGACCGGCGGCGTCTTCCTGACGGGCCTCTGGATCGCAGCCGGTGCATCCTCCGGGTTCATCGCCCTGACGGTCATGCTTATGGGCGCCGGCAACCTGTTCCAGCTGGCCGCCCCCTTCCTGCTGGAACGCCGGTCCCGCCGGAAGCCTTTCCTTATGGCCGGCCGGGCCTTCGTCCATGTCGTGAACATCGCCCTGATCGGCCTCCTGCCCTGGCTGCGGCTGGAACAGGGCGCCATGCGGACGATCGGCCTCCTCCTGCTGCTCTTCGTCCATGTGGGGAATGCCATTCTCGGGCCGGGGCTCCAGGTGTGGCACATCGGCGGCATTCCCGCAACCAGGCGCCTGGGATTCCTGTCCCTTCTCAGCAGTTCCGTGGCCATAGTCACCTATGTCGCGCTCTTCCTGGCCGGATGGCTGGCAGACGGACTCAAGCCGGCCTTCGGGGAGATGGGGGCCCTGACGGTCCTGCGGGTCCTGGCCCTGGTCATGGCCGCCCTGGACCTGTGGTTCCTGTCCAGGATCGACGAACCCCCCAATCCGCCCGGCGACCGCTTCCAGCCGGCCACCCTCCTGGCCTGC
>JAKPNJ010000046.1 GCA_029548445.1 Bacillota bacterium | reverse complement strand
CTCCACCTGCATGACCTGGCCCGGCTGGGTCATGGTTCCCTGGACGCGGCCGCCATGGCTTCGTTCCTGGAGCGGGCGGTCCGGATCCTGGGAACGGCGGCGGATGCGGGGACCGGTTCGTGAACGGGGACCGGTCCGTGGGTGGAGACCAGGCCGTGGGCAGGGTTCGCCGGATCCATGTGGAGAAGCGGCCGGGCAGCGACCACGAAGCCCGCTCCATCCTCACGGACCTGCGGGACCACGAGGGCATCGCCGGCCTGGCCGCGGTGCGGGTCTTCAACCGGTACGACATGGAAGGGCCGGACGGGCCCGAGTTCGAGGCCGCCTGCGCCACGATCCTGTCGGAGCCGCCGGTGGACCGGCTCTTCGCGGAACTGCCGGCGGACGGGGCCGCCCTGGTACTGGCCATCGAACCCCTGCCGGGCCAGTATGACCAGCGGGCGGATTCCGCCGCCCAGTGCGTCCAGATCCTGGTCGGCGGGGAGCGCCCGGCCTGCCGGGCCGCCCGGGTGGTGGTCCTGTATGGCGACCTGGCGGACGGCGACGCCGACCGGGTCCGGAAGGCCCTGATCAACCCGGTGGAGTGCCGGGAGGCGTCCATGGCCCTGCCCGCCACCCTGTCCGAACCCTTTCCGGAACCCGGCCCCATTCCGAGGCTGTCGGGATTCCGGGACCTGGCCCCGGAAGGATTGCGGGCCCTCAGGGCGGAACTGGGTCTCGCCATGTCCGAGGCCGATGCGGCCTTCTGCCAGGCATTTTTCCGGCAAGAGGGCCGGGACCCGACCCTGACCGAAATCCGGGTGCTGGACACCTACTGGAGCGACCACTGCCGCCATACGACTTTCCTGACGCGCCTGCTCGACATTGAAATTGAAGGGGAGGGGCCCGTGGCCGATTCCCTGCGGGAGGCCGTCCGGATGTATCGGGACACCCGGGCGCAGGTCTACGGCGACCGGGCGGCGGAACGGCCGGAATGCCTCATGGACCTGGCCACCCTGGCCATGAAGTCCCTGCGCCAGCGGGGCGCCATCCCCGACCTGGACCTTTCGAAGGAGATCAACGCCTGCAGCATCCGGGCCACCGTGCCGGTGGACGGCCGGGACGAGGAATGGCTGATCCAGTTCAAGAACGAAACCCACAACCACCCGACGGAGATCGAGCCTTTCGGCGGCGCCGCCACCTGCCTCGGGGGCGCCATTCGCGATCCCCTGTCCGGCCGCGCCTATGTGTACCAGGCCATGCGGGTGACGGGGAGCGGGGATCCCACCCGGCCCTCTTCGGAGACCCGGCCGGGCAAGCTGAGCCAGCGCCGGATCACGACCACGGCCGCAGCGGGGTTCTCGTCCTACGGCAACCAGGTCGGACTGGCCACCGGCCTGGTGGAGGAACTCTACCACCCGGGATACGTGGCCAAGCGGATGGAGATCGGGGCGGTCATTGCCGCCGCGCCGGCGAGCCAGGTCGTCCGGGCCGAGCCGGAGCCCGGGGACGTGGTGCTGCTACTGGGCGGCCGGACGGGCCGCGACGGGTGCGGCGGGGCTACAGGGTCCTCCAAGAGCCATGACGCCACCTCCCTCGTGACCTGCGGCGCCGAGGTCCAGAAGGGCAACCCCCCTACGGAACGCAAGCTCCAGCGGCTGTTCCGGAACCCGGAGGCGGCCCGCCGGATCCGGCGGTGCAACGACTTCGGGGCCGGCGGCGTCTCGGTGGCCATCGGCGAGCTGGCCGACGGGCTGGA
>JAKPNJ010000179.1 GCA_029548445.1 Bacillota bacterium | reverse complement strand
CCGCTCTCCGGATCGACCTGACCCGGCCCTCGGCGGCGCCTCCCCTGGTGGAGGAGATCGCCATCCCCATCGGGCACTTCGTGGATTTCTCCGTGTCGCCCCCCTGCGGACTGGCCACGGCGGACCGGATGATCGGCGTCGTGGACGACCCCCGCTATTTTTTCGACCCGCTGCGGGTGGACGCCGGCATACTCTGGTTCGCCGAGGGTGCGATCACGTACCGGATCCCGGTGTTCCATCCCGGGGGACGCCCGATCCGGGCCGTATCCCTCTCCTTCGAGGCCGGATCCGAGGCCCGGGGATACGCCATGGACTGGCCGTCGCGGATCCGGGTCCGGCTGAACGGGCTGGAGGTGGCCGCCTTCGTGCTGCCGGGGGATTTCGGCGACCGGCCCGGCCGGCTGTCCCCGGCTTACTGGAAGCCCAAGCAGATCAACCAGTACGGAATCCTGAAGCAGGTTCGGATCGACGGGAACGGGACCGCCGTGGACGGCGCCCTGCGGTCTGGCATCGGGCTGGAGCGGGTCCTGGACGTGGACGGCGAGTTCCTGGCCCTGGAGTTCGTCTGCCGGGACAACCCGTTTCCCGGCGGCGGCCTGACCCTGTACGGCAAGGATTTCGGGGATTTTCCCCAGGATATCCGGATCCGCTTCGAATCCTGACTCCGCCATACCCATCCGCAGGCGGCCCCGCCCATCCGGAGGACGGCCCGCTCCCTCTCCCGCAGGAGGCCCCATGGCGACGATCCGAACCCGTACCGGCCGCTTCCCCGTCCTGTCCGGACGGGCCTTCGGCCCCGTCCATTCCCTCGGCAACGGCCGGATGGCCGTCTACGGACGGGGGCCGGACCTGACGGAGGTCTACTGTCCCTATACCTCCCCCGTCCTGCTCCAGGCCTTCCTGGAACCGGCCGACGGGCAGGCGCCCCCCCTCGAGTGCGTCACCGGCGGCTCCATCGGCAGCGGGATCTACCGGCATCGTCTGGAGCGGAATGGCGTCGCGATTGCGGACATGGACGACACCATGCACCCCGACTGGCCAGCTTTCCGCCGCAGGATCCGCCCCCTGGGCGAAACGGCCGGCGTTGCCTCGTTCCGGCTGGATTGGCTCCATCCCCACCACAGGGCCCTCCAGGTCGACCTGGAGGGCCGGGACATAAGGATTTCCTTCGAGATTCTCCCCGGCGCCCCCCTGTTCTTCCACACCATTGCCGACGCCAGATACGGAACTGTCGTGTTGCGGAGCCCGGACCCCATCCGCCTGGTCCCCGCAGGCGACCGGTCCCTGCAACTGGTGGTGGACGCTCCCCTGGAGATCCTGATCCTGTCGGGCCCGGATGTACCGTCCGTCGACGCCGCATTGGCCGCCTGCCTGTCCCTGGGCGATGCCGACTGGGAGGCCCTGGACCGGGACCGGTTCCGGCGGATCCTCGCCGACCGGCGGGCCTTGCCGCCCATGCCCGACTGGATGGAGGAGGTCGTCGCCGACGTGGAGCGCCTGGTCCTGACCCAACAATCCGAAGACGGCGGCCTGCCCTCCGCCAATACCCTGCCTTTCGGGTACAGCCGCGACAATTACGGCGCCGGCCGGGGCTTGCTGGCCCTGGGCCATTTTGCCGCCGCCCGGGCGATCCTGGAATTCCGGCTGCGCAAGTGGCGCCTCTTCGGCGACTTCCGGAACGCGGAGGCCATGGGGGCCCTGGCCCCGCGGCATCCCAGCGAGGAGCCCCGGGTGGAGCAGACCTCCTATATGGCCGTCCTGGCCCGGGATTACTGGATGGCCACGGGAGACGACTCCTTCATCGACCTCTCTTTCCCCATGCTGAAGGACATCCTCCTCGCCCAGGTTCCCCTGGCCCGGCACGGGATGCTGCCCTTCAACGGCGACGAGACCTATATCGCCGGCCTGTTCCTGCCCCGCTCCTGCCTCCACCACGGGTCGGCGGAAGCGACCCTGCTGTTCCTCCTGGCCGGGGAGTGGCTGCTGGACTGGGCGGCACCCCGCCGGCCCCAGGCGGACCTGGAGCCGCTTCGCCAGGCGTGTGCCGACATCCGGAGCCGATTCCGGGAATGGTTCCTGGTCGATGGCGTCCTTGTGGCCAACCGGCCGGAGCGCATGGGCATTGGCGAACTGCCGACCCGTCGCCATGGCGTTTGCGAGGAGGGCATGCGCCGGGGGGAACTCCACGATACCTGGCTGACCCTGGACGAGACCGGCCACTACAACTGTCCACGGTGCACTGCGGACGGCGGCTTCCGGGGCCTCCCGGCACTCGGCCCCGTGGAAATCCCCTCCGTCAGCCTGCTGCCGGCTTACCTGGGAACGGACCTCCTGGCCCCGGAGGAAATCCTCTCCACCTGCCGGCGCATCCTGGCTTCCGTATCCCCCCTGGATCGGTGCGTGGGGTACGATCCGCCCCTGCTGCTGTACGCCCTGTGCGCCTGCGGCGGCTCGGAGGACGAGATCGCGCAGACGGTGGACCGGGTCCTGGGGCTTCGGGATGCCGGCGGCAGCTTCCATGAATACTATGATGGCGGGAAGCCGGTCGCCGACTGCAACCGGCACCGGCCCTGGGAAAGCGGCTACGCCCTGGACGCCCTGCTCATGGCCGGCCGCCTGGGACGATTGCCAGCGCGAACAGCCCATATCCCTTACGACTGGGAATCGACACCCTGACACGGCCGTCCGGCGTCACCACCGCCTCGCCTGCCCCGGCCAGGCGCCGCCCCGCCCCCGGAACCGGCCGGGCAAAGGACGGCAGGGCCAGGCTGCAGGCTTCCGCATCGGTTTCTTCCCGGACCACCAGCAGGTAGTCCTCGTCCTGGAAGGGCGCCTCGGCGTACAACCCGGTCCAGGCATGCCCGGAAGGCGCCTCGCCCACCGGCAGGATCCGGCACCGGGCGAATCGCTCCGCATAGTCGCGGTACAGGCGGATCATGGGCCGCAGGGCCTGGCGGGCCTCGTCCGGCAGGGCCGACACCTCGCACCAGGCCAGGGGGGAAAACAGGAGCACCGTGGCGAAAACGGCCTCATGGGACCAGGCCGCCGGCCGCAGGGGATCGTCGGCCCCGTACCGGTCGCCGTTCCGGTGGAGGTTCAGGAACTCCGCCTGGATCTTCCAGGCGGGCACGTAGGGGGACAGGCTCCAGAGGTTCCGGAACGTCCGGTGGGGGCGATAGGTGCCCCAGTCGGTATACCGGTTTTCGAGAAAGAGGCTTCCCTGCTCCAGGTGCTGGAAGTAGCCGAAGCGGGGATCGGCGGTCACGTCCAGCAGGAAAACCAGGGGGTCCCCGGCGGCCTCCCGCAGGGCGCCCATGAGCCATTCCAGGCGCTCCACGCAGTCCCGGGTCCGCAGTTTCATCCCGTCCAGCTTCACATACCGGAACCCGTCCCCGAGAATCCGCTCCCGCAGGACCTCGTAGTCCCGTCGGATGGTCCGGTATCCCGTGGTAAAGTCGGGGGCGAACCACAGGCCCAGGGAGATGCCCAGCCGCCGGGCCTCCCGGGCAATCCGGGAGAACCCGTTGGGAAAGCGGACGGGGTGGATGGCCCAGTACGCCTCCGGGAGGACCTGGTTGCGGTTCATGGGGCGAAAGGATCCGCCCGCCTGCCAGCCGTCATCGAGGAGGTAGTGGGTGAGGCCGAGGTCGGCGCAGGCCTCCAGCTCCCGAAGGACCAGGGCTTCGTCGAGGGCGTCGGGCAGCCGCCGATCCCCCCAGGGATTGGCCATGAGAATGAGGTCCCGTTCCGGCACAAGGGGGAAGGCCCGCTCCTGGTACCGCTTCAGGGAGCGGAACCCGAAGTCGGCATCGCCCTCGAACAGGCCGACCGTGACCCAGGGAGAGGTCCAGGGGGGCTCCGGGCGCACCTCCTCCGGCCGCAGGCCCGTTCCCAGGACCACGAGTCCCGCTTCCGGCCGCAACAGGAAGTCCCCGGGACACTCGCCCCGCTGGTCCATGAAGCAGGGCGACTCCTTGAGGATCCAGAATCCGGCCTCGTCCGAATAACCCATCAGCAGGTTCCCCTGCAGGACGCCGCCGGGGAAGGCGTCGGCGGAGGCGACCGTGGCCAGGTCATCGTGGTGGTCCGTCCGGGTCCGGAATGAATGGATCGAGAGGTCGGCCGGGCGCAGCACCCGGGGCAGGGCCTCGATCCAGTTGATCCGGTCGGCGGGGTAGAATTCGCCGATCGGCAGGACGTCGGACCGGATGGACAGGGAGGCCGACAGGGCGGGGGCTCCCGCCAGGATCCGGTACCGGCGGACCAGGTGCAGCCCATGGAGCGGCGCCTCCAGGTGGAAGGCGACCGTCAGGGAGGCCGTCCGCCCGGGCGCCTCCGGGAAATGCTCCACCTCCAGGTGCACCAGGTCCAGATGGAGATGGCGGTCGGGGGTCCAGGGATTCCAGGTGAGCCCCTGGTACCCGGCGTCGGGCCATCCCGACAGCGTCCCGCCGGGGGGTGCGAGGTCGGGCCCGTCCGGCAGCAACCGGAAGGAAAGGGTCCGGAACCCGTCCGGAAAGAGCCCCAGGGTTCTTTCCACGAGGCCGTTGCCGAGCCGGAAGGCCCGGAGGAGGCCGGGCGTCGCGGACAGTCCGGATGTCGCCTGTGGCAGGTCGCCGACGGGAATCTCCGAGAAGGCCAGGTCATGCATGGGGGATCCCCAGCTCTGCCAGGGCGTCCAGGATCCACCCCGACAGCCGTGATACGACGGCCCCGACGATCCGCTCCCCGAACGCCGGCGTCGCCAGGGCCGGCAGGTCCTGTTCGGGCGTCACGAGATCCGGTTCCCGGTAGACATCGTATGGGACATCCCCATAGCAATGGACCCGGCGGGGTCCCGTCCGGTAGGCCTCCATCCGGACCAGCCCGGGATGGAGGGCGGCCATGAGGGCGGTTTCGTGCTTCTTGGCATGGTCCGCCGGCGGCACGCCGTCCACCAGGACCCCCTCGTATTCGGCCGTGGCCAGGATCCGCATCTCGCCGTGCCGGCGCCCGAAATCCTCCGTCACCCGCCGAACCAGGTCCATCTGGCAATCCCCGTAATGGCCCGACAGGACCAGCACCACCCGGGCCCCGACTTTCCGCAACTGGCCCAGCAGGTCCTCCAGCATCGCGGCGACGGTGGCCTCGGCGAACGTCAGGGTGCCGACCCGCCGCGAGTATCCGGGCCGGCCGATGGGCAGGGCCGGCAGCACGATCCCGCCCCGGAGTCGGTCTGCGATCCGGAGACACAGGCCATGGGCCTTCAGGGCGTCGGTCCCCAGGGGCAGGTGGTCGCCATGCCATTCCAGCAGGCCCAGGGGGACGAGGAAAACCGGCATCCGGGATACCTGCGCGAGAAACTCGTCCGGATACAGATATTCGTACCGGTATGGCGACAGCGGCTCATCCTGACCGGCTGGCTCATCCCGCCCGGCCGACTCGCCCGGCCGGGTCGAATCGGCCAGCCCGATCGGCTCGGCCTGCCTGTCCGTTTCGGATGGGTTCGGCTCTGTCCGCATGCCCGTCACGCCTCCTCTCCCTCGCGGCAGGCGTCCAGGAACGCCAGCACATTGTCCAGGGGAACTTCCGGTTCCACGATATGGGTCGGGGCCAGGACCAGGCCGCCGTTTTGCCCCAGGGTCCGCTTCCGCAGGCGGACCGTCTCCCGGATCTCCGCCGGGGTGCCGAACGGCAGGGTAGTCTGGGTCCCGATGGTGCCGTCGAAGACCAGGCGATGGCCGTATTCCCGCTCCAGGAAGGCGAGATCCATGCACTCCGGCTGGACCGGGTTCAGGATCGTGACGCCGATGTCGATGAGCTCCGGCAGGATCTCTGTCACATTCCCGTCGCTGTGGTACTTGATCTGGATATCAGGCCGGACGGAACGGGCCGCCTCGAACACCCGTGCCCAGCGGCTCTTAATGAAATGGCGCCAGGTCTCCGGCGGGAACATCAGGGTCTGCTGGCTCGCCACGTCGTCCCCGCAGGTCAGCAGGTCCACGCCGGCCAGGGCCGCCTTCCGGGCCAGGTCCACCCACAGGTCGGTGAGCCGGTCCATGAGGAACTCGCACATGGCCGGCTCCAGCAGCAGGTCCGACAGGAAATCCTCGTAGCCCCGGAGCTGCCAGGCCCCCTCGTAGATCGATCCCAGGGCGCAGAAGGACACCCGGCCGGTTTCCCGGGCGATACGGACGTCATCCGCCATGAAGGCGTCGGTGTGGTCCGACAGGTCCCAGAAGGGGAAGGCCTCCAGGTCGGACAGGCAGGTGGCGTGCCGGAGGGGAGGAACTTCCCGGTGAAAATGATAGTGCCCGGTGGGAATGCAGAGGACGCCCAGGTTGTTGATCCGGGATCCGGGGGGACGGTCGATGCCTTCGTAGTATCGTTCCAGGTCCCGGGGCCGCGCCGGGCCGGTGGGCCGAAGGTAGGCCGGCACCGGATCGAACATCCCGAAGGCGGCCCGGATGTCCGCCCTGTCGCGGATGCCGGCCCGATCCATCAGGCGGGCCTCCACGTCCGGCGTGAATTTCGCGTAAAAAAGGAAGGCATCATGGGGTTCGTGCCGAACCGTGGCTTCGAAGGCCTGTCGCTGGTTCATGGACAACCTCGTGCATTTATTGACAATTCAGGATATACATATAGATGAATACCATACCAATTCTATCACAGGGCGCGGGGCGCGGCAAAACGTTTTTCCGACGGCTGCCCCCTCGGTCCGCGCTTTACATCCGACCCCGGGGGGGAATAAGATGGAACGCACACGACCTGCATCCACCGCATCCAGGGAAGGAGCCGCCATGTCCGGGCCGCATTCCGACGAACGTCCGCACGCAGGTCCGCGTCCCTCGCTCCCCCGGCTCTTCGGGGTCTTCCTCCGCCTGGGCGCGTACAGCTTCGGCGGCGGGTACGCCATGATCCCCCTGATGGAGCGGGAGGTGGTGGACCGGCAGGGCTGGGTGGACCGGGACCGGATCGGGGACATGTTCTCGCTGGCGGGATCCCTTCCCGGGGCCATCGCCCTCAACGCCTCCGCCTTCGTGGGGTACGAGACCCGGGGCATTCCCGGGGCGATCACGGCCCTCCTGGGAAACCTAACCCCTTCCGTAGGCATTACGGTGTCCCTGCTCCTCCTGTTCGACCGGTTCCGGGATGTGCCCCTGGTCATGAAAGCCTTCTCCGGCCTCCGACCCGCCGTCATCGCCCTCATCGCCTTCGCCGCCTGGCGGCTGGGGACCCGGGCCATGACCGACCGGGTGACCCCGATCCTGGGAATCCTGGCCTTCCTGCTGGCCCTGCTCCTGCCCGGCCTGCCCCTGCCGCTCCTGATCCTGGGCGGGGCCCTGGCCGGTATCCCGCTTCACCGGCTGGTCCTCCGCCGGCGAGCCCGGCGCGAGACCGCCGCAAGGCAAGCCCCGACGCCGGAACCGGCGCCGGAACCGGCGTCGGAACCGGCGCCGCAGACATCGTCGGCGCCGGCGCCGAATCCAGTCCCGGCGACTCCTGCCGACGAGGACGACGAGATCCTGGTGTGGGACGAAACCGTCCGGCCCGACACCCTGCCGGAACCGGGCGTACCCGGCGACTCCCCCGCCGACGGGAAGGGGGAGCCGACATGAGCCCGGTCCAACTCTTTTTCACCCTGTTCTTCCTGTTTTTCCGACTGGGATTCTTTTCCTTCGGGGGCGGCTACGTCATGATCCCCATGATCGACCGGGAACTCGAAGCCCTGGGGATTCCGCTGCCGGCGGAGACGGTGGCCGACATCGCGGCCATCGCCGGGATGGCCCCCGGTCCCGTGGTCGTCAACGCCGCCGTGGGGTTCGGGTACCAGGTAGCCGGCCTGTCCGGGGTCCTGGCCTCCTTCCTGGGCGCGGCGCTTCCCTGCGCCGGCATCGTCATCCTGGTGGCCTCCCTGTTCCGCAGGGCCCACGCCCATCCCCTCATGCAGGGCGCCCTCTACGGCCTCCGGCCGGTCATCGTGGGCATCATCGCCTTTGCGGCGGTCAATCTCGCCCTGCGCAGCGGCCTGGTCCTCCCGAACATGGCGGGGGTGGACCTGAAAGGCCTGCTGATCGCCGCCGGGGTCTTCGCGGGGCTCAAGTGGACGAAGATCCATCCTGTGCTGCTCCTGCTGGCCGCCGCGGGCGTGGGGATCCTCCTGTGATCACGCTGCTCATCAAGCCGGCGTCAGGCCGTTGCCAGCTCCGGTGCCGGTATTGCTTCTACCATGACCTGTGCGGGCTCCGGGACGTATCCGACCGGGGCGTCATGGCCCCGGACACCCTGGAATCCCTGGTGCGGCTGGCCCTGGCCCCCGGGGAGCGGGGGCCCGTGACTTTCGCCTTCCAGGGCGGGGAGCCCACCCTGGCGGGACGACCCTTTTTCGAAGCCCTCCTGTCATGCCAGCACCGGTGGAACACCGCCGGCGTCCCGATTCAGAACAGCATCCAGACCAACGGCCTGCTGCTGGACGACGAATGGATCCGGTTCCTGGCCCGGGAACGATTCCTGGTCGGGCTGTCCCTGGACGGACCGAAGGAGATCCACGACCGCTACCGGGTGGATGCCCGGGGACGCGGGACCTTTCGGGAGACCCTCCGCCGGTACGACGATCTTCGGAAAGCCGGGGCCATGGTCAATGTCCTGTCCGTGGTGACGGACCACGCGGCCCGGCATGTCCGGAGCCTCCATCGCTTCTACCACGACATCGGGGTCGAGTACCTGCAGTTCATCCCCATGCTGCCCCCCTTCGGCGACACGCCCCTGCCGGAGGACGCCCCCCGGCTCGGTGCCGATCGATATGCCGGATATCTCATGGAGATGTTCGATCTCTGGTGGGAGGACCTCCAGGGGAACCGGGCCTTCCGGGTCCGGACCTTCGACAACCTGGTCCAGATGGCCGCCGGCCACCCGCCGGAATCCTGCGACATGAACGGCTTCTGCTCCCCCCACCTGGTGGTGGAGGCGGATGGGTCCCTGTACCCTTGCGATTTCTACTGCCTGGACGAGGTTCGGCTGGGTTCCCTCCGGGAGATCGCCCAGGGACGCCACGGGGATCCCGCAACATTCCGGCTGCAGTCCCTCGCCACCTGCGAGGCGGCGGCAAGGTTCGTGGCGCCTTCCCTGGTACCGGACCCGGCCTGCGACACCTGTCCCCACGCCGGTCTCTGCCGGGGCGGATGCCGCCGCCAGCGGGATCCCCTGGGTCTGGGCCCCCTGGAGCGAAACCGGTTCTGCGACGCCTACCGGGCCTTCTTCGACCACGCGGCTCCCCGGATCCTCCGGCTGGCCGCCCGGCTCTCCTACAGGTTGTAGAACGCCCGCATCCCGGGATACACGGCCGCCGAACCCAGTTCCTCCTCGATCCGGAGGAGCTGGTTGTATTTTGCGACCCGGTCCGTCCGGGTGGGGGCGCCGGTCTTGATCTGGCCCGCCCGGGTGGCCACGGCGATGTCGGCGATGGTCACGTCCTCGGTCTCCCCGGACCGGTGGGAGGTGATGGTGGTGAAGCCAGCGCGCTGGGCCGCGGCAATGGCGTCCAGGGTCTCGGTCAGGGTCCCGATCTGGTTGACCTTGATCAGGATGGAATTGGCGGATCGCTCCTCGATGCCCCGGGCCAGGCGGGCGGTGTTCGTCACGAACAGGTCGTCCCCCACCAACTGGACCTGGCGGCCCAGGCGCTCCGTCAGGCGGGCCCAGCTGTCCCAGTCCTCCTCGGACAGGCCGTCCTCGATGGACAGGATCGGGTACCGGTTGGCCAGGTCCTCCCAGTAATCGATCATGGCCTCCGACGAGCGGACGAGGCCCGATTTCCAGAAGACGTAGCTGCCTTCCTGGCCCCGTTCGATG
>JAKPNJ010000176.1 GCA_029548445.1 Bacillota bacterium | reverse complement strand
CCCCCCCCATGGACTTTTCCTCCATCGCCAACTCCGGATTCATGTACGCCCTGAGCGCCGCCATCTCCCTCTTCATAACCTGCCTCTCCCTTGCTTTCCTGGTCCAGGCCTTCCGGGCCGGCCGCCGACGGGGCATCCCCGCCGCGGTCCTCTGGAAGGTCGTCCGGACCAGCGCCGTCTTTACGGTGGTGCCCTCCGTCGCCATCCTCCTGGGCCTCGTGACCATGGCGGGCTGCCTGGTCGTGCCCCTGCCGTGGATCCGCCTCTCCGTGATCGGGGCGGTCCAGTACGAACTGATCGCCGCCGACAGCGCCGCCCGGGCGGCCGGCCTGCCGGAGCTGCTGCTCCGGTACATGACCCCCGACATCTTCGCCTCCATCGCCATCGTCATGACGGTCTGCATCCTGTCGGGCCCCCTGTTCAACCTCTTTTTCCTGAAGCGGTACCTGCGGAACGTCCAAACCCTCCAGGAAAAGGACAACCGCTGGGGGAAGCTGGTGGTGGCATCCCTGTTCATGGGCATGATCTGCACCTTCCTGGGGAACCCGGTCCTGACGCTGCGGACGAATCCCCGGGCCGGCGGCATCGCCCTGCTGGTCATGGCCGTGGCGGCGGCCTGCTACGCCCTGTGCGACTTCCTCGTCCGGTCGGGGAACCGGAAATGGCTCGACGGGTTCGCCCTGCCCATCGCCATGATCGCCGGCATGCTGGTCGCCGGTCTGGTCGGCTAGGGAAGGAAAGGAGGAGACGAGGCCCATGGACGATACGACACCCCTTGCTCCCCGGCCCTCCCCGGAGACGCCCGCTTCGACGGCACGGCCCTCCCCGGAGGCGCGGTCCTACCGGGATTCGATCCATTCCGCGGGACGCCTCTGGACAGTCCTGGCGCTCCTTCTCCTGCCGGGCGTTCCCCTGGCCTACTGCCTGTATTATGGCGTGGTGCCCGACGGCGGGGCGATCCTGTCGGGAATCCTGAAGGTCGGAATCATCTACCTGCCCATCGGGGTCATCGAAGCCCTGACCTTCGGCCCCATCCTGGGCGGCGGCGCCTCCTACCTGGCCTTTATTACGGGCAACCTGACCAACCTCAAGATTCCCTGCGCCATCAACGCCCTGGAGCAGGCCAGGGTCGAGCCGGGGACCGAGGAGGGGGAGATCCTCTCCACCCTGTCCGTGGCGGCCTCCTCCATTACGACCAACCTGGTCCTGGTCCTGGGGGTCCTCCTGCTGATCCCCCTGACCCCGGTCCTCCAGTCCCCGGTCCTGGCCCCGGCCTTCGCCCACGTCATCCCGGCCCTCTTCGGCGCCCTGGGGTACCTCTTTATCTCCCGAAACTGGAAGCTCTCGATCCTGCCGCTGGCGTTCATCCTGGTGCTCTTCCTGGCCCTCCCCGTGGGACTCGCCACATCCGTCAGCGGCGGCCTGATCCCGGTGACGGTCCTCGTCACCATCGGGTGGGCCCGGCTGCTGTATGTGAGGAAGTGGGCATGATCATGGCGGACGTGGCCGCGGCAGCAGGCCGTACCCCGGCGGAACGGCTGGCCCGGATGGTCCGGTGCCGGACGGTGACCCAGCCGGAGGGCGGCGACCCCGGCGAATTCCGACGGCTTCACGCGGTCCTGGAAGAGGACTACCCCCTGGTCCACCGCCACCTGGAGCGGACCCGGGTCCGCGGGGAGAGCCTCCTCTACCGCTGGCCCGGCCGGGGGCCCGACCCGGCGGCCCGGCCCACGGTGCTCATGGCCCACCAGGATGTG
Source organism: Bacillota bacterium (assembly GCA_029548445.1). Lineage (GTDB taxonomy): Bacteria > Bacillota > Clostridia > Saccharofermentanales > UBA5734 > JAKPNJ01. Next base: position 1,982 of record JAKPNJ010000176.1, on the reverse strand, counting down.
GTGGAAGCCACGGGTCCCTGGGGCCGCCCGCCGTTCGACGGCGTCGTGGCCGACGGGATGGTCCATGGCCGGGGGGCCATCGACGACAAGGGATGCCTCTGCGCCATCCTGGAAGCCGTGGAATCGCTCCTGGCCGAGGGGGCCGCCCCGGCGTCCGATCTCTACCTGGCCTTCTCCCACAACGAGGAGACCATGGGGGACGGGGCGCCGGCCCTGGTCCGCTTCCTGGAAGAGCGGGGCGTCCGGCCCGCCCTGGTGCTGGACGAGGGCGGCGCCATCGTGGAGGGGCTCTTTCCCGGCGTCCGCGGCCGGGTGGCAGTCATCGGTACTACGGAGAAGGGGTACCTGAACCTGCAGTTCGTCGCCCGCTCCGCAGGCGGCCATGCCAGCGCCCCGCCCCGGCGAACCCCCCTGGGCCGGCTGTCGGAGCTGGTCCGCCGGGTCGAGAGGCGGCCGCCCTTCCGGCCCCGGCTGAACCCGGTGGTGCGCCGGATGTTCCATGACCTGGCGCCGGCCATGGCCGGCCCCCTGCGGTGGCTGTTCGGGCCCCTGTGGCTGACCGGCCCCCTGGTGGGACGGCTGCTGGCCGCCATGGGCGGCGAGGCCCGGGCTATGGTCGTGACCACCTGTGCCTTTACCATGGCCCAGGGCAGTGGAGCGCCCAACGTCCTGCCGGAAGAGGCTTCCATGACCGCCAACCTGCGGGTGGCGGTCCATGAGACGGTGGCGGAGGTCCTGGCGCGGATGGAACGGCTGGCGAAGCCCCTGGACCTGACCTGCCGGGTGCTCCACGCCCACGAGCCGGCCCCGGTGTCGCCGGCGGATGGGGAGGCCTATGACCGGATCCTGGCGGCCCTCCGGACGGTCCACCCGGACGTGACCCCGGTGCCCTACGCCATGATCGCAGCCACCGACGCCCACCGGTTCTGCGCCCTCTCCTCCCATGTGTACCGGCTCTCGCCCTTCGAGCTGGACAGGGAGCTGCGGAAGGGTGTCCACGGGCTGGACGAGCGGCTGCCGGCCGCCGCCCTGGAGAAGGCCGTCGCGTGGTACAGGGCCCTGATCGCGATCAGCTGAAGGAGGACGACACATGCACCGGATCGATCCCTTCGCCGGCGACGGCCAATGGTACAAGGGGAACACCCACGCCCACTCCACGATTTCCGACGGGCGCCTGCCGCCGGAGCAGGTCGTCGGCCTCTACCGGGAGATGGGATACGACTTCCTCGCCCTGACGGACCACCGGGTCTACGGGGTCCACGGGGACCTGTCCGATGAATCCCTGGTCGTGCTGCCGGGGGTGGAGGTGGACTGCTGGAATCTTGGGGGCGACGGGATGTGCCACCATGTCGTGGGCCTCGGCGTTCCGGGGCGGAACCGGCTGGCCCACGGGCAGGTCCTGGACTACGCCGACGACATCCGGGTGGAAGCCCTGGTCCGTTTCCTGAACGGGAACGGGAATGTCTGCCTGTACGCCCATCCCACCTGGTCCCTGGTGCGCCATGAAGTCCTGGCCGGCCTGGAGGGGCTCCTGGGCGTCGAGGTGTACAACCACGGCTGCGAGGTGGCCTGCGCCGACGGCCAGTCGGAAGGCCACTGGAACCGGATGCTGTGGCAGGGGAGCCGGGCCTTCGCCATCGCCAGCGACGACACCCACCAACACCAGCTGGATTACGGCGGCGGCTGGATTTGCGTCAAGGCCCGGGAGCGGACGGCGGAGGCCCTCGTCGATTCGATCCTGGCGGGCCGGTTCTACGCCTCCCGGGGACCCAGGATCGACGGCTTCTCGGTGGAGGACGGCGTCGTGTGCCTGGGGTGCTCGCCCTGCCGGTCCATCGGGTTCCAGGTGGACAGCCAGCCCGGCATGGCCCTGGACATGGGCGATGTCCGCCGACCGGAGGGGGCGGGGTACGACGCCGATGGGTTCCTCGTGTCGGCCCGGATTCCCCTGCGGGGCGGGGAAACCTATGTGCGGGGCGTCT
>JAKPNJ010000162.1 GCA_029548445.1 Bacillota bacterium | reverse complement strand
GGCCGGGACATACGGGACCCCGAACCTGGGCCAGTGGCCCCTGCTCCGCATGGAAGGCGTCGACACGTTCCTCCGTTTCTTCCGCCTCCTCGGAGAGCACCAGGCAGCCCGACGGAACCAGGTCCTGGCCGTCGCCTACTTCCACCCCTGGGAATTCCAGGAGACCCCCCCGGTCGTGGACGGCCCGGAGGCCACCTGCAGGCTTCGGGAGACCCTCTACCATCGCACGGGTCCGGAGGCCCTGGCATTCCTGGACCGCTGGATCGCGGGCATGCAGGACGAAGGCTGGATCTTCCGCACCCTGGCCGAGGAGGCACAGAGCCGACTGGCCGGGGAGAAAGAGGCACCGAAAGGCGAGGCGGCCCCATGACACAGGAACAACCGACCATCCTGTTTTTGTCGTTTGCCATGCGGATCTTCTGGGATCTCTACCCGGACCTGGAACACCGGATCCTCGCCCAGCGGGACCAGGTCATCGGGTCCCTTCGGCAGGAGGCGACGGTGCTGGCGCCCCCCCTCGTCGGGGACGAGGAGGACGCGCGGACGCGGATCCCCTGGATCCGCCAGCAGCGCTTCGACCTGGTCGTCGTGTGGGAATGCGGCTATGTCGCATCGGGCATCCCCTTCTCCATCCTGCAGACCCTGACGGAAGCCCCCATCCTGATGCTGGTCACCCAGCGGGACGCCCGGGTGCCCCCGGACATGGACTATGTCCGGTACATGGAGAGTACCGCCCCGACCAGCGCGGCCGAACTGGGCGGCGTCCTGGTGCGGTTCGGCCTTTCGTTCGACTCCCTCGTCGGCATGGCCGACGATCCGGTCCTGTATGGTCGCGTCCTCGAGCGGGCGAAGGCGGCCCGAATCCGGAACCGGCTCCACGGGCTCCTGGTGGGCCAGGTCGGCTCCTCCTATCCGGGGATGCTGGACATCAGCGTCGACGAGGCGACCGTTCGGAGGCTGGGGCCGCGCATCCACCCCATCCCCCTGTCCGATATCGCCTCCCGGCTGGCGGCCCTGGAACCGGTCCGGGTGGACCGGATCCTGGCGGACTGGCGGGGCGTCTTCCGGACGGAGCGCGTCCGGCCGGACGATCTGCGCAGGATTGCCTGCGCCTACGCCGTCCTGGAGGACCTGGCGCTGGAATACCGTCTCGAGGCGATCTGCGTCCATGACTACGAGTGCCTGAGTCCCGTGACCGGGACCGTGTCGGATGTGGCGCTGTCGATGCTGGAGAACCGCCTGGGAATCTCGACGGGGGTCGAGGGGGACCTGATGAACTGCCTCGGGGCCTACATCGCCAGGGGATTCTCGGGCCAGTCCCCCATGTTCGTCGACTGGACCATGATGGACGAAGAGCGGAACACCCTGTTCTTCCAGCACAACGGGAAAGCCGATCCGGACCGGGTGACGGACCCGGCCCTGGCCCCCTGCGCCGAACCCTTCGGGGGGGTTATCGGGGAAGGTGCCGCCGTCGAGGCCTCCCTGAAGCCCGGCCCGGTCACATGGGTCGGCCTGGCCTATACCGCCCGGGGGTGGACCCTGTTCGCGATGGAGGGGACAGCCGTAGAGGAGCCGGTCCGGCCCTGCCGCCTGAACCAGGCGACGGTTCGCCCGGAGGCCCCGGTCGGCCGGATCCTCGAGCGCGCCTGCACCCTGGGGGCCGGGCACCACGGGAACATCGCCCCCGGCCACTTCGCCGGCGGCCTGTCGCACCTGTCGACCTATCTCGGCATCCCGTTCATTCGGCTCGACGCCTGAATCACAAGCCGGATGACCGGCAGGAATGGAGGAACCCCATGGCCAACCAGAAAGTCCAGTCCTTCGAAGTATCGGAAGCCGATGCCGTCGGCGATCTCGTGTCCCGGGACCGAAAGAGCGCGAGTCGCCGTCTCCGGGTCGGCCTGTTGCCCCTGGGCTGGTTCGAGTGGTGGCCCATGTTTCCGGAATCCGACCTGGAAGCCAGGATCAAGGCCGATGCGGATCGGTTCCTTTCGGAGATGAAGAGCCGGTTCGGGGCCCAGTACGACCTGGTCATGCCCGGAAGCCTGGTCGATACCCTCGACGGGGCCCACGACGCCGGCCGGCTGTTTCACGAACAGGGCGTCGACCTGGTCGTCCTGGCGGAAATGACCTATCTGACGGATTTTATCCCCCTGGAAGCCCTGGACCAGGTGCCGAACGTGCCTGTCCTGATCTATGCCACCCAGGCCACCAACGATCTCTGGTCCACCATGGGCAACCTGGATGTGATTCGCTACGAGGGCCTGGTGGGCAATGCCCAGCTGGTGGGTGCCTTCCGGAAAATGGGCCGCCCGTACCGGGTCGTGGTGGGGGCCCTGGAAGATCCGCAGAGTTTCGACGACATCGGGATGCACCTTCGGACGACCGAGCTGGTCCGGTCCCTGCGATCCATGGATATCGGGCTGCTGGGCCACACGTTCCGGGGCATGTACGACATCGAGATCGACAAGACCAAGGTCAAGGGCGTGTTCGGCCCCAACGTGCTGTACCTCGACGTCACCCACCTCCTGTCCATCTGGGAGCGTATCGACGATCAGGCGGTCACGGCGTTCCTGCAGGATCTCGACGCGCGGATCCCGATTCCCATGTCGGGGATCGACGAGGAAGACCGCCGCAAGTCAGCGCGCCTGGGCCTTGCGGTCCAGGGCCTGGTCCGGCGGTTCAACCTGGATGCCCTGACCCTCTTGGGCCAGCACCACGTCGAAGTGGCGACCCGGGCCTCCGCCGATTTCTCCTTCTACTGCGTCGAATCCGACGGCGTCATGACCACCCATGAAGGGGACATCGCCAACCTCGTGATGAAATACATCCTGCACCAGCTGACCGACAGTCTCCCGGTCTTCCTGGAATGGACCGCGTTCGACAAAACCCACGACACCCTCCTGCTGACCCACCACGGGGTCGTGGACCCGGTCCGGATGGCCACCGGCCTCGACCGCTGCCGCTGGACCCCGTCTCCGGAAAAATGGGACTTCACGGGAAGCGGAATGTCCTGCGAGTACACCGCCAGGGCCGGCCGCGTGACCCTGGCCAGCCTCATCAACGAAGTCGGGACCTGGAAGATGCTGATCTCCGAGGGAGAGTGCGTCGACCTGCCCACGGCGCCCTGCTTCGCCCCCCAGTTCCATTTCCGGCCGGCTTCCGGCGACGTGGTCGGATACGTGTCGGCCATTCTCCGGGAGGGCGTGGCCCATCATGTCTGCCTTGCCTATGGAGATTGGAAAAAGCACCTGGTCCTCATGGCGGACCATTTCGGCATTCCCGCGGTCGTCATCTGACGACGGCTTCGACAGGAGGCAACCGATGAATCCACAGAACCCGATCCTCGACGCAGCCCGCTCCATCGGCGACGTATTCGTTTCGTGGCAGGACGACCGGGGCGGCATCGACCGGGCCCGCTGCCCCTATCTCGCGCCCAAGTACCATCCGCTGTTCCGCGACATGGAGATTCCCTTCATGGCCCGGGCGCTGTCCGGCCTGTCCGCCGCCACCCGGAACGCGGCCTATCTCGAGGCGTCCGGGCGCTACGCCGATTACTACCTCGACCTGGTCGAGAACCTGGCGACCTCGGAGCGCATCGCCTACAAGTTCGGCATCGCCATGGAAAGCGCCGCCCTGGTCGCCCGGGACCATCCCGGCCGCTGCCTGGAAGTCGCCGCCCGGGGGCTTACGGTCCTCAAGTGGTTGCGGCAGCTCCGGACGGACCTGGGCAGCTGGTTCCTCTGCGGATACAAGCCCGGGCTCGCCTCCCTGAAGGACAAGCCGGATGTCGGGTTCTCCGACGATCTCTGCCACGTGGGCCGCGGCCTCGTCCGCCTGTACGAGGCGACGCGCAGGCCGGACATCCTGGCCGACATCCGGGGCCTGTGCGGGTACTACCTGCGGGATGTGGCGCCCGACTCCATGCAGGGCCTCTGGAACCGGGACCTGGGCACATGGGTCATCGGTCCCTGGCCGGATACGGCCTTCGAGCACATGGACAACACCCCCGCCTGTGCTGCGGGCTGGGTCTGGTCGGCTTACGGCGGCGCGGACTTTCTCCTCTCGGCCCTGCCGTACCTGGAAGACGGCCCGGAGCGTGACCTGGTGCGGGACCGGGTCATGGCCAGCAATCGCTGGATCTTCCGGGAATGCCAGTTCGAGGACGGGGCCATCGGCATGACCGGCCGTGACGACCGCTGGGTCGGACTGACCGCCGCCGCCATCCTGGTCGTTCTCGGGACCGAAAAGGCCGGCCTGATGACCGAACAGGAGCGAAAGGAATTTGGTCCCCCGGTCCGGGCCGCCTGGTCCTGGCTCCTGGCCCATGTGGGCGAGAACCTGCCGGAAGCGGGATACCTGGAGGCAACCGGCAAGACGTTCCCCTCGCCGGGCGACAATGTGGCCTGGCTGCTGTCGTGGACCTGCGAATGCCTGCTGCGGGCGCAGGATGTGCAGGCCTTCCTGAGATAGCCGGAAATCGGGGATTCGGACGATGATCTGCGGTGTGTCGAAACGACCCTTCCATCCGCCGGTGGGCATTCCCATGGGGGGCCATCCCGGCTGGAAACGGGCCCGGGAGATCCGGGATCCCCTGTGTGTCCGCGCCGCGACCTTCGAGGCGGGCGGACGCACCGCCGCCATCGTGTCGGTGGACCTGCTGTTCATCGACCGGCGCCTGGCCGACCAGGTTCGGTTCCGGGTCCGGCAGGACCGGGACGCCGGTCGGTCCCGACTGGATCCGGACCAGCTCTATCTGTGCGCCACCCACACCCATTCCGGCCCCCTGACGACCCCGCTGTTCGGCTCGGAGGAGGAACAGGACCTGAACGGCCTGGTGGCCGCCGCCATCGGGGACTGCCTGCTGGATGCCCAGCGGCATGCCGTACAGGCCCGTCTCCGGACATCCCACAGGCCGTTCCCGGGCTGGTCCTTCTGCGAGCGCATCCGCATGCACGGGGGACGCATCGAGACCCATCCGTTCAAGGACGACCCCGCCATCCTGGCCCCCGAGGGGATCCCGGATCCATCGCTGGTGTGCCTGTCGATCCGGGATACCCGCAACCGGCTGCTGGGGGTCCTGTACAACTACGCGAACCACCCCCAGGTCCTGTCCAGGCGGGACGACCGCCTGTCGGCCGACTTCCCCGGCGAAACGGAAGCCCGGTTCAACGACCTGGCGGGACAGGACGTTCCGCTGCTCTTCCTGAACGGTGCCTGCGGCGATGTGTGCCCGGTGGACGCCATGAACCCGGCCTCCAACGAGACCGGGGAGGCGCATCTCGCCCGGATGGGGGCGGCCCTGGCGGACGCCCTGGTGCAACTGGTCTCGGAGACGGACGCGCCGCAGGACGGAACCGGCCCCGACGACCGAATTGTCAGCCGGAGCTGGACCGGAACCCTGCCCCTGCGGGCGGTCCCGCCCCGCCTGGAGCCGGACCGGGGGGGCCGGAAGGAAGGGGCGACGCCGCCCTCGTCCCCGCCGGTCTCCGACTACGGGACAGAGGCATCGCAGGCCGCGGCGGAAGCCGGCATCCTCTCCCTCGAGCAGTACCTCGGGCACGCCGACTGGATCCGGCAGGAGGAAAGCGACCGGAGCCGGATGCGACGGGCCCTGCGGGAGAACCCCGGGTACGGCGCCGCCACCCTCTCGGCCCTGTGTCTCGGGGGCGCAACGTTCCTGTTCCATCCCTTCGAGATGTTCGCCGGCCTGGCCCTGGACATCCGGGAGCAGGCCCCGTTCCGTCCCCTGTTCCTGGTCGAGCTCTGCAACGACCAATTGGGCTATCTCCCCACCCCGGCCGCGTTCCTGCGGCCGGGCGGATATGAAACCCGGACGCTCCAGACCTCCCGGTTCGCCCCGGAGGCCGGGACCCGGGTCGTCGACGAGGCACGGGAGCTGCTGCAGGCCGCCGCCACAGCCTGCCCGGCGACAGGAGGCGCGCCATGATCTACTGCGTCCGGTACAGGCTGAAGGCCGAGCGCGTCGGCGACTACGTCGAGGCCCACCGGCAGGTGCCGTCCGAACAGGTGGCCGCGCTCCGCCAGGCGGGCGCCAGGGAACTGGCCATTTTCCTGGATGGCGACGACTGCCTGATCGTCTACGAATGCCGGAGCCTGGCCAGGTTCCTGGAACGATTGCTGCCATCTGCCGCCAACGCGGCCTGGCAGGAGAAAATGGACGGCCTGTTCGACCAGCGCCCGTCCTTCGTCGGCGACAGCGCCATCCGGCCGCTGCCCTGTGTGTTCAGTCTCCGGACAGAATGGAGACGACATTTCGGAGCGGCAGCCAAACGGGAAGGGAGGGGGCGATCCGAACGGATGGAGGGGCCTGCGACACTGGATACGGTCCGTCAACCAGAAAAGCCTGCAGAAGGAGGAGACGCATGAAACGAACGAGACGTATCGCTGCGCTGCTGTTGCCGGTCTTCCTCCTGGGGATGATGGGCGGTTCCGCCCATGGTTCCCAGGAAACGACCTGGCCGGACCCGGAAGGCACCCTGACCGTGATCTGGGGGATGGATGCCTTCGCGACCGGCATGAGAATGGGCGAGCCCGACTCGGATACGAAGAAATATGTGGCGGACAATCTCGCGGGCAGCGCCTATGAATGGACCATCCGGGAAGGAACCGGGGGCCAGTCCGGCAAGTACGGGGAGATCAAGGTCCTCAGTGTGCCGGCCTTCTCCTATGTCAACCCGATCCTGGACTTCACCAAGCTCGACAGCCCGCCCTCGGACTGGAAGGCCTACTCCGAACTTTGGGTCTGGGTCGACCTGGCAGGATTCGGCCCCCAGGAAGACGGGACGGATTTCTCGATCCAGGCGTATGAACGGGATTACAAGGACGGCAGTCCTGTCGAGGGAAAATTCGAGCGCTGGGCCATCATGACCGACGGGATCTACTACCTCCAGGAGGGGACCGGCTGGAAAGAGCTGGTCACGAAAAAGCACATGATCACGCCCCTGCCCAAGGACTACAAGGGGTGGGTCCGGGTGCCGTTCTCCAGCATGGACGTGGTGGCCCTGCTGGGAGCCTACAACTGCGTGTTTGACAAGGAAGAGGTCATCAGCGTCGTCCTGGGCATCCCCTGCGACGAATCGAGAGTCGGTTCGTCCATGAAGATCGATTCCATCGCGCTGTTTGCCGAGGCCGGCTCGCCGACCGAGGAGCCGACAAGCGGCCCGACCCCCACCCCATCCGGCGACCCGACGGCGACGACAGCCGCCACCCCGACGCCGACAAGCCCGCCCGATGCCACCGGGACGCCTACCCCCACCCAGGCACCGGAAGCCTCTCCCACTTCCGCCGCGACGACCCCTGGCGAGGGATCGCCGACCGCCTCCCCGACCGAGCAGGCCGCAACCCCCGGTGCAACGCCGACCGGGGGCCAACAGGACACGCGGCCCAACAACACGGCGATCATTCTCCTCGCTGTTGTGGCGGCCGTTCTCCTGGCCGGCGGTACCGCCGCACTCCTGCTTGTCCGAAAGAAGGGCAAGTAACCCCAGCCGCAACGGACCCCATCCGCACCCATGAAACAGAAGGAGGAACACGATGAACCGAATGAAAAAGACCCTGGCCCTGCTGGCGACGCTGTCTCTCGTCCTTGGGATCCTGGTGGTCTCCGGGGCGACAGCCGGCCGGCCCATGACCGACCCGGTGGAAGGCCAGCTGTTCCTGGCCGTCGACTTCGAGTCCTCGCCGGTGGGCACGACCCTGGGCGAAGCCGGCGGCTCGCTGCCGGACACCCTCGGCCAGGTGACGGATGCCAATGCCGGCACGAACTACCACATGACCGTCGAAGCGGCCGGAGCCGGGGAAGACGGCCAATACGCAAAATTCCATCCCATCGCCGACGCGCCCTTCGGCGCCTCGCCCAAAATCAATGTGCTGGATGCGGGGCTCCAGGACTGGTCCGCCGCCACGGAAGTCTGGACCTGGGTCTCCTTCGAATTTGACGGACAGTATGGCGCCATCGTCTACAGCGTGAACCTCGTGGACGCCGACGGCAACCAGACCTCCATCCCGGACAGCATGCCGATCTACTTCAGGGCGGATGGCGCAACGGACTGGAGCGCGGCCGCAGGTGCCTACGGGGCCTTTGTCCTGCCCAACCAGTTTACCGGCTGGGTTCGGCTGCCGCTTTCCGGCTTTGCCGGAACCGTCGATTTCAGCCGCATTGTCTCCGTTGTGCCGCTGCTGCAGAACGCGGCCTTCTACCAGGACAAGGTCACCCTGCTGGACTCCATCGGGTTCTTCGTCCCGGGCGCGCCGCCCACCCCGACGCCGCCCTTCCCCGAAATTGATACCGCCACCATCGAAAGCACCGATCCGGTGGGCGATTACTGGGTGATCTGGGGCCTGGAGCCCTTCGAAGCCGGCCAGCACCTCGGCGTGCCGGCCACCGACCCGGTCCAGTTCGTTGTGGATGGCAACGCCGGGGGGATCTACGACCTGGTCGTCATGGGGGATGGGGCCGGACAGGCCGGCCAGTACGCCCAATTCACGGCCAAGGACGTTCCCACCTACAGCTATGTCAATCCGATCCTGAACCTCCTCAAGTTCTCCAACCCGCCCTCCGACTGGTCCGCGTTCGACGAGCTCTGGGTGTGGGTCGACCTGACCGGCTTCGGCACGTCGGAGAGCCTGACGGACTTCTCGATCCAGGCCTACGAACAGGACAGCAACGACGGCGTTCTCGCGGACGGCCAGTATGAGCGCTATGCCGTCAAGGCGGGACTCCCGGTTATCGTGGAAACCGAAGCGGGCTGGAAACGGCTCATCATCGAGCAGGACATGCTGATTCGCCTGGGAACCGATTTCCAGGGATGGGTCCGCGTGCCCTTCAGCAGCATGGCCTGTGTCGAACTGCTGGGGAAATACAACGGCACCTTCGACCTGCAGAACATCCTCAGCATCGTCCTGGGCATTCCGTGCGACGAAACCCGGGTCGGGAAATCCATGAAGTTCGACAGCATCTCGCTCTTCGCCTTTGGAGAGGGTGTCGAGGCGAACTACGAGGCCTATGACGTGATCGACTTCTCCGGCGAGGGCGAAGGCGAAGGCGAGGCCACGCCGACCCCGGTGCCGACAGAGAATCCGCCTACCGGCGACGGTTCCGACCGCCTTGTGCCGGCCTTCCTGATCCTCGCGGCCATGGCCGCCATCGTGCTTGCCGGGAAGCGTCTGTCCGGCAAGGCCGTCCACTGATGCCGCATGGTCGATGAAGGGAGAATGGAGATGAAAAAGGCGTGCCTGCCCATCCGGCTGGTCATTGTGTGTCTCATGGCGGGGCTTCTCCTGGTTTCCTGCAGCGCCCCGACGAGTACGCCGACCCAGGGTCCCGGAACGACCCCGACCCCGGTCCCGACCGCCGAGCCGGCCGATCCGTTCGGCAAGTACGAACCGGCCATTACGATCACATCGGTTCGGGATATCCCGAATCCGGCCGTCGTCAAGTACCCCGAAGGCCAGGACGTGGAGAACAACGTCTGGATCACCACGATCAGGGAAGAACTGGGCATCGAGGTCAAGTACGACTGGGTCGTCGACGCAAGCCAGCTGTCGACCCGGATCAATGCCATGATCACCTCCGGCGACTTCCCCGACTTCTTCATGTGCTCGTCGGCCCAGTTCAACGAATTGGGTTCCGCCGGCCTCCTGGCCGACCTGACGGGCGCCTACGACGCCTATGCATCGGACGCGTTCAAGTCGGCCATGGACGACGCGGGCCAGGCGGTGATCGCCTCCGCGACCCGGGATGGCGCCCTGATGGGCCTCCCGATCATTGCGTCCAAGGAATTCGGCCCCATGCTCTGGGTCCGGACGGATTGGCTCGAGGCTCTCGACCTGGAGGAGCCCGAGACCATCGAGGACGTCATCGCCATCGCCAAGGCCTTCGCCACCCAGGATCCCGACGGCAACCAGGTGAACGACACCTTCGGCATCCCGGTCAACGGCAATACCAGCGGCGGCCTCATGTGGGCCCTGGGATTCATGAACAGCCTCGGCTCCTACCCCATGATCTGGACGGAGAATGACCATGGGGACCTGGTGTATGGCTCCATCACCGAGAATACCAAAAATGCCCTGGGCCGGCTGCGGGAGCTGTATGACGCGGGCGCCATCGATCCCGAGTTCATCACCAAGGACTACTGGGCGACCTATGATCCCCTGACATCGGGCAAGTACGGCATCGTCTACGGACCCTACTACATTTCCATCTCGCCGCTCCAGCCCATTGTCAACAACAACGACAAGGCCCAGTTCAAGCCCTTCCCGCTGCTGGGCCCGGACGGGAACGCCAAGACCCAGCAGGCCTCCCCGACCTCCGGCTACTATGTGGTCCGCAAGGATTGCGCCCATCCCGAGGCGGTCATCAAGCTCATGAACTTCTGGTACCGGGAATTCTACTTCTCTCCCGACCAGGCCCGCTATGAGAAGATGATCAACGGGCCGGAGTTCACGTCCATCTACAGCAGCACGCCCATCATGTCCTACATGCCCTGGGCGAATCTGGACAACATCCTGGAAGCCAAGCGCTGCTTCGACGGCGAGATCACGGAAGACCAGATCCCGCCCATCGGGCGCCAAAGCTACCAGGATGTCCTGAAGTACAAGAACGGCGACATCGCATCCTGGATGTGGGAGCGGGTCTATACCGCCCTGACGACGGTCATGACCGTCAACCGGGACGGGGACCTGATCCAGCCCGACCGCAACCTGGCGCCTCCCGGCGAAGCCATGTCCCTGAAATGGGGCACCCTGTCCGCCATGGAGATGGAGGCCTTCTCCAGGATCATTTCGGGCGAGTCCCCCATCGAGGCCTTTGACACCTTTGTGACGGAATGGAAGGCGGCCGGCGGCGACGAGGTCACGGCGGAAATCAACACCTGGTTCGACACCCAGCAGCCATGACCGGCTGATCGGCATGGGGTTCGTCGGTGGTCGCAGCGCTGGCCTTCGAGCCGGCCTGCGGTCACCGGCGAGGCCCTGTGACCCGATTCCGCCCAGGGAGGATGTGCCATGACAGGCAGGTGGCTCAATATCAGGAAAAACTGGCCGCTCTTCGTCATGCTGGCGCCTGCGGTCGCCATCCTCTTCGTGTTCTCCTACATTCCCATGGCCGGCATCGTCATCGCCTTCCAGCGGTTCGTGCCCGCCAAGGGCCTGTTCGGCCCCCAGGAGTGGGTCGGGCTCAAGAACTTCGCCTATGTGTTCTCCCTGCGCAACACCGGACAGGTCATCTTCAACACGGTCTACATCTCGTTTTTCAAGATCCTCCTCGGCATCCTGGTCCCCCTGACCGTCTCGCTGCTGCTCAACGAAGTGCGCCGTTCCTGGTACAAGCGGACGGTCCAGACCATCATCTACTTTCCCTACTTCATCTCCTGGGTCATCCTGAGCGGCATCCTGTTCGACATCCTGTCCCCCTCCACCGGGATCGTCAATTCATTCCTCGGATGGCTGGGCATCCAGCCGATCTATTTCCTGGGTACCGCATCGGTGTTCCCCTGGACCATCATCTTTTCGGATGTCTGGAAAAATTACGGCTTCAACACCATCCTGTACATGGCCGCCATCACCCAGCTGCCCCAGGACCTGTATGAGTCGGCGGGGATGGACGGGGCCGGCCGGCTGCGATGCGCCTGGAGCATCACGATGCCCGGCATCCTGCCCATCGTCATGCTGACGGCGGTCCTGGCCATGGGATCCATCCTCAACGCGGGCTTCGAGCAGGTCTACAACCTCGTGAGTCCCGTCGTCTACTCGACCGGGGACATCATCGATACGCTGGTCTTCCGGATGTCCATCGGGTCGACCACCGGCGGCGCCCAATACTCCCTGGCCACCGCCATCGGCCTGTTCAAGTCGGGGGTCTCGTTCGTCATGATTTCGACCGGCTACTATCTCGCCTATCGGTTTGCCGATTACAAGGTATTCTAGGAGGAGGCGGGCCATGAAACGATCCCTTCCGGAAGCCTCGTTCTCCTTTTTCAATCATGCGTTCCTGGGCTGTCTCGCACTCCTGAGCCTGCTGCCGCTGGTCAATATCCTGGCGGTTTCCTTCAGTACCGGGTACGCGGCCTCGACGGGTAAAGTCGGGCTCTGGCCGGTGGACTTTACGGTCAGCGCCTATCGCTTCGTCATGCAGAACAAGGTCTTCTGGAATACGCTGGTGGTCGCGCTCCTGCGGGTCGCCGCCGGCGTGCCGCTGAACCTCCTTCTTGTGATCCTCACGGCCTATCCCCTGAGCAAGACCCGGAAGGAGTTCCGGCAGCGCTCCTTCTTCTCCTGGTACTTCCTCTTCTCGATGCTGTTCTATGGAGGGCTGATCCCCTACTACCTGACCGTCCAGGCCGTCGGCCTCGTCGACCGCTTCTGGGTCCTGATCCTCCCCATCGCGGTGCCGGTCTACTATGTGATCATCATGCTGAACTTCTTCCGCCAGATTCCGAAAGAACTGCGGGAGGCCGCCGAGATCGACGGCGCCGGACACTTCGCCACCCTGTTCCGGATCTACGTTCCCCTGTCGACCGCCGCCATCGCGACCATCGTTCTACTTTGTTTCATCATGCACTGGAACTCCTGGTTCGACGGCCTGCTCTTCATCGGCAACGTCAACCGACAACCCCTGCAGAGCTATCTGCAGTCGATCCTGACGCGCCCCTTCGACATCAACCAGATGGCGCGGGATCCCGAACAATGGAAGCTGATCCAGTTCGTCAACGAGCGGACGGTCAAGTGTGCCCAGATCTTCATCGCCACGATCCCCATCATGGTCATCTATCCGTACCTCCAGAAGCACTTCACCAAGGGGCTCCTGATCGGCGCCGTCAAGGGGTAGGGAAGAGGGAGCGCCGGGCCGCTGCAGGCCTCGCTGCCCCGCGCCGGGCCGCTGCTGGCCGCGCTGCCCCAATTGCACAAATCGCGTCAACCCGGCATGATATACTCGTCGTGACAGACCCTCCCATTCATTTGATTTGACTTGAGTTGATTTGACGGGTGGTGTCGCGTTGGTTCCTGAGTTTCCTCCAGTGGACTACTGGAGGGCGATTGTTCTATATGGCCTGAACGTCGCGACCTACAAGATCGCGCTGGCCAGGTGCCTCCATGGGTTCGTGGCAGACGGGAAGACCCGGGTCACGATGCATGAGCTTGCCGCGGCCTTCTTCGCCCTGTATCTGGATCGGCTTCAGAAGGGCATGCCCCAGCTCAGCAATCCGTCGCGGCTGACCCGGATGGAAACCATCGTGAGCCGCTTTCGCTTGGGCCAGGTAACCGAATCCCAAGCCATCGACTTCGTGGAACAAAACGCTTTCGTCGACGTCGTCCCGCGTTTCCACACGGTTCTCGACGAACCCGTCCCTGTCCGGTTCTACGAGCAGGACCGGGAGGGCCTGATCCTGACCGACGCGGCCTTCCTCGTGTTCGAAAGCCCCCAGGCCGGGAACCTGCGAGATGAGGTGGATTCCCGGTGGGACCTCCTGGAGGCCGCCTTCCTGATCCGCCGGGACAACCTGGAGCTGGTCAACGACATCCGGAAATTCTACCTCCAGGGCGGGTATCCTCGGACCGACGTGACCGGGATGATCCCCGTCCTGAACGGCTACCAGAAGGGGATCTGTTTCTATTGCGGGGAACCCATGGAGGGTCTGGAGTGCCATGTGGATCATGTGCTGCCGCGGCAGGTCCTCCAGCATGACGATGTATGGAACCTCGTGCTGGCCCACGCAGTCTGCAACCAGCAGAAAAGCGACGCGTTGCCGGATCGAGCCTATATCGATAAACTGATCGTACGGAACGAGCATTTCATCGCAAGCAACCATCCGATCAAGGACGAATTGGTCCGCACCCTCGGCCCCACCCCGACAGCCCGCCTCCGTTTCATGGACGCGACCTACGATCGGATCCGAAGCGCCATTCGCGTTACATGGGCCGGCATCCCCGGCTACCGGCCGGACATCGACCCCTTCTACCGCAGCCTGATCCGGAGCCTCGCACGATGACGGACGAATCGATCGAATACTACAACCGGAACGCGGACCGATACATCCATGACACCGTGGAAGCGGACATGGGGGCCCATTATCCGCGGTTCGAGCGCCATCTTCCGCCTGGCGGCCGGGTCCTGGACGCCGGCTGCGGATCGGGACGGGACAGCCTGCACTTCCTCCGCCAGGGATACCAGGTCGAAGCCTTCGACGCCTCCCGCGAAATGGTCCGGCGATGCGCCGACCTGACCGGCCTCCCCGTCCGCCTGGCCCGTTTCGAGGATGTCGCCTACGACGAACCTTTCGACGGCATATGGGCATGCGCGTCGCTGCTCCACGTCCGGAAACCGGAGATGGCAGCAGTCCTGGGTCGCCTCGCGTCCCTGCTCACGGACGGCGGCGTCTTCTTCCTCTCCTACAAGTACGGCGACCAGGACTACACCAAAGAAGGCCGAACCTTTACCTGCTACACGGAAGCCTCGTTCGCCGACCTGCTCCGCCACATCCCCGCCCTGTCCCTCCTGGACCTATACATCACCGGCGACGTCCGCCCCGGCCGCGAACACGAGCGCTGGCTGAGCGTGATTGTGGGGAAGGGCAGCGAACAAACGTAAACATCTGCTTCTATTCCCGCACAGACAACTTCTTCACAATCTCAACATCCGCTGGGCAAAAGGGGTACTGATGTAGCTCTTGACATGGTACCCATCGAACGTCTTTGTGAACCGTTGGGGAAATGGAACCGGATTCGATGTGGGCCTCGAAGAATGTGAAATTGATCGTTCG
>JAKPNJ010000156.1 GCA_029548445.1 Bacillota bacterium | reverse complement strand
CAGGCAATTGACCTGGACCAGGGCCGATGGGACGAAAAACAGGGCGACGAACAGGAAGAGGACCAGGACGCTCCAGTGGCGCCGGTATTCCGTCGTCCAGGCCAGGACCAGGGCCAGGAGAATGGCCAGCAGGGCCGCGCTCCAGGCCAGCAGGGGCAGCCAGTCGAGGAGGGTGAAATCCCGGAGCGTCCGGAATCCCAGGGCCAGGCCAGGCAGGAGGAAGGGAAGCTGGATGCCGACCTGCCGGGCCATGAATGTCGCGTCCCGGGTTCCGTCCCGGTCGTCCCGGTCCCCCAGGACGATCCGCCCGTCGTACCGGATGTAAAGGCCCAGGGACGCCAGGGGGAGCAGAATGCAGAGAGCCGAGAGCACGCGATAGGCCGGCTGGGGATCCCGCAGGTCGAAAAGCGGCAGGAAGACGAACAGGGCGGCGGCCAGGATGGCGGCCAGGGTCATGGCCAGGACCGCGGCCTTCAGCCTGGGCAGGAGCCGGGGGTCGTCCGCCTCCGTCCGACGCAGCTCCGGCTCCGATGCGGCCGCGTCCTGCCGGCGGGTTCGGATTTCCAGCGGGAGCCGCGCGAAGAATCCCTCGGCCGCTCTCGGGGAGATCGTGTCCAGGAGCAGGAATCGCCGGGTCTTCGAGCCTGTCCTGAATGTCACGTGGCCGCTGTTGTCGTGGACCTGGTTCCGGACCGGGCCATGCCGGACCAGGATCCGGTCCAGGTCGGCGTAGGGGATCCGGAAGTCCTGCTTCGCGTCCGGCGCGTCCGGTGCGTCCTGTGTGCCCTGTGCATCCGGCGCGTCCGGCGGGACCATGGGCAGGAATCGGTCCGGATCGAGGCCGGCCAGTTCGCCGCCGACCCGGATGAACCGCAGCCCGTCGGCAGCCCGAACCAGCTGGTAGAAGCCGCCCGTGGGCGCCATGAGCAGGAGGGACCGCTCCCCGAACCCGATGGCCGCCTTCCATTCGTCGACCTGGGCCTGGAGGAGGCGTGCTGCTTCCTCCTCTTTCGCTTCCTTCTCCGCCTGCCGCCGCTCGCGGCCCCCGAGCCACCCGGCTGGCCGACCGGCCGACTCGCCTGCCTGTCGCCGGCCCCGGCCCTGCCGATCACGGCCCCGTCGGTCCCGCCGGTACTCGCGCACCAGGGGCAGGCCGAAGACCAGGACAGCTCCCGTAACGAACAGGACGCCCAGCCAGGCGGAGGGCAGATCCCGCATCGCGATTTGGAAAACCGATAGTGCGGCCACGAATCCGGCGCCGATCCCCGCACCGGACCGGAAGCCGCTCCATCCGCCGAAAATGAAAAACAGGAAGCCGAAGACCGCCCCCACCAGGAGAGCCAGGGTCGGCATCGTGATCCAGGGTGTCAGGCTCTCGAGGAAAAACGCCAGGAAGAGTCCACCTGCCAGAAGGGACACCAGGGTGCCGACGACGCCAATCGCGACCTGCCGCCGAATGTCCGGTTTCAAGAGACTGCGCCCTCCCCGCTGATTGGCTTCTTCTCCGGTCGGAGCCAGTCGCTTTCCGGCCGATTGACCAGCCGGGCACACGTATACGCCATTTCCATGGTAAAGACGGTGGGGGCCAGCAGGTTGCCGCTGGCGGTCATCTCGACGACCAAGGCAAGATCCGGCGTCTGGACATCGACCAGGGCCAGGGGCAGGAGAAAATTCATGCGTGCCTGGGTTGGGTAGTAGAACGGCACCGCCGTACGGAAATTCCACCGCAAGTTTCGGAGCGCCCGACTCACGGCCTTGTCCAGGTCCTCTGTGATCTTCAGGGCCAGGTTCATGTCGTCAAATACAGTGTTCCCGATGGACAGGTAAATCCGGTTTCTCTCGTCCTCGCTCCGGTTTCGGTTCTCGGCGATCATCGCCAGGAGGTCGGGACGGGTATGCAGCCGCTCCTGCAGGTATGCTGCCGGGAGCCGGTCGAGGCGCTCCCCGACGATGTGCTCATACCGAATGGTGATATCCGGGTCCCGTTCCGGGGGGAGAAGAAGGACCAACTCCTCGGCGGACTGGAAATAGGCGGCCCTCCGGGGCTTTTCGGGCAGTTCGGTTGCGATGCGGCGGCCCATGGGACCCGTTCCTTCCTCGATAAAATCCGTCAGTCGCCATGGCGGCGCGTCCGGGGACCGGTCCGGGTTCGGTTCATAGCAGGCATAGATAGGCCGCATGAGCCGTCTTCCGGCGAGACCCGTGTGGAAGACAGCCAGGTCCCGATTCTCCGATATTACGATCTTCCCCTCATACCGGAGCCTCTGGTAGGTATAGATCAGGAAATTCCTGAGTATACTGCGCGGTCCGCCTGCACCTTCCGGAAAGGTCCAGGACTCGGGCAGGGCCTGGGATTCCAGGCGGGCCATGCACCCGAAGAAATTCGGGTGGACGGCGAAGTGCTCGAACCGTTCGGGCAGGAGGGGCCTCGGTTCCTGGGCAGGATTCGCGGCGCCCTGGATCGAAGCAAGGAGTTTACGGGCCGTTTCATCGCCCGCAGCGGGTACGAAGTGCGGATCAATCCCGTAGGTCCTTTCGAATCGGCTTGGTGTCAGGATTTTGTGGAGGATCCAGGGCTGTCGGTCGGGGATCCGGTTAGGCTCGAAAACAGCCAGGATCGGCTCTCCGCTTGTGGCGACGAGTCCCGTGTCGAAGGCGACGCAGTCCGGCGAAGCGAAGACTGCGCCCGATCGCACGGCCTTCCGCCAGGATTCCGCCAGGTAGACCTGCATCAGCCGCTGGTCCGCAAGTTCGGGAATCCGGTCTTTGGGCGAATACATTCGGTCCATCCACTCGAAAATGCCTGGATGTTCCACCGAGGAGGGTGGGATAAAGGCGAACCTTCCCAGTTCGGGATCCGGATCCAGTTGCGCCTTTGGTGCTGCGGATGCGGGAGGCGCCGGGACGGGCGATGCGACGGATGATGCATCGGACAACGCAACAGGCGACGCGATGGCAGACCTTCGCCGCACCGCGATCCGGGCCGGAATGGCCGGGTCCGGGATCAGTTCACACAGGTCGGTCACTTCCACCAGGGCGTCTTTCAGCTTTGCATGCCCGGTTGCCGCCAGGACGAAGCCCCTTTTCCCAAGGTGGATGCCCACCTGGGACAGGAGGATCCGGCTCCCGTCGGCCGGCAGGATCCCGTCCAGCACGTCCCGAAGCAGGGCCCACTGTCCGGCCGGATCCGGGGCGGCTTCCCTCACGAGGTCGTCCGTTGTCATGCGTTTATCTCCATTACAGGATGCCCCGGCTTTTCGCCTTGGCATAGGCCATCAGGGTCAGCCCGTCCACAATGCCGTTTTCGGCGATTCGTCGCTCCATCTCCGGACGGGAGATCCGGACGACCTGGTCGATCCCCTCGGAGACCTGGGGCTCTCCAAAGGACAGGATGCGGGCGGCGCAGAACGCGACGCCGGAGCCGCTGAAGGACGTATCCGTATGGCAGGTCCCCAGGTGTTCGATGGTCTCGGCCTCGGCGCCTGTTTCCTCTGCAAGTTCCCGCCGGGCGTTCCACTCGATGGCCGCATCCGGATCCATCCCCCGGGGCGGGCGCTCGCAGAACCCGCGCGGAAACTCGAGAGAGAAATCCCGCAGGGCGTGGCGGAAGATCCGGACCAGCAGGATGTCGTCCCCGACGAGGGGCAGGACCACCACGCCGCCGGGTCCGTCTCCGGTCGGCATCTGCCGGATGTAGGTGCCCGGCACGTGGCCTGGCTCGAACCGGACTGCGTCCCGGACGAGGCAGAGGTACGGATCCTCGTACACGATGCCGATCCGGGTCCAGGCGTCCGCCCGGCGGGCCGAAATACCCCGGCTCGCCAGGCGCCGCCGCATCTCTTCCCGGATCGTCGCGATCTCGTCGGGATCCGTCGCGATATGGATCCCCACCGGTCCATCCGGATTCCGGAACCAGCCTGGTTTTTTTGCGATCCATTCCCTGTATCGGTCTTTCATGGGCGGCCCTCCTCCGGTTCGGATGGTTCCATGGTACCGGACGCCTGCCGCGGGACGCTGCGTTTCCGCTTTTTTTCCTTCCCGGGGCCGATGGATCGATTCAACGCCTGTTCGATCGGGAAAGGATCGTCGAGTCCGCAGAGCACCCGGGCCAGGAACCGCAGGGATTCGCCCTTGGGTGCGTTCCTTCCCTTAAGCCAGTTGTCGACGCTGCGAGCCATGGATTCGATGCGTTCCTCCCGGTTCGGATCGAAATAGGGTTCCTGTTCCATCATGTAGCCGAACAGGCGGTCGGCCAGTCCCTGGATCCGGCGGGCGGCGTGGGCCGGATCGTTCCGGTTGGCGTCGGCCGTTTCCTCGAAGTGCTGCAGGAGGTACTGGCGGCACCGGGCGGCCGGATCGTTCCGGAGGGCTCCCGACCGGCAGGAATCGTACCAGAGCGCCCTGGCCAGGGAGCGAGCATCCAGCCCGTTCATCCGCATGAGCCGGGCCAGGAGAGTCGGAAAGGGAGTCGGGTCCGAATCCGGAACCTCCGGACCGGCCACGCCCGGCGCCTCCGGCCGTGCCGGGTGGCCGGAGCGCTGCCGGGCTACATGAAACCCCAGCAGCGACAGCGCAGCCAGGGTCAGCCCGCACAGCACCCCCTCGCCTCGCAAAACCTCCTGGACCTCGTCGAGGTAGACGAAGCCGCGCTCGGCCCGGATCAGCTGGCCAGGGTCCTCGGCCGGCGGCCGCCATCCCCATCCGGCAAACGTCTCGCTGAAGATCTCCGGGGCCACCTTGACCGCGATCACCTGGATGAACCCGATGAACAGGGCGGAGTTGGCATTGATTCGACCGAGGGGTTCCTGAACTCTGAATATGTGCTTATATTCGTTTGTCATGGCCTCCATCTGGGGCCGCAGGGCGTCTCCTTCCCCCATCGACTCCGGCAGGGCCGTCAACTGGCCGAACCCCCTCGGGAACTGGAGCATCCAGCTGCCCCGTTCCCGTCCCGGCACGATGTCGGCATACGTCACGGCGTCCGGATCTTTATCAGGATCTACCAGGGGGCGAAACTGCCGCATGAAGCCGACCGCGATCCGGCCGTCGGCATCCCGCAGGTACGGGATAAAGATGGATCCTGCCACGAACTCGCCGTCGCCTTTCGACCCGGGTGCATGCCGTTTCGGTCCCTCGCACCAGACCGGCTGGCTCCAGACGGTCTTCGGCGATGCGCCCTCCGCTGACTGGACCACGGCATAGGGACGGATGCATCCGAAGCGGCCGCCGTCCAGGACCCACTCGCTGTCCCGACCGAACACCTCCGGTCCGTCCGGCCCCTGGACAACGAGCTGCCAGCAGGGGATGTCTTCCTCGTACAGATGCTGCGGCACCAGTCGTCCCGGCATGCCCGCCACCACCCTTTCCGTGTCCCGTATCGTCCTCATGATAGCATTCTGTTCCGAAAGATTCCGGAAAAATGAACCGGGCCGTGGTCCGCCGGATACCCTGAGGGCAGGGTCGGACGAGGGGTCCGGCCCACGAAAGGAGGAACCATCATGAACACCGATCGTCGACCCCTCCCGCTCCTGGTCCGAACCCTCTGCTGCCTGTTGGTCCTGCTCCTGGCCCCCGTCTTCGTCTCCGCCGCCTGGGTGCCGATCCCCACCTCGGCCCAACCGGTCGATTCCCTGTTCGGAATCGGCACCTACTACACCCAGGCCTATGCCGACACGGATCCTTTCTACAGCTGCGCGGCCTACTGCAAGCGGTTCTACCAGGACCTCTACAACGTCACTGTCGCCGGCCTCGTCCGGTACGGAACGCCCACGGTCCTCTCCGGCAACGCCGCCCTGGTCCGGACCGCGACCCCCCGAACCGGCGATCTCTACTTCGACAGCGGCCGTCCCCACTCCGCCATCGTCAAGCGGGTCGAGGGCGGGGACGCCGTCCTGGTGGAGCAGAACTGGAAATGGAGCGGCCAGGCCGCCTTCGAGCGCAGGGTGCCGGTCGCCTCCTCCGTGTTCTACCGGGTCGTGTTCCGGCCGCCGACCCTCTCGATCCTCGCGCCCGATACCCTCCGGTCCGGAACCTGGATGACCATCCGCATCGGGACCAATCTCCGGAACGTCCGCAGCGACATCGTGATCCTGGATGCGTCCAACCGGATCGTCCGGACCTTCCTGGCCGGCCGGGTCGTCAACGCCCTGTCCTTTACCTGGTCCTTCGACGGCCGGTCCTATCTCGACGGCGTGTACCGGAACCTCCCGGCCGGGCGGTATCGCATCTATGTGCGCATGGTGACGGCCACCGGTTCCTGGACATCCGCCACTCGTCCGTTCACCGTCTGGTGACGAAAAGAAGAAGGAGGCCTCCCCATGAAACACCCTGGCCTGCGAAACCGGATCCTTGTCACACTGGCCCTGGCCGCCGCGGTGGCGATCCTGCTGCGGCTGGCCGTCGGGGCCGATCTCATCGACTGGAACGGGGGTGTCGTCCATTTCTCCGGAGAGAGCTCCGGAGAGGGCGACGGAGCCTGGTTCGATCCCGAACAGCCCCAGGACAGCCTGTTGATCCCGACCCCGGCGACAGTGGACACCGGCGGATCGGCCCCATCCCCGACACAGGCGCCGCCTGTTCCCCCGCCGTCCGGTTCCCAACCCACATCGGCGCCCCAGCCGACATCGGCGCCCCAGCCCGATCCATCCGCCACCCACTCCCTGCCCCTGGAACCGGCGAACCAGTCCGTCTTCCCCTCCGGTACCGTCCCGACCCTGGCCTGGACTGTCTTTCTGGCGCCGACCGGCGGGCGGGTCGAGTACCGGGTCTCGCTCTACGATTGCCCGACGCCGGTGGACAGCGGATGGATTTCCGAGACCCGCTGGCGGTATGGCGGCACCCTGGCGGATGGCCTGTACAACTTCAACGTGAACGCCATCGACCGCTCCACGGGTCATGAGACGGGCTGGGGCGCCACCTTCCAGTTCCGCATCGGCCCCGTCCCGTCGGTCCCGCCCGTCCAGGCCATCCCCACTCCGACGACCCCCACGCCGGCCACCCCCACGCCGATACCCCTGTCCGAGGTCGAGCGCAGGGCCCTGATTATCGAGTCCTACGAGCGGGTCTTTTACGTCATCCCGGAGGAAACCTGCATCCGCCAGTGGCTGGAAAACCCCTACTGGTCCCGGGATCCCGCCACCGCCCTGGACATCCTGGTCCGGGAGCACCGGGCCTGGATCGAGGCCCATCGCATCCCCGGATTCGATCCCGAGGCTACCCGCCGGGACTTCATCGCGTTGTTCGAGTCCCTCCTGGGCTACCCGCCCGACGCCAGGGCCGTCGACTACAACTGCCGCATGGTCGAGATCGGGGCCATGACCCTGGATTCCATCCGCCAGGCCATCCTGGACGGCATGCCGAAGGCGGTGTTATCGGAGGCCGAGCGGCGGGCCCTGATCGTCGAGTCCTACGAGCGGGTCTTTTACGTCATCCCGGAGGAGGTTTGCATCCGCCAGTGGCTGGCCAACCCCTACTGGTCCCGGGATCCGGCCACCGCCCTGGACATCCT
Source organism: Bacillota bacterium (assembly GCA_029548445.1). Lineage (GTDB taxonomy): Bacteria > Bacillota > Clostridia > Saccharofermentanales > UBA5734 > JAKPNJ01. Next base: position 49,858 of record JAKPNJ010000156.1, on the reverse strand, counting down.
GGTCCGGGAGCACCGGGCCTGGATCGAAGCCCATCGCATCCCCGGATTCGATCCCGAAGCCACCCGCCGGGACTTCATCGCGCTGTTCGAGTCCCTACTGGGCTACCCGCCCGACGCCAGGGCCATCGACTACAACTGCCGCATGGTCGAGATCGGGGCCATGACCCTGGATTCCATCCGCCAGGTCATCCTGGACGGCATGGACCCTTGAGGCGGTCCTTCAATTGGTCGGCGTCCGTATGAAGGCCGGGAGCACTGAAGAAAGCCGGGGGGGACGCCCTTCGACCCTCCCCGGCTTTCTGTCCGGGCCTTCTGCCCGGCTGGTGGTTTTCCTGTACCTGGCGGCGCCCGTTCCCGATGATCGGGCCGGTTCGCCGGCCTTGATCGGTCAGCGGTTCTTCTGCTTCAGGGCCTTGCGCGCGGCTGCGGCGGCCCGGGCCGCCTGGGAGCGGGCCTGGCCGACGGTCTTTCCGTGCAGTTCCTCGGCCGCCTCCAGGCTGACAAACCCCTCGTCCTCTTCGGTCACGTCCATGTCGCCTTCGTCGGATTCGTCGCCTTCCTCGGTTTCGTCGCCCTCGGCCTCATCGCCCTCCTCGGGCTCGTCGCCAGGCTCCTCCCCCGGTTCCTCGACGTCCGGGTCCTCTTCCGGCTCTTCCTCCGGTTCGTCGCCGGGTTCTTCCTCCGGCTCCTCCCCAGGCTCTTCGCCATCGTCGCCCTGGCCGACCTTAGCTTCCTTGCGCAGGCGGTTGGTTTCCTTCATGATCACCCGGACCTTGGCCTCCTTGTAGAGGGCGAGGGCCTCTTCGCGGGTCATGTCGGACAGCCCGGCCAGGCGGTCGATCAGCAGCAGCCTGCCGGGGGAGATCCCCAGTTCCCGGGCGGCTGCGATGCGCTCATGGGCGATTTCCGAGACGCACACCTCCACGTCGGGATCGGCACCGGCCTCTTCCAGGGCCTCCTCGGCGGCATCGCCCAGGTCGTCGGCCAGGTCGTCGCCGGTCTCATCCGCCGGGGGGTCTTCCGCAGGCGGCTCCTCGGCAGGGGGCTCTTCCGCAGGCGGCTCCTCCGCAGGGGGCTCCTCCGCAGGGGGCTCTTCCGCAGGTGGCTCCTCTTCGGTCATCGGATCGGACACCCCGATGGCCACGGCATCCCCGGCGTCCTCGGGATCGATGTAGCCCTGGTCGACGGCTTCGTCCACCAGGTCGCCCACGGCGTCCTCCACGGGCTGGCCTTCCACCGGGACTTCATCCAGGAGGGCCTGGCCTTCCGGATTGACGGCCTCGGCCTCCAGGACGGTCCGAGTTTCCTCGTCCACCGTCAGGACGATGCTGGGATTGATGTCGATCGTGACGATCCGGATGGTCCTGGCCAGAACCGGCGCCTGGAGCTCCGGATCCTCGAACCAGGGATTCAGGGCGCATCCTGCGATGGAGAACAGGGGCATCGCCAGGGTGGCCAGCAGGAGAGCAATCCATTTCAGTTTCCACTTCTTCATCAGCGCACCTCTTTTCCTGTACGGCCCACAGGCCGTTCGAGCGTGTCGCCCTGAAGCGATCCGAATGTCCCTCTCCCTCCTTAAACAAGAAGAACACAAGATTCGGCAACTGGCTGCCATCGGCTTTCGCCGGAAGGCCCTGTAGCTTTGCGCCCCCGCCTTTCGACGGGTTTGCCCTTATCGCTTTGGGTTCTGATAGAAGTATACGCCGGTCCTGGCCGAAAAAACAGGGGTTTCGCGTGAAAATACCGGGTCAAATGCTTGTTCATGCGCCCGGAAGCCGCCATTTCGGGCGGCTTCCGGGCCATGAGCCACACTCCGGACCGGGTCGGCGGACGCAGCCGGCTCTTTCCAAGGGGCATCAGCGCCAGATGGCGTCGGGCACCTCGATGGGAATCGGGGTGTCATTGGCTTCCAGGGAACTGATCTCGAAGGCGAAGGAAGGCGCCGTTTCGTCAAAGCAGTGGCGCAGGTCGATGCGGGCCCAGTCGCTGGGGGCGACCATGATGTGCCACTGGATGTGGAGCTCCCATTCCTCCGAGAAGAACAGGTAGTGGGACACCACCAGCCACTGGGGGCTCACCATGGTGCCGGTCCACTCGGTGTCCGCCTGGATGCCGAATTCCGGGTGGTTCTCGGCCAGCCAGGGGATGAACTTGGCCAGGAGCGTCGCGGCGTATTCCTTCCGGTCGTCCTCGCCCTCGATGACCTCGAAGGTGACGAACGCCTGGTCCGAGGCGGTACCCCGGGCCCCCTGGATCGAGATTGTCACGGACTTGCCCACGCTGGCCGCGTCGGGAATGACGACCACTTCGGCCACCTGGCCCTCCAGGATGTCCTTGTTGAGGATCGTGACCTCCGCTCCGTCGGCGGATGCCGTGATCGTGACGGGGACCTTGCCGGCCTCGCCTTCATCGTCGATGGTCACCAGGAAGACGCAATGCTGTCCGGCAATGGAGAATCCGTTCAGGGCCTGCGGAACGACATCGAGGGCGAAGGCCTGGTTGTCCCCCCCGGCGCCCGAGCACCCCACGGCCAGACTGAGGGCTGCAACGAGGAGCATGGCCTGGATACGGATCCATCGGGTCATCGTACATCCCTCCTTCTCTCAAGTATCCGGCGATCCGGACACTTCTTGGACGAAGGAGGGCGGACAAATGTTCCCGAGGGACGGACAGGGGGGGATGTGCGGAGGGGGTAGGGGGGCGGGGAGGTTCTTCTCCGGATATTTCCATCAGTCCTCGGGACATATCCGCTCCCAATGATCCTGTCGGACCGCATGGCATTCGCCTGGCCACAATGACCGCGATACAATCATGAATGAACTTTATCGGTAGGGGTGGGCATGCAGGACGATCGACAAGCCAGTGCAGGCAAGATCCGGTTCCTGGGAACCCAGGCGGCCGAGCTGTTCTCGAGGGAAGTGGACGAATCGATCCGGGGCGTCCTGCAGTATAATTTTGTGTCCCGGGACACAGGTCGGCTCCCGGCCGGATTCATCCGGGCGTCGATTCCGGGCCACTTCTGGGATGATACCTGTTGGACCCGTGATGCCGGAGGATTCCTGCGGGAAGCAGCCCTGTGGGGATACCGGGACGAAGCCGGCCTCATCGCCGAGTACCTGATGGAGCATGTGCAGCCCAATCCCGAAGGGTATGTCTCCTATCCTTGCCTGTTCAGGGGCAGGTCATCCGGCTTCGGTGACGAGATGGACGGGACTGCGGCCATCGTGACCGGCATGGCGCGCCTCTGGCAGCGCCTCGGGCCTTCCCCCCTCAGGGACAAGCTGTACAATCACATCCTGGGGCCAAGGTCTCCCATCGCCCTCATCACGAAAAAACTGGAGACGGAGCCCCTGGTCTCCGGTTCCGGCGAATTTGGAGGAGGATGGATCGTCAACGGGGACTGGTACAACGTCGTCCAGAACCGGTTGGTCCGCCAGGCCCTGCTGGCCTGCGCCGAAATCGAGTCCGCGATGGGACGGGTCGCAGGCGCCGGCGCCCTTCGGCAGGACGCCGACCGGCTGCAGGAACACATCCTGCGCCATCTCGCGGATCCCTCGGACGGGACCTGGATCTGGGCGCTGGACCCGGCCACCATGCAGCCGGGAGACGCGTTCCTGCGTCATCCCTATACCCGTGGGACCGCCTCCATCAACGGCGCCTCCAGCGCCCATGCCGACGCCGAAGGATTCGAGCCCGGACGGATCTCCCCTCCCCTGGCCGACACGATGGCGGCCACCCTAGGGAAGGTCTACGGCGCGTCTTCCGTTCGCAGGGAGCTTTTCGGGAAGTTCGGCATGTGCACGTTCGTCGTGTCCGACGATCCGGCCTGGCTGCCGGGAAACGCCTCGTGGCTTTCCTATTGCGACTGCTTCGCCGCCCAGACGATGATTCTCCTGGGCCGAACCGACCTGCTGGACAAGGTCATGACCTGGATCGCGGCCTCGACCTATTCATCCGGTCGGCCCTCGGCGGAAATCATCCGCCAGCTGGCGGACAACCGGGCCGACATCGACTGGGAGGGTCCGGTCCGGAATTTCTGGTTTACGGAACGGAACTTCTCTCCCGAATTCCGGGGCGACATCGAGATCGGGTGCTGGAAGCTGAATCTCGTCAATGTGGCGGAGCCCATGAAACTCGCCCGCATGATGCTGGGCGTCGACGACCGGTTTGCGGACTCGATCCGGCTCGTGCCAAGACTGCCGGACTCCTGGCAGGGCCTCCGGGCGGAAAATTGGCCGATCCTGACGAGTCGGGGCGTCGTCCGGGCCGATATCGGGGTCGACCGGAATGGGGACGGTCGCTGGACTGTCGCGCTCTCTGTCCGGGAGGGCGGGAGAATTCCGGAGATGACATTGCGCTTCCCGGACGGCCGGGAGGTCGCCCGTAGGGAGGTGGACCGGCTGGTCGTCCGAAACAACGACGACGCAACCTGACGATTCGCGGACAACTCCCGGACACCCCCGGATGGATCCCGGATGGATCCCGGACGGATCCCGGTCGGATCCCGCCTGGCCTCCGACGGACGGGTCCTGCGCCAGGGCAGTTTTTTTTGCGCCAGGGCAGGTCCTTGTGCTATTCGTACTCCTCCGTCTCGGGACTGACGCAGCTGCGACGGTTCACAAGGGCGCCCGGCGGCTTCCCGACAGGTCCGGAGAGGAGCGGATCCTTCGTCTCCCGCATCCAAATTTCCAGCCGGCGGGACAGGTCGGCATAAACGGTCCGGTATCGGGGGTCATGCACCCGGTTGATCCTCTCGACCGGGTCGAGAGCCAGGTCGAACAGCATGTCCGGCTGCCTGGCTTCGACCAGGCCTCCATGATCCAGGAAATACGCCTTGGCGGGCCCATCGTCGATGTTGGCAGGGACGGGGCGCGTGTCGGTATCATAGAGCCGGATCAGCTTGTGCCTGTCCGTCCGGATGCAGCGCATGGGCTCGTAAGCCGCATGGAAGGTGACTTCGGCGAAGACCTGGTCCCGGATTCGGTCCGTCTTCCCTTCCAGGAGGGGCAGGAGGGAATGGCCCTGGAGCCAGGGCGGCGGTTCGAATCCGAGCAGGTCGCAGATCGTCGGAAAAATGTCCAGGTGGGACACAAGGGCATCCACACTCCTGACCGCGTTTCCTCCGCCAGGAAGACGGAGGAGCAGGGATACGCCGATACCCGTGTCATGGAGCGTGCATTTCATGCCCGGGAATGCGATGCCATGATCGGTCGTAAAGAGCACCAGGGTGTCGCGGGCCCGCCCTGTCTCCCGCAAGGCCTCCAGGACGAGGCCCACGCATCGGTCGACCACCCGCATCGAGGAAAGGAATCCGGCCATGTCCTTCCGATTCCCCTCGTTGTCCGGGATGGGAAACGGCGGCAGGACGTACGCCGGGTCGATGGCGCTGTCGATGGGCGGAAAGGGCCGGTGGGTGTTGACCATACCGAAGGACAGGAAAAATGGTCGGTCGGCCGGAGTCCGGAGGAAGTCCGCGACACGGCGGGCATTGCCCACATCCCATTCGGCCCACTTCTCCGGTGCGCCGGGATGGCGGACGCCGTTCCGATCCCGCAGGATCCTCCGATACCCGATCCTTCCCTCCTGGGGCGCCTCGTGCTGGATACCGCACAGAACGGTTTCAAACCCCCGGTCATTCAGGTATGACACCAGGTGTGTTGAGCCGTCATCCAGCTGAAAGCCCCTGTGCGCCAGTCCCAGCATCCCGCAGGTATGTGGCGCCATGCCTGTCATGAGGGCGGCCCGGCTGGGCGAACAGGTCGGGCCCGCACAGAAGGCGTGGCGGAACAGGGTGCCGTCCCGGGCCAGGTCCATGAGATGGGGCGTCGGGATTCCGCAGCCATACGGCTGGATGAAGCGCCCTGAGTCATGGGTGTGCAGGAGAAGGATATTCATGACAGGCTCCTTATATACCCCGCCAGGGCCTCGATGTTGATCCCGCTCTCCCAGGGCCTGCACCGACAGTTGAAGGGTTTGTCCCCGTCATAGTACTCGACCCAGGAGCCCGTCGGATCGAGAAGGTCCAGCATGGCCACCACGGCCTTCTCCCTGGCCGGATGGCCGAAAAAGACCAGGTTGTGCAGCAGAAGTCCGTAATCGTATCCAAGGGACCGGCGGCCGGACAGGCAGGAAGGCATACGGCCTGTCTCCAGGAACGCCTGTACCCCCGGCTCAATGAAGCCAGCCATCTCATCCCTGGATAGAAAGCTGCAGCCGACAAACGCCGGCATGAAGCTGACCGAATTCAGGACGACGCCCGCCGCGGGCGCGGCCGGGGCCCGTGACGCTTTCCCCGCGCAGTCCGCGCACACATAGCTGCCATCCGGCCTCCGCTCCGTCCAGGTCATGGGCGGCGTCGGCTGGCCGGGCTCGTGGGCCATGCAGAAGGAAAACCGGAAACGAGGCGCTCCCGCAACCTGCTCCCGGAGCGGATTGTTGGCCAGGAGCCGGCCGTCGGCCACAAAATTGTGCCTGTATCGGCTTTCCGCATCCGCGACAACCTGCCTGTACCGCCCGATTTTTGCCGGATCCCACTGGGCCTGTGCCTCCGCCCACTGCAGCAGCCTCCGGCCGCTCTCGATGAACAGGAGGGTGGATTCGGCGGACCCCTGGTACATGCAGGCGCCCGTCAGCGCTCCGCCGGCGATATAGGTCTCGTCACCGCTGAATTCGGTCATGCCGGCCGCCAGGTGGCCCAGCTGGATCTCGAAGGCCCAGGCCATCATGGGGAAGGCCCTCCGGACAAGGTCCAGGTCCCGGGTCCTCTCGTAATAATGGAACACCAACAGGACCAGGTAGGCGGGGCCCTCCACCTCGTCATTCGTAAAGACCAGCCGGGCGCTGTCGTTGCCCATGCCTTCCGCATTGCTGAGGTTGCCGAAAGCCGCGTGTTTCCGAATCCAGAATTCCAGGATCGCCCGGGCCTCCGGCAGGTATCCGAGGGCCAGGAATCCCCGGAGGACCCCCGACATGTCCCGGACATAGGCCATATTGTAGAAGTGGCCCGCGGCAACCCCGCCGGAGGTCGATTGCTGGCACTTCATCAGGACGGAGACGCTGTCGATGGCGTCTTGCATCCGGGCGCCCAGGGGATGGCCCTCCGGGATCATGGAGGCGAAGTCATGCCGGCGTCGGCTGAAGGCCTGCCAGAAGCGCCGGCAGGGGCCGATCCGATCCTCCTCCGGGTTCGACAGGGTGTCCTCGAGCAGGCGGACGGCCTCGGGATGGGCACCATGTCCGCAGAAAAACATCCGGGTCCTGCCGGGAAGGCAGTCCAGGCGGAGGGTTCCATCGGGGTCGGCCGCCAGGACGGCATCGCCAACGACGGCCGCCAGCAGGCTGGTTTCCTCCGGAACCGGATTGCGGAAGAAAAAGGTCGATCCCTTGGGGATGGACAGGTGGAGCATGTCGACGGCCTTCCCGGAAGAGGTCCCGTACCCCTTGCGGAGAAAGGCATTCACCTCGGAACCGGGCGCGAGCCGAAACCGGAGGGTGCCCTCCGTTTCGATCTCCCGACAAAAGAGGTTTCGGTCGGGCATCATGAAGTCCGTCACGGAGGCCAGGACCCGGTCGTCGGCATGGACCCGGTGGGTCCAGATGGCCGTGTGTCGCTCCCGTTCCGACGTGATGGCGGTCATGTCGTCCTCCCGCCGGAGATCCAGGCGGAAGAAGGACGGGGCGCTGTACGGCGGGCCGAAGACGTGCATGATGTCGATGCCCTGCCCGTACACAAGCATCTCCCCGTTGCCGATCGCATGCACGCTGCCGTCGTCTTCCCGATCCCGGATCCAGGTTCTCATTGTCGATCTCCTATCTTGGCCCCTCACCCCGGCAGCAGGCCGGCCGCCTGTCGAACCGTCTCGCTTCCGTCGAAGGCGGTTTCGGTCCGGTTTGTCCCATACTGGTCCCGGTCCTTGTCCAGCAGGCGGTCCGCCTCCCCAAACTGGAGGTTCTCCGCCACGTTGTGCCGGACCGTCACATAACTCGCGCCATTGTCAAGATAGATGGCATGGGCCGGCAGGTGGAGCGCCCCCCAGGAGGGGTTCCAGGGGGACCGGACAATATCGTGGATGTAGTTTTCTTCTATGACGCACCCGTCGGCCCTGGACAGGATGTAAATGCCGCCTCCGTCCCCGAGCATCTCCATGACATGATGGATATGATTGGCCCGGATGAGGTTGTCTTGATAGACGGACGGCTCATAGGTCCATCCCCACCCCACGCTGATGCCCGTATAGGGGACATGGGCGATCTCGTTGTGCTCAATGGTGACCCCTGTGGCATAGGGAACGAAGATGGCGGGGGCCCCGGCATACTCGGCGCCGATCCGGGAGAGGAAGTTGTCCTCGATCCGGATCCGGGACACCTGGGATGGATGCAGGATGGTGCCGGCGACCACCCCGATGCCGCTGGCATCCTGGATCCGGTTTCCCCGGATCGTAATCTCCGAGCCGAGGGTTCCGACTTCGATGGCGCTTCCCGCCAGGTGCTGGAAATGGCAGTCCTCAATCACCAGGTCCCGGGATGTTTCGATCCGCAGCGCCGGGGGCGGGTGCCCATGAACATTGACCCCGCCGTGGATGTCCTGGAAATTGTTCGCCTGGCCGTCGAGAAATCCGTCGTCGTTGGGACGAGCCCAGTTCGTGTATTCGAACCGGATGTTCCGGACCGTCATGGCCTGGACCTGGCGGATAAAGGAACTCCCGACGATTTCCAGCAGGGTCGCCGGACCCTGGGGCATCACGAGACCGGCGGCTTCCGGCGCCTGTCCCGATAGCGGCCGGTAGTACAGGTGTTCACTGGTCTTGTCGAAGAACCATTCGCCGGGCTCGTCCAGGAATTCCAGGGCGTTTTCCAGGTAGAAGGGCTGGTTCGTTCGCTTGGGCGGCCAGTCCCGCTCCATCAGCCACTTCCCCTGCAACGGATGGAAGGCGATGAGAAGGCGGCGGTCGTCCGCCGACAGAATGGCCTCGACGCCGATCCGCGTGACAACCCAGTCGTGGTGCAGGACGAACTCCACGTCTCCGACGGAGGAGAGCGCCGTGATGTCGCAGGGGCCCATGTTGTCCCATTGGACCAGGATTCCCGCGTCATGTGCCGAAGCCACTCCCGGCAGCCTGTCGACGGGGCCGGACGGCTGGCCGTCGATCATGGCCGATGCAAGGGGGTTGTACCAGGTATCCAGCCGATGCCATTGCCCGGGGAGAACACTCCGGGCGCGGACCTGGCGGCTCCCGCCTGCGTACAGCTGGCGAAAGGCTGCGGATCCCGGCAGTCGGATCCGCCACAGGTCCGGGACGGATCCGGCCACCTGTTCCCAGGTTCCCTCGATTTTTCGTCCTCCCGACAGGACAGTCTCCATGGACCGGACGCCCTGGTAGAAGACCCGGTATCCGTTGGTTCCGCCATCCCGATGGTCCAGTCGGAAGGGCTCGGACAGCGCCATCTCCCCGGCCCCGATGCACACCAGGATGTGTCCGGTCATGCTCCCGTTGATGGCGCGGACGGCGTCTCTCGCCTGGTGAAGCGTTCGAAACGGCCGGGCTGCGGTCCCGTCCCCCGAATCGTCTCCCGCGGACGATACATGGAATACCGCCATGACCGGACCGTCCACCCGGGGAAATGCATCCAGGGGGCCGGTCGGGTCAGGCGTCACAACAGGCGTCGGGCCAGTCGGTGCGGGCGTGGTCCCCATGCATCCGACAGACAGGAGGCCGGCTGCCAGGAGGCAAGCCGCCAGGAGGATCCCCGGCGAGGCCCGTTCCCTGGCGACTCCTGGCCGGGAAACAGGAGAGGGAACCATTTGTCCGTCCGAACGGCGCTGGTTGGGCATACGGTCTCCTTTGCCCGCGGATCAGGCACCGGGAGGTGTTGCGCTGCCATCCTCGCCGAAGGTCCAGCCTTCCGCGGCCTTGCGTTCGATGAACTCCTCCAGGAGCGATTCCCCGTAGGCCTGGGCGTTGATCAGGAAGTCCTGGGGGTTGATCTCCTTCCTGAGCATCTTCTCGAGCTCCGGCTGGAGATACTTGTCAAATTCCGCCTGGACGGCCAGGGAACTCGCTGAGACAAACGGCAGCTGCATGATCCGGTCCCGCTCGTTGACCAGGTTCCAGGAATCCTCCGTCAGGATATCGGCGAAGTACTCGTACAGGCGTTCCCGGGTGGGCTTGTGGGTGATGTAGGTCAGGACGCAGTTCTCGGGTTTCATCTGGTACCAGTTCATGGCGTCGTCGTACTTCGCCTCGGTCATCATGAACTTGCCGAACAGCCAGCCGCCCTTCGGATTTTTCGCCTTCTTCGGGATGCCCAGCAGGTTGTCGACCGTAAAGGGCGTCCGGTACTCGGTCTTGCCATCCGGAAGGGGGAGCGGCGCCAGGCCGAAGCGGAAATTTGTCCAGACCGGCAGGAGCACGATGCCGTCCGCCGAGAAGGTGGACATTCCCGCCGTGCCCTTGAGGAAGGAGATCTCCTGGGGCAACACCTTCATGCCGCCGAAGGGCTCCGGGATCGCCCGGACCCATTCCATCAGGGACCGGACATTGTCGTTGTTGAAGTCCAGGGTGGTTCCCGCCCGGTTCGTGATGTCGGGATATCCGGCCGCCAGCAGGAAACCGTTGATGTGGCCGGGCGTCATGCCGATGGTCTTCGGCTTCCCGGAGGGATGGTAGGTGCAGAGCTTCTTCGAGAACTCTTCCAGCTCGGACCAGGTCTTCGGCGGCGTCTCCGGGTCCAGCCCGGCCTGGTCGAACAGCTCCTTGTTCCACACCAGGATTCGGGTCGCCAGGGCGTACGGCAGGAAGTAGACGCTGTCGCCGAAGGTGCAGCCGGAAAACGTGAAGTCGTCGCACTGTTCGTAGGAGTAATCCGGGTCGTTCTCCAGGTAGATGTCCAAGGGGGCGAACATATCCGTATAGTACGCCTGGGTGGTCGTCATGTAGCCCAGGAACAGGTCCGGCTGGGTCCCCGACGCAATGGCGGCGGCCAGTCGCGGAAGATCCAGGGTCTTGTCCGGATTGCCGAACGGATTCGTCGAACTGACCGAGAAGTCCACCTCGTAGTCCGGATACGCCTGGAGGAAGGACTGCACGATGACATTGTCCGGCTTGCTGTCCATGATCCAGACTGTAATCTTCTTGCTCTCGGGGGTCAGGTCGAAGGGAATCTCCGTGGGCGTCGGGGCATCCGTGGGCGTCGGCGGGACCGTGGGGGTCGGGGTCGGGGCCGTGCCGCCGCAGGCGGCCGCCGACAGGGCAAGGAGAAGGCTCAGGCACAAGGCGGCGAGCTTTCGCAAGTTCATAGGGAATCCTCCTTGCGCACAGTTGGGCGGGTTGCGGACGAACCGGAGGAAAAGCTGCCCCCCGGATACTTCTCTCCGGGGGGCAGGGGCCCGGGGGGTCCGTCCAGGCCTGCGGACGGATCAGGTACCGGGAGGTGTTGCGCTGCCGTCCTCGCCGAAGGTCCAGCCTTCCGCGGTCTTCCGTTCGATGAACTCCTCCAGCAGCGAATCCCCATAGGCCTGGGCGTTGATCAGGAAATCCTGGGGGCTGATCTCCTTCCTGAGCATCTTGTCGAGCTCCGGCTGGAGATATTTTTCGAACTCCGCCTGGACGGCCAGGTAGTTCATGTTGACGGCAGGCAGCTGCATGATCCGGTCCCGCTCGTTGATCAGGTTCCAGGAATCCTCCGTCAGGATGTCGGCAAAATATTCATACATCCGTTCCCGGGTGGGCTTGTGGGTGATGTAGGTCAGGATGCAGTTCTCGGGCTTCATCTGGTACCAGTTCATGGCATCGTCGTACTTCGATTCGGTCATCATGAACTTGCCGAACAGCCAGCCGCCCTTCGGGTTCTTTGCATTCTTCGGGATGCCCAGCAGGTTGTCGACCATGAACTGGGAACGATACTCGGTGGCGTCATCCGGCAGGGGGAGCGGCGCCAGGCCGAAGCGGAAATTCGTCCAGACCGGCAGGAGCACGATGCCGTCCGCCGAGAAGGTGGACATCCCCGCCGTTCCGTTGAGGAAGGAGATCTCCTTGGGGAGCACCTTCATGCCGCCGAAGGGCTCCGGGATCGCCCGGGCGAATTCCATGATCTTCCGGACATTGTCGTTGTTGAAGTCCAGGGTGGTCCCCGTCTGGTTCGTGATATCCGGGAGATTGGCCGCCAGCTGGAACCCGAGAATGTGTCCCAGCAGGGAGACCGGCTGCATGCCGATGGTCTTCGGCTTCCCGGAGGGATGGTAGGTGCAGAGCTTCTTTGAAAATTCCTCCATCTCGGACCAGGTTGTGGGCGGCGTCTCCGGGTCCAGCCCGGCCTGGTCGAACATCTCCTTGTTCCACACGAGGATCCGGGTCGTCAGGGCGTACGGCAGGAAATAGACACTGTCGCCGAAGGTACAGCCGGAGAACGTAAACTCGTCGCACTGGTCGTAAGAGTAATCCGGGTCGTTTTCCAGGTAGATGTCCAGGGGGGCGAACATGTCCGTATAGTACGCCTGGGTGGTCGACATGTAGCCCAGGAACAGGTCCGGCTGGGTCCCCGACGCGATGGCGGCGGCCAGCCGCGGAAGATCCAGGGTCTTGTCCAGGCTCCCGAACGGGTTCGTCGCGCTGACCGAGAAATCCACCTCATACTCCGGATAGGTTTGCAGGAAGGACTGCACGATCACGTTGTCCGGCTTGCTGTCATTGATCCAGACCGTAATCTTCTTGCTCTCGGGGGTCAGGTCGAAGGGAATCTCCGTAGGTGTTGGGGCGTCCGTGGGCGACGGCGGGACTGTGGGGGTCGGGGTCGGGGCCGTGCCGCCGCAGGAGGCAGCCGACAGGGTGAGGAGAAGGCACAGGACCAGGGCGGCGAGCTTTCTCAACTTCATTGGGAATCCCCCTTTCGATCTGTGGGACGAACGGGCGCCAGGACGGAACCGCTTTCGCCTGACAGGTGCATGATAGCATCCCTCCCTCCATGGCAGATAGGATGATTGCACAACCGACATGGACGAATCCGCCTCACTCTGCGGTAATCTGATAGATGCCGCCTGGCAATTCGAACGCCAACCCGCCGTCCTCCAGGGGGAGGATCCGATACCGGGAGACCGATTCCCCATTGACGAGGACCCCCTCCGGCCGGGATGCGCCCAGGCGGACATCCGCCACGACGCCGTACGGGATGGCGAATCGATATTCAATGCCGCCGCCTTCAGGATAGCGCCATTCGGATTCGATCCGTCCCGATGGGGCATCATGGACAGCCCTGGCCCATGCCAGGGAGCGGTTCGGCTTGGGGGCGAGCCGGATGCGCCGGAATCCCGGATGGCTCTCAACCGGCTGGATGCCGCACATATGGCGATACATCCACTCCACGACCGATCCATACGCGTAGTGGTTCAGGGAGTTCATCCGGAGATCGCTCAGGGTGCCGTCGGGAAGTAGGGAATTCCACCTCTCCCAGACGGTGGTGGCGCCCAGCCGGACGGCATACAGCCAACCGGGATACCCTTCCTGCAGCAGGAGCCGGTACGCGGTTTCGTTGTACCCGTATTCCGACAGGACCATGCAGAGGGAAGGCGTCCCGATGAACCCGGTCTGGAGCCGGAACCCGTTTTCCCGGATCCTGTCGTCCAGTCGCCGGGCGATGAGCGGTTTCATGTCCTCCGGCGCGAGGTCCATTTTCAGGAAGACGACCAGCGCCGTCTGGGTATCGGCCGATGGCATGCGGCCGGGAGGAAGAAAGGCCTCGCGGACGGCCTGCCGGATCTCCCCGGCCAGGCTTTCGTATCGCTCGGCGTCCTCCGTCCGTCCGAGAACCCAGGCGGCCTTCGAGACAAGGCGCGCCGAATGGGAATAATAGGCGGAAGCCAGGAGGACCGGGGAGGTCCCTCCCAGGGGACTGGCCGGGTCCGGGCCGTCCAGGGCCAGCCAGTCCCCGAAATGGAATCCGCTGTCCCAAAGCCGGCTGCCGCGGTCGGTTCGGGCCACGGCGTCCACCCAGGCCTTCATCCCTTCATAGCAGGCGGACAGGGTTTCCGTATTGCCGTAATGGAGATACAGGGTCCAGGGAAGGATGGTGGCCGCATCGCCCCATGCGCAGGCGCCGGGGGGGGTGAAGAATTCCAGGGGAGGCCGGCCGTCACCCCGGAACGAAGGGACGAAGGGCGGCACGCCGCCATCCCGGCTCCGCTGTTCCAGCAGCAGGTCATGGAGGAACTTCCGGAAGAATGCCTCGCAGTCCATGTTGAAACAGGCGGTACCGGAGAACACCTGGGCGTCCCCGGTCCATCCCAGCCGTTCGTCCCGTTGGGGACAGTCGGTGGGAATGTCGACGAAGTTGCCCTTTTGTCCCCACAGGACATTTTGGAACAGCTGGTTGACCCGGGGGTCCGACGTTTCGATCCACCCGGTCCGCACCAGGCCGGAATGGACGACACACCCGGTGAATCGTTCGGGATCCGGCTTCCCGTTCCATCCCTCGACCTTCACATACCGGAAGCCGTAATAGGTGAAGTGGGGCCGGACCCAGGCGTGGGTGCCGTCGGCCACATATCGGAATTCGGCCCGGGCGGTCCGCAGGTTCTCCCTGAAGAAGCAGCCGTCCTGGAGCACCTCCCCATACTGGAGGCGGATCTCCCGCCCTTCCTCCGCATCGCAGAGAAATTCGACCCACCCTGCCATGTTCTGTCCCATATCCAGGACCTGCTCGCCGGCCGGCGTCTCGAGAACCGCAACGGGACGAAGGCGTTCCATGATCCGGACCGGCAGGCCCCGCCGGGCGACCGGAAGGGGCAGGTCCGGCAACGCCTCGACGCCGGCAAACCGGGCGGGGTCCGCCCCGGGATCCCGGATCCAGTCGCGGCGGCGCCGGGCATCCTGGATCTCGCCATCGTAGAGGCCGCTGTCGAGGACCACGCTTTCCGCCGCCTGCCAGCTGTCATCGGTGGCAATCCGCTCCACCCGGCCGTCTTCCAGTTCGACGATCGTCTCGCACAGCAGGGCGAACCGGTTGCCATATATCTCCGACACCCCCGGCGTATAGGAAAACCGTCCCTTGTACCATCCGTTTCCCAGCAGAACCGACAGGACGTTCCAGCCCTGGCGAAGCAGCCCGGTTACGTCATATGTCTGGTACTGGATCCACTTGTCATACCCGGTGCAACCGGGTGTGAGGAATTCGTCTCCTGCGCGATGGCCGTTGAGGTCCATCTCGTAGAGTCCCAGGCCGCACACATAGGTCCGGGCGGAGCGGACGGGCCCATCCAGCCGGAAGGCCTTCCGGAGAATCGGGTGGCCGGACACCGACCCGGGCCGGGGCGAAATCCAGCGGGCCGACCAGGGCTCGTCCATCCGCCCGGTCTCGAACCACTCGGGTCCGCCGGAGACCTGCAGGCCGCCCGCCTCCGCCTCCACCCGCCAATGGCAGCGGGTCCGGGGAGACAGGGGAATGTCGGGGAAATACGCCACCCGGTCCAGCGTCTCGGACCACCCGCTGTCGTGCAGGATCTTCCGGAACCCTTCGTCCCCGGCCACAAGAACCCGGAAGCGGCATGTCGCGCCATCCGGCACATCCCGGATCGTCCAGCCCAGGGCGGGACGCCCGAGTTCATATCCGAGGGGCCGGTGCACCCGGTTGCAGGTCAGGTTGTCAAGTTGCATCCTCTCTCCTTGCCGGCCGGATTCCCGCCGGGCTTCCTACTGACGAACGGGTCGGATATGGAGACAACAGACCCCGTTGACCGGGAGCCGGACCGTGAGGGACAGCACCAGTCCGGCACCGGGCCCGTCTGCCTCCGGGATCGCGTCGGTCGTCTCCCCCCGGAGCGCCGTTCGCTCTTCCAGGCCTTCCAGTTCGTCTTCGTCGAACGCAGCCGAGGGATCCCGGCCGGATCGTTCCCCGAAACGGAGCGCGAGGTCGTGATGGGAATTGTGCCGCCGATCCATGGCATAACGGGTGACCCGATGGCGCCCGGCCTCGCCGGCCGGGATCCGGAGATCGACCCGGAGGAGATCCTCCGATCGGGACTGGGTGTCGGCGGTGTCATGGACATACAGCAGGACCCGGATCTCCCCGCCATCTCCCGGAGTCGAGGCGAACCCGGACACGACATGCCCGGAGACTTCCGTCACGGGCAGGACATGGAACGAATCCCCCATGTCCGACAGGAGATTGACCGTGTGGAAGGCCTGCATCGGGACGAGGATCGACCGTTCCCCCTGGCCGCTTCGATCCGCGACGCGAATCTCCCGGACGACATCGTTCCGGGACTCGAATCCCTTGTTGGTCCAGCCCCACACGGTCAGGAGGGACTCCCCGAAGGCGAACCGGGAATCCCCTGCCGCCTGCTGCAGGCGGCGGCGGACAACATCGGCGATCCAGGAGGCGAAATATCCGTTGTCCAGGTACGCCTCCGCGGCCCCGGGATCGGGAATCTCGACCCAGGTGGGCACCGATTCGAAATTGTGGATCGAGAGGTCCCGAAAGGATTCGGGATCGATGGCCAGGGCCCGCTCCTTGGCGTGGACCAGTTTCGCCGCGGCCATCTCGGCACCGTTGTATGTGTGGACCGACACGAAATCCAGGGGCGCCCCGCGGCCCTGGTGGGCGCTGCACAGGCGCTCCACCCGGGCGGATCGCTTCCCGTCCAGCCGAGGGTCCCCGAAGGCGGCGTTGCCGGCCAGGATGTCCGGTCCGCTTGCGGGCCGGGGGGAGCAATGGGACAGGAACGCATCGATCCGCAGGTCCAGGCCGGAGACGCCCGCCAGCTCGAGGCCGCCGATATGGATCTTCGAGGAGTCGTATCCGCAGTCCTCGAAGGTCCTCAGGACGGCGTCGGAGGCATAGTCGTAGAAACGCTGGAGGTCGACCCAGTCGCCGGTTCGCCAGAAGAGGAAGGACAGGTCGGGCTCGTTCAGGATCGACCAGGTCCAGGTGGTCGTGACGTCCCCGTACCGTTCAACGAGGTGGCGGACGATGGCCCGGACCACCTCGTGAAACTGGACATAATCCTTGGGCCGGGTCCAGTTGCGTCCGTCCAGGGACAGGTCGCCGGGAGCGTCGCAGATGCCGGGAACAAGCCGGAATCCGAACGCCTGGCAGGACAGGTCCCATTCATGATCCAGCCGTCCCCAGTAGAAGCAGGGGGTCCCGACCGGGTCGAACCGGCGCAGGTAGCCGCCGCCGGCCGGGGACAGGCCGGGCAGGTCCGACGGTTCCGTTGCCTGGACGGGTTCCGGGTACGGAAGCTTCCAGCCGCCGGGGGGGTCATCGAAGGGCGTGACCCATACGGACCGGGTCCCGTCGTCGACCGACTCCACAAAGGCCCGGGCGCTGGAGAAGCCGTCGGCCACGAGGATCTCATGGCCCGGCCTGTAATCCTCGCCCAGCGGGCGATCCGCCGGGATCCCGTACTGGGCGTGGCCAAGGAAATCCTCCAACCGAAGGCGCACCCGGCCGTCTTCCTGCCTTTCCATGGCGGTAATGTGCCGTGTTTCCTTCTCCCGGACGATGTTCGGCAGGGCATGGAAGCGGTCGCCCGGCGTATTCTCGAACCCGGTCAGCCAGAAATCCCGGTGCAGCGTCCAGGCCCGGGGGTGGTCCTGCCGGGCCTTTGCGAGATAGGCGGACCGGTCCCGGCCGTGGCGGTCCCCAAAGCCGAAATCGGGCTTGACGACCCCGCCGAAGAGACTGCCTTTCCACAAGACCGGCGGACGGGAGAAGGCGTCGGGCCCCACGGCCACGGCCACCTCCCGGGGAGACACCCCTGTCCGGAAATGCCAGGCGCTCCCCTCTTCCCCCATCCGGGCCCCTTTCCCCGAGACGGCCTCGACGAGGACGGTGTACTCGGTCTCGGGGCGAAGGCCGTTCCCAAGCTCCAGGTAGGCCGCCAGGATCTCCCGAATGACGCCGCGCCCCGGTTCCCGCTGGGGTCGACGGAGCACCCGGGCTGTCACGCCCGGGACACAGGCCTGCCCCTCCGCAACAACGGGAACGGGAGGTCCGTCCCCTTCCCGAAGGGCCACCGATAGGGACTCGGGCAGCGGGACGTCCGTATCGTCGCCGACGACCCACAATTGGAAATACAGGCTCGTCCCGACCGGAACCTCCCGGGCGTCGGGGGCCGGCCTGGGAAGGCCGAAGGGGTCATGCCGCTTCCGCAGGAATTCGATCCGTGTCGTTTCCATTCGGGTGCATTCCTCTCGATTGCGTTCCTCAGTTGGCCAGGCCGGTGAACTCGATGCCCTTCATGAACTGCTTCTGGAACACGAAATAGATCAGGAGGAGGGGGGCGGTGATGAGGACGCAGGCGGCCAGGACCACGGGATTGATGTAATTCCCCGCCGCCGTGTAGACGCCCCGCCACACCTGGATATTGACGATGCGCTGGAACAGGAGGGTCGACGGCCCCTTGAGGTAGATGATCGGTTCGAAGTAGTCGTTCCAGTGCCACATGGTGGAAAGTATCGCCACCACGAGGACGCCGGTCTTCGACAGGGGGAGGATGATCGTCAGGAAGATCCGGAGCGGGCCGCACCCTTCGATCTTGGCCGCCTCCTCGTAGGATGCGGGGAGACCCTTGAAATACTGGCGGAAGATGAAGATGAACAGACCCCCCTTGAGGCCGAATCCGAAAAACGTCGGCAGGAGGATCGGCCAGAGGGTGCCGATCAGGCTTGTGCCCAGGGCCTGCCCCATCCGGGCGAACTGGATGTACATGGGAATCAGCAGCAGGTTGGGCGGGATGATCAGGGTCAGGATCACGATGGAAAACACCAGGTTCCGCCCCGGGAAACGGAATCGGGCCAGTCCGTACGCGATGAGCGAAGCCGACGCCACGTGGCCGAGGGTGCTCCCGAAAGCCGCCATCAGGTTGTTCAGGAGCCCCTCGACATACCGCAGGTCGCTGATGGCCTGGGAGTAATTGTAGAAATTGAAACGCGTGATGATCCACTGGGTATTGGCGCTCCGGATGTCGAAGTCGTACTTCAGGGAGTTGATGACCATGTACAGGTAGGGGAAGACGAACACGAATACGAACTCCACCAGCAGGGCATAGACCAGGGCGTTGACCAGGAGCCGGGACACCCGTTTCCTGGCCGCGACATACAGGGCTGATTCCTGCAGGTCGCCGGCCCGGACACGGTTCGCCAGGGCTGCGGTCCATCCGCCCCTTCCCGACCCCGGTGATCCGTTCTTGCGCATTTCCATCGCTATTTCTCCCCCATGTAGAACACCCTGCGCCGCATGATGGCAAAGACCGCCAGGATGACGATGCCCACGAGAAGGAAATACATCCAGCTGAGGGCGCTGCCATAGGCCAGGTTGAAATTGGCGAACGAAACGCCGGTGATATACCGGATGACCCCGTTGTCCGCACTGGTAAAGGAATCGATGACGGTATAGACGGTCACGAGGAGGATGGTGGGCATGGTCAGGGGCAGCGTGACCTTCCAGAACTTCTCCCACTCGCTGGCGCCGTCGCAGAGCGCCGCCTCGTAATATGGCGTGGGAATCGTCTGGAGGGATCCCAGCAGCAGGATGATCTGGATGCCGGACATCCAGAGGATCTCGGACACCTTCCGCAGGACGGCCTGGAGATACCCGGCGGCCACGGGACCGATCAGGGTCACGAGATAATGGTTGATGCCGATCTCGCCCAGTTCCGCTCCACCAGGACCCGTCGAGGCGCTGCCCATCTGCGAGCTGATGTCGACAACGCCGTAATTGCCCCGGATCGTCTGCATGACGATGCCGGTGCCCAGGAGGACGGGCAGGAGGAAGGCGACGCGGAAAAGCCCCTTCCCCCGGATCTCCCGGTTCAGCAGGATGGCGATGAACAGGGAGAAGACCACGACGATGGGTGTATTGGCCAGCATGTTGCCGACGGAATCCAGCAGCAGCGGAAAGAACTGGATGTCCCGGGCGAAGGCGTTGGCGAAATTGTCAAACCCCGTCCAGGCCATGCGGAACTCCGTGATGTCGGTGATGTTCGAGAAGGCCAGCCGGATGGACTGGGACAGCGGATAGAAGAAAAACAGGAAAAACCCGATGAACCAGGGGCTCGTGAACAGGAAGCCGGACAGGATGTCCCGCCGCTGGATCGTCATGAAACGACGCCTTCTTTTCATGTTCCGTCCCCTCCCTGGACCAGGCCGTACGACATGGCCCCGACGGTCACGCCGTCCACCACCGCCGACTCGCTGCCGTAGTTGATCAGGACCTTCGTCCCGTTTTCATACCGAACCACGACCTGGTCCCGTCCCACCCGTTCGTGATGGACCATCCGGACCCCCGCCAGCGCGCCGGGGCCGCTCCGCATGGCGTCGGCCACCGCGACGATGTCGTCCTGCCACTTCCCGATCTCGGAGGAGAAAAGCAGGTCGTACCCTGTGTTTTTCAGTTCCGACGTGGCAGCCCAGGTGAGCCGGAAGAAGGGGCTGGTGCCGTACTCGATCATCTGGAGGGTCTGGAGTTCCCGGTCGAAAAACTGGTTGTACAGGCTGGACGAATAGGTCACATGCCCATGGATGACCATCTGGTAGAAAGGGATTTCCTCGTCGGCGTACAGGTAATTGGTGGCTCCCACCGGTGCGCCCATGATCCAGTCGACATGGGGCAGGACGTACGCGTTGCCGCCGATGGTGGCGGAGGACCCCATGGCCTCGCCGGAGGCGGAGAGCATCCGCGAGAAGGCATCGGCGGCATCCGCCTTCTGGAACGCGCGGCCATCCCTGTAGTCCAGGTACAGGAGGGTGCCCAGCCGGTCGAAGGTGACCCCGTCCGCGCCGGTGTCCCGGAGCCTGGGCAGGATCCCCCGCTGGAACCGATCCAGGATCACGGCGGGCGAAAACAGGTAGATGCTGCCGGACCGGTTCCGGTGGTCGCGCCCGTCGGATCCCATGGCCAGGTCCCCCTGCCGGTACCGGCCAATCCGGCTGTACACCTCGAGGTAGTTGTCCTGCAGGTACAGCCTGGCTCCCGTTCTCTCCGCCGTGTCCGAAAGCCTCCGGAGCCCCCGGGCGCCGCCGAGGGCCCTGGCCGGGGAACTGTCGGCAGGATACCGGTCGTATCCCTCCTCCGTCCAACCGTGAAGGTTGACCAGGAGGGGGCCTGCTCCCTGGTCATGCAGGGACTCCAGGAGCTCCGCTGCCTGGTCGAAGGTTGTCATGGCAATGAAGGGGTCGGACAGGAGCCGCCGTTCCCGGATGCCCATCAGCAGGTCCAGGGTAATGGGCGCCTCCCCGACCAGGGGATCGGGTTCCGCGAGTCCGCCGGTCTCCAGGAGGTGGGTCCGGTACCGGACCGCCATGCCGCTGTAATCCGCTGACGCCCTGTCCAGGAACAGGAACCGGACCTGCAGGTCCGTCGGGATATTGGTCCGTTCGAACCGCCTTCCTGCGAGGCCGGAGGTGCCGGCCGACTCGATGATGTTTCGGATTTCAAAGCCGGCGAAGGCCCGGTTCAATGCGACGAGATAGCCGCTGGGCTGGTAGTTGATGGTTGAAATGGCGTCCCCTTGCGTCACGACGGCCAGGAAGGCATCCATCCCCTTCCGGATGCCATACACCGGGAGGAAGATCCGGCCCATTCCCGCCCGGTCGCGGATCCGCTCCCAGTCGATATCGACGGTTCTCCGCTCGAAGGTCTCCGAATAGACATGGCCGCTGAAGGCGTCATTCCAGACCGTCGGGCGGTCCTTCCGGAAGCGGGAGATGGCGCCGGATCCGTCCGGATAGAAAACATACCCGTCTTCGGCATCCGTGGCCGCTCCAAAAAAGGGCAGGACCTGCAGGCCCGTGACCGAACCCAGTTCGTAGGTCTTCAGCTTCGCGGCCGTCAGGTTCGCCTTCTGGTACGCCCGGTGTATGTCTTCCAGGCGATCGGCGACCCGCTTCTTCACGTCGTCGTCCACCCGCCGGTCGGTGGCGACGAGTTGGTTCAACCCCGTCATCCCGACGCCGCCGCGCAGGAGCGTCAGGGCCTCGACCAGCAGCTGGCGGAATGTATCGGCAATGGCGGATATGCCCGTCGGTCCCCGGATCGAGGCAGCCAGGGTCGCAAGCTGCGTATTGGCCCGCTGGATATCGGATAGCCGTCTCCGGTACCCCGCGCCCCGCAGGGAAGGCTCGGACCGGAAGTCCGCCAGCATGTCCGCCACCTGGTCCGTGTAGTCCAGGATCGACGCCAGGTTCTTCTCCAGGAAATCCCGGGCGCCGACCTCCTGGCGGATCATCGTGTGCGGGACCGTGACCACCAGCCCGTCGTCCTCGATCCGGACCTCGAGAACCAGGTGGACGCCGATGGCTTCCATTTCGTACAGGATCCGCAGTCCGTCCTGGACGGGCTGGTAGGAAACCGCGGGCTCGAAGGTCATCAGGGCGTCGGTCTTGACGTCAAGATTGTCCCTGGATACGAGGATGTAGTCCAGGAGCACCATGGACCGCATGGAATTGCGGATGTGCTGCGAGGTACCGGCCCGGGCTTCCCCCGAGAACGTCTCTTCCGGTACGCTGGAATACCAGACCTGTCCGCTTCTCCGGTCCCGGACCGCGATGGCGGACTCGACCCGGCTTTCGGCCGTATTGTAGGCCTGGTAATAGAGCTGGAGCTGCCCGTTGTCCGCGACCAGTTCGTAGTCCGGCAGGACAACGGCATCCGGGGACGACAGGGTGGGCAGGTCCGCGGAAAACGCCCCGTACTCGATCTCATGGGGATACTCCCCATCCTCGCCGTCGGGGACGGGTCCTGCGGCGCTGCAGGCCGCCAGCAGGGAAACGGCCAGCACCGCCGCCAGGATCGGGAACACGAGGTGGTTTCGCATCGGACTCCTTTCCCGCCTTTCCAAGGCAAGACCCATCCCGGACCGGATCATGCCCCAAAGAAGAAGAGCCGGTACTCCTCGAACACCGTGAACAGGAAGTCCGTCACATTGCTTCCGAGAACGTACACGAGCACCAGCACGGCCCAGAGGAACACGCAGGTGAACAGGCTGACCAGGGCCACGCCCAGGGTCTCCAGGAACCCGTAGGAATTCATCTGGCCCAGGGCGATCAGCTGGAGCACGATCACCCACGCCCAGACGAAACCGGTGGCCAGGTCGATGAATGTAACCGACAGGAGGGCGACATCCGTCCGGGAGAAAAGATTCGACACCAGGGCGATGGGAAGGGTCAGGAGGATGTAGGGCAGCATGGCGAAAGCCACACCCTGGAGGACTTCCCGGGAGAGGGACTCCCCGCTGTGGATGGTGGTCACGAGATAGCAGCCGACGGACCAGGTCAGGATCGGCACGATCATGTTGAGGACTTCCCGGCCGATGTTGGTCTGCTGGGGATCGACGGCGGAGATCGGATAGTGCGTGATGAGGATCGAGGCGACCCGGACGGCGACGACCAGGAACAGCAGCGCGAAGTTCACGAGATGGCTGAACCGGCGCCGGTCCCGCTTGATCAGCGGGAACGCGTACATGGGCTCGAACAGGACCGTCAGGGCGATATGGTAGGGATTCATCCAGAACCTCCGGCCGGCATCGGCTAGATGGAAAGCGCCGCCTGTTTTTTCCTGAGAGCGATGAGCAGCCGGACCAGGCCGAAGAGGGCCAGGCCGGCCGCGAGAATGACCAGGCCGAAATAGCGGCGGAACAGGTCCTTCCGGAGCTCGGTAAAGGCCAGCGAATACCCCGTCCTGTCGCCGGCGGCCCGGTATTCGTCCATGGCACTGCGCCACTCGCGCTGTTTCATGTAGGCCTTCCCCATCCCGAGGTGGGCCACGACATACCCGGAATCGATGTCGAGAATCTCGCGCCAGGGCCCGACCGACGCCTCGTATTCGCCGTTGTAGTACAGCCGAAGGGCCTCCTTGACTTTCCGGATAAAGGCGGTGGGTTGGAACATATGGACGGAGCCGGAATTCGCGTCCAGCACATACAGGTTCCCCCGGCTGTCGGCGTCGATGGAAACGGCGTCAATGAACCGGCCGGCGTACCGGCCCGTCCCGCCGAACACGGACAGGAGCATGCCGTCCTGGTCATGCTGGTAGATCCTGCCGGAGGTGTTGTCCAGCAGGTAGACGATGCCCTCGCGATCCAGCGCCAGGTCGACGAACTGGGGATCGACCACATCCTTGCCGTACCGGACCAGGGTGTAGTCTCCCGCTGACTCCCCGAACGCGCCCTGGTAGGGATAGAGATTGACGCCGATGTTGGAAAACTGCTTGTATTGCTGGGCGGTGGTGCGGATGGTGGTCGTATGGATCGAGCCCTTGGCGTCGATCACCATGTTCGAATGGATCGGCGGGAGCCGAAGGCCGAAGCGTTCCTTCTGCTCCGGGGTCATGAAGAACTCCCGGATCCGGTCGACGAAGCTGTAGGGGAGCCGGGTCGGCGCGATGTACCCCTTGAACTTGTTGAACGCGTCCAGGATCGCAAATCCGTGGTAATCCTCCATGTTGATCATCACGATCTGCCCGATGGGATCCAGGTACACCTTCACGGGACGGAACGGGTAGTCCCGGCTCCAGCGGCTGTCCTGGGGCTCCACGAAGGCCTCGATGAAGGCGCCTTCCGGGGAGGCATGGACGATGCGGCCGTTTTCCGTATCCGCAATGAAGAGGTGGCCGTCTTCGTCGACATACAGGCCCTGGGGGGCATCCAGGCCCAGGTCCGTGTCCGGGCCGGCCGACATCAGGAGGTTCCAGTTCCTGTCAAACTTCAGGATCCGGTTGTTGCCGGTATCGAGAATATACAGGTTGTCCTGCCCGTCGATGAACAGGTGCCGGGGATTGGACAGCGGCCCGGTGGCCTCTCCGAAATAGATCCGAACCCCTGCCGACTGGTACGCGGTGGCCATGGGGATCCTGCGGCCGGTGGCCGGATCGAGGATGTAATTGTAGTCTTCATAGGCCGACACCTGCCCGCCTGCCGCCAGCAGGCAGGAGAACACGATCGCCATCGCGGCCAGGCTGGAGACGGTTTTGCCCATCGCCATGCGTTCCTCCGTCAGCCCTTCAGGCCGGAATAGGCCATGGTTCGGATGACCTTCGACTGCATGACAAGGTACAGGAGGATCGTCGGGAGGATCGTCAGCAGGGCGGCGGCATTCTGGGCGGCCAGGCGGGCGATGACTCCCCCGGAGAATATGGTTCCCAGGGCGAACGGCAAGGTCCGCATGGCCTGCCGGGTGATGTAGATGGTGGAGGGTCCGGCGTCGTTCCAGTTGTCGATGAACGCGAAGACGACCACGGTCGCGATGGCCGGCTTGATCATCGGCAGGACGATGCGCCGATACACGCCAAATTCACCGGCGCCGTCCATTCGGGCAGATTCGACCATTTCCAGGGGAACCTGGGACATGAACTGCTTCAGCAGGAAAAAGAACATGGGTGTCGCCAGCTTCGGGATGATCAGCGCCCAATAGGTGTCCAGGATGCCCAGGGAGTTGATGGCCATGTAAATGGGGATCTGGGCTGCGGGAGGCGAGAACATGAGGCCCAGGATCACGATCCGGAACAGGGCCCGGCCGCCGGGCAGCTTGATCTTGTCCAGGCCGTAGGCCCCCATGGTCGAGATCAGGACGATCAGCAGCACATTGGCGGAGGTGGTGAACAGGCTGTTGAAAAGATACCGGGTAAAGGGAATCTCCTGGCTGTCCAGCGCCGTAAAGAGGTCCAGGAATCCCTCGACGGTAGGCCGCCGGACAAAGAACCGGGGGGGATAGAGGACCAGTTCGTCCAGGGGCTTGAATGCCGACACCAGGAGGTAAACCAGGGGCAGGGAGGTAAACGCCACCAGAAGAATCATCAACGCATACGTAACGACCCACCCCGTGGTGATCCTGTTGCCGATGCCTTCCCGTGAACGGGCCAGTCGCATATCCGGTTTCCTCCGTGTCAGTCGTTGGACGACAGCATCTTCATGAAAATCCGGCCGAGAGAAAAGTTGAACAGGAACAGGATGAAGGCGATGGCGGACGCGTAGCCCAGCTCGAACCGCAGGAAGCCGTGGTCCTGCATGTGCAGCACGATGGTGTGGGCCGCGTAGTCGGGGCTCGGGAAGCCTGCCACCTGGGCGGCCATGGCCCCGACGTTCAGGGCACTGACGGTGGACATGATGGCGGAGAACAGCAGGTAGGGCTTCATCTGGGGGAGGGTAATGAACACGAGTTCCTGGAACCGGTTCCGGATGCCGTCGATCCGGCCGGCCTCGTACAGGTGGTACGGGATGTTGTTGAGGCCTGCCAGGTTGGTCAGGAAGCCGGCGCCGAGGCTCATCCAGATGGAAATCAGGATGATCAGGGGCAGGATGTAGACCGGGTCGATGGTCCATCGGATCGGGTCGTTGATCACGCCAAGCCGCAGGAGGACGTTGTTGATGATCCCCAGGCGGTCGGGGGAGAACATGACGAGCCAGACGACGCCGATGGCCGTGCCGCTGGCGATGGAGGGCGCATAGAAGGCCAGGGAGAAGGCGTTGCGGAAGCGAAGCTGGTTGATGATCCAGGCGAAGAAGAAGGAGGACATGAACCCGATGGGACCGGAAATCATGGCGAAGGTAAAGGTATTGCGGAAGGCGACCATGAAGAGGTCGTCATTGGTCAGGAGCTCGATGTAGTTGGTCAGGCCGGCGAACCGCATGGGCTGGATGATGTTGTAGTGGGTAAAGCTCAGAATGAACCCCCAGAGGATCGGCAGCACGTTGAACAGGAGGAAGAGGACGAAAAACGGGGCGATCATGGCATAGCCCGCCGCGTACATCCTGTATCGCTGCATGCGGACGTGGCTGCGGACTCGATCCATTTCCATTCCGGTTCCGTTTCCCATCCGTTCCCCTTCCGGGTTCAGGCCCGTCAACCCAGGCCGTAAATGTCCCGGTACTCCTCGTTCTTCCGATCCAGTTCCCGGTTGATCGCCTCGATGGCGACCTCCAGGGAATCCCGCGCCTTGCTGTTGCCCAGCACGACCCGGGTCCACGCATTCAGCAGGTGCCGCCCCGTGAAGTACCCGCCCAGCACATTCTGCGGGTTCCGGAACCACTTCCAGGATTCCTCCATGACGGCCAGGTGGTCGGGATTCCAGCCGATCTTGCGGAAGGCCTCCAGGTTCGCGCTGAGCCATCGGGCCTCCGGACCGACGATGGCCTCGATCTCCGACCCGAACATGACCTGGGTCTCCGCCGACGTCCACCATTTCAGGAATGCCCAGGCTTCCTCCGCCATCCCGGTCTGGGCCATGATCATGGCGGTGCTGATGCCGCCGCCGGCCGTCCGGTCGATGGTCCCGTCCGGCCGCAGGGTCCCGGGAATCGGGCGGATGCTCCACCGGCCGTAAATCTGGGGAGCGGCCCGGGAGATCGTGATGTAGTCGCCCATGGTGCCGATGGCGATGGGGATGCTCCCGATCCGGAAGTGGTTCAGGAGGTCGGCGGCGAGTTCCATCCGGTAGACGACATAGGCGTCCGTCCACTGGACAAAGGACTTGTAGGCGGCCTCCGAGTCCAGGGCGGAGCGGGTCCCGTTGTCCCGGTAATGCTGCCCGCCGTTCTGGAACAGGAAGGCGTCGAACCCGATCCGCATGAACATCTGGGTGCCGTTCTGCCGGAGGCTGGGCAGCGTCTTGCGGAACACGTCCTCCCAGGTATCCGGCAGCTCGATCCCCAGCCGCGAGACAATATCACTCCTGTAGAAGAGCAGCGGGAAGTCCATGGTTTCCGGGAGGGCGTAGACGCCTCCGCGGAAGCCCAGGGGGATCATGGCACCAGGGAGGAACCGGGCGCTGACCTCCTCGAAATCGTCGAAAGCGGACAGGTCCACCGTCGACTGGCGGATGGCGTACTCGACCGGGGCGCCGCCGTCGCTGCCCAGCGCCACGTCGGGAGCCTTCCCGGAAATGACGGACAGCATCAGGGGACTGGTGGCCGCGGCACCGGTGGACGCGGGGGGCAGCATGTTGACATCGACCAGGATCCCCGTGTCCCGCGTGAAGTCCTCGTCCACCAGTTGCTGGAGCAGCTCCGCCCACTCCTTGGCCCGGGAGACCCAGACCTCGAGGACGTCCCGGTCCCCCGGGTCGTCCGGCCGGGACGAGTCGATCCGATAATAATCCTTGGTAAAGGACTGGAGGAAATTCCGGAGGGTCGCCAGCAGCTTCTGCCCCAGGCTCGTCCTCGGGTCCGCGGGGCTTCGGCCGGCGGGGGCCAGGACCAGGTAATCCATGGACAGCGGCTGGTTTCGAAGCTCGGTAAACCAGGACGAAAGCGTCGTCTGCATGCTGAACATGTCGTTCAGCTTCGCCGGGATCCTGGACGGGGACCGGACGAGTCCGTCCACTTCGGCGGCGGTGGACGCCAGGGTGTTGGCCACGGGGGGGCGCCGCGAACTGATGGCGTCGACATAGTCGGCCTGGGCCTTGAGCCTGGCAGAGAGGGCCTTCAGGTCGTCGATGATCCAGGGAATGGTTTTGTCCAGGCGATAGTCGAAATTGGGGTCGGGGACCGTGCTGGTCACGGTCGTGATGTCCTGGAGGATGTCCGACAGCAGGAAGTTCATGTCTTCCAGCTCGTTGATCAGGGGAGTCAGCTGCCCGGTCACGACGCTCATGGAAATCGTATGGGTCCCCTTGTCGAGACGAACCAGCATGGGACTTCCGTCGGGTGCCAGGAGCTCCCGGGTTCTCCACTGGTCATCGTACTCGAACGGGTAGGCCAGCAGTTCCGCATAGGGCACCCCCCCGTCGATCTCGATCCGGCGGTGGACGCTGATGCCCAGGCTGAATCCCTGGCGGACCCGGAACCCGAGGCGATACAGGCCGTCCTCGGGAACATCCACCGTCCAGGCGATTTCCTGGTTGCCGGTGTTCCAGCGCCCTCCCCCGATGGCGTTCATGACCACATTGCCCCGGGGAGACGGCGTGGTGCCCGGATCCGAATCATAGATCCGCCGGAGGATCCGGTGGGAGCGGAACGCGGCTTCCTCGGCCTGCAGGACAAGGGGAGCGCCGTCATACGGGACCGCATCCCCTCCCCAGCCGGCTTCCACCTCGGCATAGGAAGGCGGGGAGGAAGCGGGCAGGATCCGGACCCCTGCGATGGCCAGGGGCGAATTGACGTATCCCAGCCGGACCGTATGCCGGCCCTTGCTGAAATGGAACTGCAGGGCGTCCGGGTACATCCCCACCGAATCCCGGATCCGCGTTGCGGACCAGGCCGGGGCCTGCTTCAGCCTCGGAGCCTTCTGGTCGCCATCGGGGGTTGTCAGGATGTCGCCGGTTTCGACCCAGTTCCGGTTGAAAAAGACGTTGTTGGCCTGCCGGCACGGGTTCTCGCCGTCGATGTACAGGCTGCGCTGGATGTCCGTCACCGCGTCCGGCAGCGGGTAATACTCGACCTCGATCTCATACAGCCCTTCTTCCGAAACCAGGAACGACCACTCGTAGGAAGGCTCCCCGTCGTCCCACAGCAGGACGTCGCCGGTCCGTCCGGCATACCCCGCGACCGGGTCCGCCGGGTCGCCGTTCGAGCGGACCGCGTCCCGGACCGGCAGGACCAGGGGCGGGACGTCCGGCGCCTGGAGACCGAGTTCCGCGTACCGCGCCTGCAGCTGCGCGTAGTCGACGAAATCCCGGACCAGCTGGGAGAAGCCCGTATCTCCCGCGTCCTCCCGGAGGTCCAGCTTGTCCCGCAGCCTGGCGTCAGCCGACACCGCCCGGACCCCCTGTCCCCCGATGGCGGGGCACAGGGCCAGCAGGCAGAGAATGGCGGCGAATCGCCTGGCGGCCAGGATCCCGTTGCGTCTGGTCAAGCTCCCTCTCTCCCCGATGATTCGGCGTCGTCCCGCCCTCGTTTGCCGATGGCGGAATTGCACATGAAACACCTTCATACTATCACCCGGGACTGGCCGGATGTCAGGATGAATCCGGCGCGATTCCGGACATTCTCGCCCATGCTTCCGGGACGCGTTCCCCGCCGCTGCGGTCAGTCCGGCGGGATGCGCCGATCGGCCGACAGCGCCTCGTCCCGTGCCCGGCCGCATTGCTCCAGCAGCGTTTCCATCCGGCGCAGAAGCGTCGCCTTCGCCTCCCGGCAGCCGGGGTCTCCCACCAGGTTCCGGATCTCGTCGAAGTCGGCGACATGGTCGTAGAGCTCCTCCGCGTCGTGGTCCTGGCCGATCCAGCGGAAGTAGGTCATCCGCCCGGTCCGGACTCCCTCGCTTTTCGGGATTCCGGGGTGCTCGAACAGGTGCTCGCAGAGGAAGTCCTCCCGGAAGCCGCCGGCATCGCGGCCCCGGATTAGGGGAACCAGGCTCCTCCCCTGCTGCAGGGGGGCCGGCCCGACCCCGGCGAAATCAAGCAGGGTGGCGGCGATATCGACATTCAGCGCCATGGCGTCCACCGTTGCCGGCTGGTTATGGATCCGTGGGTCGCAGACGATCAGCGGGACCCGGAGCGAGTACTCGTACATGTACCACTTGTCCGCAAATCCCCGTTCCCCCAGGAAGTAGCCATTGTCCGACATGAAGACGATCACCGTATTCTCCGCAAGGCCCCGCCGGTCCAGGTCCTGCCGGATCCGGCCCACGACCCGGTCGATCCCCGTGATCATCCGGTAGTACCCCTTGACCATCCGCTGGTACTTTTCGGGCTCGTCGAACCGCCAGTTGAACCGCACCCGGCTTTCCGAGTTCCGGAGGAAGTCCGGCTGGGCCAGAAAAATGTCGTCCGTCATGGTGGCCGGGACGGGAATCGTGTCCTCTTCGTACAGCCCGTCGCACTCGGCCTGCCAGAAATACTGGAGCGGGTCCTGGTCATCGGCATGGGGGGCGTTGAAACTGAGGGACAGGCAGAAAGGCGTGCCTGCCGGCACCGTATCGAGGAACGCCAGGGCGGCGTCCCCCTCGAGATCCGTCAGGTGCCGCATCCGGCCGTCCGGCCCGGGCTGGAAGTAGGGCGGCTGGGTCATGGGCACGAAATCGTCGAACATCCGGTCCTCTGCGCCGGGATGAACGCTGATGCCGAACTTGCCGGAAAATCCGGTTCGATACCCCGCTTCCCGGAGCAGGACGGGATAGCTCATGTCGACGAACCGGTCCGCCAGGGGGGGCGTTCCGAAGGTCATCCGGTGGGTCCGTTCGTACAGTCCCGTGAAGAGGCTGGCCCGGCTGGCGGCGCAGATGGGCGTCGTCGCGAAGGCGTTGGTGAAGCGGGTGCCCGATGCCGCCAGGGCATCCAGGTGCGGGGTTTGGATGATGGGATTCCCCGCGCAGCCCAGGGCGTCGAACCGCTGGTCGTCCGTGAGGATAAATACCAGGTTGGGGCGAGGGTCATGGGTCGTCGGCATGCCGGAATTCTCCCTTCCCATCATGATGAATGGATCCGGATACCGGGTCAAGGCCCGACTTCCAGGCGGCAGGCGCCGGACCCCAGCCGGAAGGACACGGTGTGTCCGTCGCATCCGGCCAGGCGGGCCGCCAGGTCCCCTGCCCCGAATTCCCGGCAGGTTACCCGGTCCGGGCGGGCGGCCGGCACCGTGACGACTGCGGTCGTGCCGTGGGGGATGTCGAGGTCGAGCACCAGGCGGTCCGGGCCGAGCCGGCGCCACGAAGCTGCGATGATCCCGTACCTCGTGTCGATGGCGGCCGACGCGGAGTCGAGCCCGTCGGGCAGGTACGGCCGGATGGAGATCTCCCGGTATCCGGGGGATCGCGGCTGGATTCCGGCCAGGTGGCGGAACAGCCAGGCGCTCAGGGAGCCCCCCAGGAAAGCGTGGTTGAGGGAGGCCGGCACCAGGTACCGGTCCGCGAAGGTGTCCACGTCGAAATCCTCCGCCAGGGTGGTCAGGTCCCTCTTTCGGACCATGTGGAGCCAGCCTCCGGGATTCGGGTTGGTCACGAGGGCGTACGCCAGGTCGTTCCGGCCGATGTCGGCCAGGACCTGCAGGAGGCACATGAGCCCCAGGAAGCCCGTGGTGTTGGTGCCGTCGGCCCGGATGCGGGCCAGGAGGCTCTCCGCCACGGCGTCCCGGTCGCCGGCCGGCACCAGCCCGAAGAACAGGGCATGGGCATTGGCGCTCTGGGAACCATTGTCGTAAAACGCCGTCCCGCCTTCCCGGCGGAGATGGAGATCGTTGATGCGCGCCCGGACCCGCCGGGCCAGGTCGCCGTACCGGTCCCGCTCGGCCGGGCGGTCCAGGAGGCCCGCGATCCGCGACACCCGGTCCAGCACGGCATAGTAATAGACCGCCGCGACGAAGGGCTTGGACGCGGGATCCGACGACACCCAGTCGCCGAAGGAGACGCAGGAATCGGGGCTGAACCGGCACAGGTCCCGGGCCACGGTGCCCATGAAATTCACATAGCCGATCATGGTGTCGAACTGCTCTTCCAGGAACCGGATATCCCCGTACGCCTGGTAGACATCCCAGGGAACCAGCACGCAGGCGCAGGGCCAGATCACGTCGATGGCCCGGACGGTGTCCAGGGGGAATTCCACGGGAATCCAGCCCGACTTTCGCTGGACATCCCGGCAGTCGTCGAACCATCGGCGATAGAGGTTCAGCATGTCGAACCGGATGCACTCCGCTTCGGACACGGTAAACGCGTCCGCCGTCCATCCCCGCCGTTCCCGGCCGGGACAGTCCGTGGGGATGTTGACGAGATTGGAGAGGAAGCTCATGGCGGCGCAGTCCGCCAGCCGGTTCACGTCCGGGTCGCCGCACTCGAATCGGGACCCGGTCTCCACGTCGCTGTGGAGGAAGCAGGCCTCGAAGTCCGATTCGCCCGGTTCTCCAGGAAAACCGCTGATCTCGACATAGCGGAATCCCGTGTAGAAAAAGGTCGGCTG
The DNA here is from genome assembly GCA_029548445.1 of Bacillota bacterium. Lineage (GTDB taxonomy): Bacteria > Bacillota > Clostridia > Saccharofermentanales > UBA5734 > JAKPNJ01. The sequence continues at coordinate 17,044 of JAKPNJ010000156.1, read as the reverse complement.
GTAGACCTCCGGGCCGTCGCCGGCCAGGATGTACCGGGTGGCGTAGGGGGGATTGTCGGAAGCCAGGCTCGCGGGATCGATCTCGCCCTGCCCATCGAGGGTTTCGGCGTAGCGGATTGTGACGGCCGTGCCGCGGGGGCCGCGGCAGCGCATCCGGACGAATCCGGAAAGGTTCTGGCCGAAGTCCGCCACCAGCCGACCGTCGTCCTTTCGCGAAAGGCCCACCGGCCGGAACGTCCGGGCGATCCGGACACCGCACCGTGCATACGCCAGGCGGATCGGGGCGGTCCACCATCCCTTCCATTCATGGGGCTTCCAGGCGTCGGCGGCGAAGCCCGGCAGGTCCCACCCCGACGGGTTCCCGCGGGCGTCAAAGGTCTCGTATCGTCCCGCCATGAACGTCCCCAGCCCGGGCAGCTCGACGAACGGGCCCTTCGGCAGGGTCTGCCAGCTGTCGTCGGTTTCGAGCCGGGTCACGCTGCCGTCCCGGGAGCGGACGACCAGGATGGCGCTGGTTCTCCGGGTCAGGACAAGTCCCAGGGTGTTGGGCCCGGGCACCAGCCGGCTCGTGACATCGAAGCCGAGATACCGGGCCCGGAAAAACTCCGTCGGACCCGGGAACAGCACGTTGTCTCCCAGGACATGGCCGTTCAGGCGGACCTGGACGGAATTGGCGTATCCGCCGATGGCGGCGACAAAGAGGAAAGCCTCGGAGATCGACTCCGGCCCGTCGATCCGGAATTCCCGCCTGGCGAGGAGCGCGTCCCAGGTTGCGTCGAACCAGCGGGCGGTCCAGTCCTCCATGCCGAAGAAGCCGGTTACAAAGGACGCGATCCCGCTCCATTCCGAGGCCTGTCCCGCTTCGTCCCACACCTTCGCCCGCCAGAAATACCGGGTGGTGCAGGCCAGGGGCGCGCCCTCGTACCGGATCCCGAACTGCAGGTCGGACGCCACCGGGCCGGAATCCCACAGGTCCCCGATCCCGGCGGCGGCGGAGGCTTCGCTGGCCGAGACGAGAAGACGGAACGCCGTCTGCCGGCGTTCCCGCCCGGCCCCTTCCAGGCGCCATCCGAAAAGAGGCTGGCGGCTGTCGATGCCGATAGGATCGACACAGTCGTCGCAGGTCAGTCGGACCGGTCGCAGGCCGGTTCCGATTTCATGGGCCATCCTTCGTCTCCCCTCCCGGCATGTCCGCCGATACAGCGGCTTTCGGCCGGTTCCCGACAACCAGGCGGACCGGCCCCAGGAGGCCGGACGGCGGCAGGCACCAGGGTCTTTTCCGAATTTCGGCCTGGAGGATGTCGAGGACCCTCAGATCCTTGGTCTTCCTGAGTGTCTCCGCCAGGATGCCCTTCCTTCCGAGCCGGGACCGGAGGGAGGGCTCGATGGGGGTCTCCCGGCGAAGGCCCGCGATTTCGTTCATGAGCAGGTTCGAGACCGTGACCCGGATCTCGTTGGTGCCGGGCGCCAGGAAGTCCCGGATCGATGCCCGGTAGGGCGGCATCCAGAGATCCCGGACGAACCGGCCGTTGACCTCGAGACGGGCCGCCACCGATACCCCGCCCAGGTCCAGCAGGATCCCGCCGGCCTGCAAGTCGCCTTCCGCCAGGTCGACCTGGCAGGTGTACACGATATCCCCGGAGATATGCTTTGTATCAGGCCGGTCCGACAGGGATGCCAGCCGGTCCATCCGGAAGCGGAGGGGGCCTCCCGCTTTCCGTTTCAACTCGACGATCCAGGATTCGAGATCCAGGACCCGGCCGCCAGTTCCCGGGCCCGCCGGCTCAGGTGCTGCAGCCGGTTCCGCCGGGTTCTCATGGGCGGTCGGCCCGGCCGGGTCGGCGTCCGCGAACACCAGGAATGCCGACTGCCATTCGTCCAGGCCCAGGGCGACCCGGGCGCAGGGCCCGTCCCGCCGGAGCCCCATGGGTTCCATGGCGCCACTCATGGCATCCCACCGCTGCAGGGACCGCCCCCCGGTCCGGAAGCCGAGAACGCCGTCGAATCGGCGGGCCGAAAGGTTCGTGACGAAATAGAGGTCGATGCCGGGCAGCGTCCTGTGCAGGAAGGCGACTCCAGGGGAACCGGTCCCGTCCCCGAAAGAGACGTCCGGTTCCGCCCATCCGTGCAGGAGGTCCAGGAGGGCTTGCCGATGGGTATCCAGGACGACCGGGGGCGCCTCCTCCTGGTCCGAGGGATCGAAAAAGAACGGTTCCAGGTCATAGTCCGGCAGCCAGCGGACGGACGGCAGGCCCGGATCCTCGAACATCCGGCGGACCAGCGACCGGAACGACCGGTTTCTTTCCTCCCGATCCGCCAACCCGGGGCAGGCTTCCGGCCGGTCGCCCAGGGCCACCACCAGGCCGCCTCCCTCGGCAAACCGGGCCACGGCTTCCAGGGTTTCCAGGGGCATGGACCGGACGGACGGCAGGAGAAGGATCCGGAAAGCGAATCCCCGAATCGTGATCCTGCCCGCCCCGATGTCGGCGACCTCCTGGAGCAGGTGGTCGTTGACGATCTCGTAATCGTACCCGTGCTCGATGAGGAACCGGGGCAGGGTGCCGTACTGCATCACCCGCCGTTCCCCGCCGAACAGGACTTTCCCCGTCCAGGTGTCGGCCTGGGGGGAGTAGAGGAGAATGTCCGTCACCGGGTCGCCCTGGCGCAGCAGGGCGCAGCAGCGGGCGACATAGGCGGCAAGATGGCGGTAATGGGGCCACCAGGGGTTCTGGTGATTGAGGTGGCTGGCCCAGGGAAAATCCCGGTGGGGATCGACCCGGGTTTCGGGCGTCCCCAGGTACCCGTGGTTGTAGAACTGGGTGACCCCGTCCCGGAAGAAGGCATCGGAGGCGGCCTTCATCTCGGCCAGCGTCGTGATGTAGCGATGCCGGTGGATGAAAGTATAGGCCTCGGCGGATACATGGGACATGCCGTAGAATCGGCATCCCGACACGGTGGCTTTTCTGGGATCCGCCACGGTGGCAAACTTTCGGGTCGTCACCTCGGTCTCGGGACGTACGACGGACCCGGAGGCTTGGACGATTTCCGTCGGGAACCGGTAATGGGGCTGGATCCTGGCTTGGGTGCCGTGGGCGGCGCACCAGTCTCCGAAGGTGCGGAACAGGGAATCGAGCCCGATTTCGTGGAGACAGCGGTTGATGTCGTACCGGATATGCGGCGTCAGCGGCGGCATCTCGTCCCAAATGGCACCCAGGTATGGCTCGATGTCGTATCCCAGGAGCGTCCGGGCCCGGTCCAGGGTATCGACGCTCCACATGACCCCGCCCGGAACCGTGGCCACTTCGAAGCTGTCGCAGAACATGGACTCCACGGTGCTGCCGAACCGCTCGCCGAAGCGGTCGAAATACGCGCCGCCGAGATGCTCGCAGTAACGCCGGACCGCCTCCCGGTTCATGTGGTCGATGACCTTCGGCGGGGGATGAAAGCTGTTGGCCTGGCAGACCTGGCCCGTCAGGACGAGGCAGAAGGCCATGATCCGCCAGCGGCCGTCCCCGACGGTCCAGGGAAGGACCGCCTCCCTGTCGCGAACCGGGAGGACCGCAAGGCTTTCGGGATCCAGGGAGCCGTCGTCCCGGATTCGGGCGACCGAGACCGAGACCAGGGCGTCCAGTTCCCCGGGCAGGCCCTTCGCTTCCTTCAGGGGCGCCAGCGCGTCCGGGATGGCCGCCGGCCCCCGGATGTCCTTGTGGAGCCGGACCAGCGACCGGGACTGGTCTTCCCGGGGGACCCAGGATCCCCCAAAGCTCCATCCCGGGCTGAAGGTAAACGAAACTTCCATGTCCAGCCGCTTCGCCTCGTCCAGCACATGGCCGACCAGGCCGAAGAACCCCTCGGAGAAGAACTCGTGGTTGCCCTTCCCGAAGCATTTCCAGGTGTGCATGATCTCGACGCCGCCCATCCCGGCCGCCGCCATCGCCTCCATCTGGAAGGTGATGTCCGATTTCTCCAGGGCGTTGCCCAGCCACCACCACCGGGTATGGGGCCTGCAGGAACGGCCCGGATCGATCCAGGCCCGCAGGAGGCCGGCCGTCGAGGCCGCGGCGGCGGAAGAAGGAAGGGACAGGTCAGTGTCCATGGTCCATTCGTTCTCCATTTACGACGAGATCGCCCGGGTCGCCGTACAGGACCCGGAGGTCCCAATCCCGGCGGCCGGTTGCCGGATCGAGGGTCTGGGAGTAGGTGCCCCAGGCCCTGCCGGTGCTCCAGAAGCAGGAAAAGTCTTCGGGATGGAAGGGCGGGTCGAAAGACAGGGTACCCGCCGCCATGTCGCAGGAAAACCCGCTGAGCGCCGTCAGCAGTGCCCAGCTGGACATGGCCCGGACGTAATGGTGTCCGCACTCGACCTCGTTCCAGGGATTCCGGCGATAGCCGTCGTGGCGGTCCCGGACCGCCTTCGCAACGGCCAGGCCTTCGTCCACGAACCCCTCGTAAACCAGGTGGGCGGCCACCTGGTACTCGATCCCCGTCCAGACTTCGTCCGCATAGATGAACGGCAGTTTCGGCCGTCCCCCGTGGGGCCAGCTGCAGGTCAGGAGCCCGCTTTCGTCCTCCAGGGCATACACGCGGAACGCGCAGAAATGGTCCCGGAACCCTTGCTTGAAGTTGTACCGGTATACTGACTCGAGCGCCTTTTTCACATGGTCTTCCGGCAGGATGCGGCCCAGGCCCGCCACATGGCAGAGGAACTGGCCGAACACCTGGTCGGACAGGCATCCCGTGCCATATTGGTAAGGACGGCAGTCCACGTCGTCCAGTTTCTGGGCGTAGTACTCCCCGTTCCACAGCATCCGGTCCATGGCCTCGCTGCCGGCCCGGAGCGCCTGTCGGCAGGCTTCGGCGAAAGCCGCATCCCCTGTGAAGTCCCCCATTTCGGCGCAGGCTTTCAGCGCGCCGAAGAAGATCGAATTGGTCAGGGACCCGGGACCGATGAACTCGATGTCATAGGTGTTGTGCTGGACGCTGTCCAGGACGAAGTCCCCGTCCGTGTCCCAGTGCCGCAGGGCGTACTCCATGGCCTTCCGGGCCTTATCCCACAGGTCCGTGACCAGGGACCCGTCGCCGCTGATCTTCCATTCCCGATACAGGCGGATGATGGCCCCCATCTGCCCGTCGGTGGCCGGCTGCTTCATCAGCTTCGGCATATCGTCGCCGAATACCCGGTTGGTCCGGAATTCCATGTACCCTTCCTCGTCGGTCTCGAGGCCGAACTCGATCCGGCGCATGGACTGCTCCAGGACGGGGAATAGGAAGGCCACCGTTTGGGCGTAGTTCCAGACATGGGTACAATTCCCCGGGCAACAGCCTCGTTCGTCCAGGCACCCCTCGAATCCGAGGAGGGCGCCGGTCTCGATCCGGAAGCAGGTGTTGCTCCGCAGGACCGCAATGTTGGCGGCGATGGCCTCGATAGCAAAGTCCGGCAGGGTGCTGTCGTGGAGCGCCCGGGAGAACAGGCGGGACAGGGACTCCAGGCGATCGAGATGGCGGACGAGATGGCGGCCGGCCTCCCATGCATCCCGGAAGCGGACGGCATACTGGTTGCGGACAATCCGGCCCTTCCCGCAGCCTTCCGATCCCTGGCACCCGCATTCGGTCCATCCCCGGGGACGGTTGGGGAAATGCCAGGCCAGGATGAACTCGAACGATGTCTCCTGTCCTGCCAAAAGTGTGGCGGAACAGGCCAGGGACGCGACCTTGAATTCGTTCCACGCGCTCGCTCCCGCCGGACGAAACCGGGGTGCCGGGTCCAGGCGGCCGTCTTCCAGGAAGTCGGCCCAGAACTCCGGCAGGCCGTCCCAGCCGGCGAACCCGGTGGCCAGCCATTCGGTCCGGGCCGTGATGTCGCGGCCGGTTGTCATGAGCGCCATGCTGCCGAAGGCCAGGTCATCCTGGGGGATGGAGGGGTTGACAAAGTGGATGCCCGAGATCTCCTCTTCCTGGACGAATTCGTTGGCCAGGCCGGCGGAGAAGGCTGTCGACTGGCCGATGATGTTCCTCAGGGTGCCGGCAACCGACACCTCGACGGAGGCCTCCGTCCGGTTGCGAACCCGGTATCGGAACAGGATCGCCGGAATCCCCGAATCATCGGCCTCAAGGGGAATAAACGGGTTGAACGCCTCCAGGCGGACCTCCACCGGCAGATCGTCGTCCTCGAAGTCGACGGAGGCAAAGGGATACTCGACCTGCAGCGATGACGCGGCGAAGCGCGGCAACCCCGGAACCCGGTCCGGGTGGTACCCGATGCTGAAAGCGTGGGGTGGCTGGAAGGGCGCCTCGATGACCTTGGCCTTCGGCACCCGGCCTGGCTGGCCGGTGCGGATCGAGAAGAACGTGTGGGGAATCCTGTGCCCCTTGGCCGGGCGGTTTTCGATCTCCCAATCCGTCAGGCTGCCCCGGGCCTCCAGGGAGACGGTTCCGGTCCCGATGCCGCCCAGCGGAAATTTCGCTTCAACGGCGCCCTGCGGATACCGACGGGCCTGTCTCTTCTCCATGCCGGGTTTCCCTCCGCCACAGGCCGATTCCGTAGAATGCCCCGGACCTGCGCGATTTCAGGCTAGCATGGAACCCCACGGGGTCGATAGGATGTTTCCCCGAGGAAGGTGCACATATCCGCTGTCGGTGGCCGGAGGGGTCAGCGGGCGCCGTTCTGCTTCTGGTACTGGGAGGGGCTGGTGCCCAGCATCTGCCGGAATTGCCTGGCGAAGTACCCGGGATCGTCGAACCCGACATCGAAGGCGGCCTGTGAAACGGAAACCCCCGGTTTCGAAAGGAGCTCGGCGGCTTTGGCCAGCCGGATGTTCTTGATGTATTCCACCGGGGTCAGGCCCGTAAACTGCTTGAACATGCGGGAGAAATAGTCGGTGCTCAGCCCGATGTGGGCGGACAGGGACTCGATCAGGATCGTTTCCGTGAAGTGGGCGTTGATGTAAGCCAGGGCCTTGTACATATATTCCGCATATTTGTAGTCCGTATCGGACTCTCCCCGGTACCGGAGCGAAAACGCCCTGGAGAAGGAGACGAGAAAGGAGATCAGCAGGCTCTTCATCTTCAGCTGCCAGCCGTCCGCCTTCCGCTCCTCCTCGATCCGCATCTGGTCAAGGGTCGTTACAATCTCTTTCCGGGAAATCGGGTCCAGGTGGATCCGCTGCCATTCCGTCGGGTGGTCGATGTCGATGATGTTGCCGATCCCCGGCAGCTGAACCAGTTCCCTGTATTCGTTTTCCAGGGCTTCGTGCTTGAAGATGCAGTTGTACAGGACCACATCCTTGGAATGGATGTAGGAATGCACGTTGTAGGGCCGGATCCCGAACAGGTCGCCCGGGGTCAGGAGGCTCGTCATGTTGTTGTAGTAGTGGGTGGAGATGCCCTGTTCGATGAAGACGAACTCGTAGAAGTTGTGCCGGTGGTCCTTCAGGAGGCCCCTGGATACCCATGGGATCGCCCGGATGGGGATGCACCCCTCCTGAAACAGGGTGGTTCCGTCCAGTACATCATGGTACTGGGTGCTCTCCTGACGATTCGGCCCGGCTTCATCCATCGATCCGATTCCCCCTGCGGACTGGCCGTAACCGGCCATTTGGGACGTCCACATTGTACCATCCGAAGCCGGGCGCCGCCAATGACCGGCGTCCGCAGGCCGTTCGGTGTCGACAGGCTGTTCGGTGTCAGTGGAGCTTCCAGCGAAGCGGGGATCCGGGACCGCCGGTTCCCCGGATCACGATCTCCCGTCCGGGGGACAGGGGCTGCGGGTATCCGTTGACCAGGAGGGTTCCGTACCGCTTCCGCTCCTCCTTCGGCATCCGGAGCCGGATCGTCCAGCAGCCCTTTGCCAGCGGCGCATACCAGCCGGAATAGCCTTTCTCGTCCTTCCGGAACCCGACCAGCGTGCTGTGGAACCGATATCGCGCATGGGGGATCGCCGGCTCCAACCGGATTCCCTCGGCCGTGGAGGCGAGGCCCAGCATCTTCGAAGCCCCGTAGATCGGCCAGGCATGGGCATGCAGGTTCATGACGGGGAAATCGGTGCTGTTGTGCCCCCGTTCCGGATCCCGGTCGCTGGCGGCCAGGCCCGCCCTGGGCGACCGGACGGAGTTATAGTGGTCGGGCCCGCTCCAGATGCCGTACCATATTCCGGGATAGGCTTCCGCATGCCGGGAGAGGAGGTTTCGCTCCCATTCCTCCCAGGCCATGAGGCCGTCCACCCGGGTCAGCGCCCAGGACAGGACCCCGTTGACCGACATCCACACGCCGCCTTCCAGCGATTCGCCGGAAGGGACTTCCCGACTCGCTCCCTCGTCCGCGTTCCGGATCATGGCCCCGATCGGCGACGGCTGCCGAAGGAGACGGTTGATGTGCCGCCGGAGAACGGCCGCCTGCCGCTTCGGGGCGCATCCCCCGAGAATCGCCCACCCCTGGGGTTCCAGCCACAATTCGTCCTCCCCCAGCCAGCCCGTCCCCGGCCCCAGCCAGGCCCGGCGGAACCAGCGGCCGGTCCACTGGGCCCGAACGGCGTCGCGCTGGCCAGCGGCCCAGGCTCTTGCCGAGGCGGCCCCGTCCGGGTCGCCGTCGAAGGCCAGCAGGTCCGTATAGGCGTCCAGGACATACGATGCCATGGCGGCGTTCAGGACCGACTCGCCCAGGCGCTCCGCCTCGGGCCTCTTTTCCGGTGCCGTATGGTTCAAGATGATGCCGTCGTTCCAGTCGCCGGCCGTGATGCGCATGAGGCCATGGGGGCCTGTGCCGATCACCTCCAGGACATGCCGCCGGCACCGTTCGAGAAGGCACCGCACGCTTTCCGGCTCACGGACGATCCCGTCCATTGGGTACGGAGCGACCCTTTCATCCAGGAACTCCCTGTGCCGGGTGACCAGGACATACTCGGCGGCCGCCCACAGCAGCCAAAGCCCCAGGTCGCTGCTCCGGAGGGTCGTGGGCCAGATGACGCCGTGGCCGGTGATGGCGAAGGGCAGGCTGCCGTCCGGAAGCATCTCCTTCATCGCATACCGGAGGGCTTCCCGCAGGATCCGGGGCTCGGACAACACGAACGGCAAGGCGTGCTGGAGCATGTCCCGGACGGCCCCCTGGATGCCGCCCAGATATTGGTAAACGCCGCCCTGGGACAGGACATGTTCCCCGAAAAACGTGTCGAAGGTCATGCCGCTCCGCAGGCAATACCCGCTCCACTTCAGCTCCCGGCCGATCCAGGGCGCGTCAGGTACCTGCAGCCAGGACGACTCGCCCCGCCAGAGGCCGCAGCTTCGCTCGAGCAGTCCCGGCAGGGATTTCGTTCCGTACCGCGTCAGGAGGTCCTCCAGGCGGAACCCCTCCGGAAGATACCCGTAGGCAAGGAACAGCGTCCGGCTTTCCCCGCCGGCGAGCCCGAATCGACGGACAAGGCGCATTCGGCCCTGCGACGGGTCGAGGTCCGCCTCCTCGGCCGGGGCGTCCAGCGACAGGAGGAAAACGGCCGGCGGCGACGGGTCCTCGAAAGTACAGGTTGGAAGCGGCGCCTGGATCGGCTCGCCGCCGAAGAGGGTCGGATGGGAGGACGCGAGGGCGTAGGTCCGCCGCCACTCGTCCTCCAGGCCGGGATCCGGGCCGCCATGGACCGGCCGGACCAGCAGGCCCGACGCCTCTCTCCGGACATCCTCCATGCGATAGGCAGCGGACATCCTGCGCCGGATCCCGGGGATCCGGCCCATGTCCCCCTGGTACATGGCCATGAGATGGGCCCGATAGGACAGCGGAACCAGGCGGCAGCCCCAGGTTTCCTCCCAGGCAACCGCGGTGTCGGCGACCCCCTTGTTTTGGATCGTGACCTGGGAGATCAGCAGCGGATCGTCCCCGAAGGGGGCGAAGACCACCTGGTCGACCCGGTGGCATTCGTCCTCCACCGTTCGCCGATAGTACCCCATCCCGAAGACCCGCTCCATGGCAGGATCCTGCCGATCCGGGCCGGTGGCGAGCACACGCGGGCCTCCGGACAGTCGGCCGAACCCTCCCGCCGGCCGTCCGGTCTCCGGATCGTGGTCGTCCAGGAATTTCGGCCCCCCTTCGTCCTGGCGGACCCGGACATACCCGCAGGTTGATACGACGGCGACCAGCCGGTCGTTTCCCACCTGGTGGACATGGTCCCCGGGCCGCCGCACCCGACTGCAATACGTTCCGGCTTCCAGGTCCGCCGCGTCCGGATCGACCCGGTACCGGTACGCCGGAAGCCCGAATCCGTCCTCGATCCATTGGCCGAAGCGACCTGACCCGTAGGGCCGACCGGCCACAGATCCTTCCATGCCGCGGGTTCCTCCCTCCATGGAGCCTCCGTTCCGGAATAAAAACGGCGGGGTGAGAACTCCCCGCCGTTTCCGTCACACGCTTGTCCCGATCCCGTCCCTTTTCGGACGGAACGGATTTTCTTGTGTCAGGCCTTCTTTCTCCTGACGCCCATTACCAGGGCCGACAGCCCGAAGGCGGCCGCAAGGATCGCGGGAACCATCCCGGCATCCGGAGTCGTCGGATTGGTCGAAGTGGTCGGTGTGGCCTCGGCCGTGGTCGGCGTGGCTTCGGCTTCCGCAACGAACCCGGTCAGCTCGATGAACGCGTTGGGATCGACGCTGTCCCATTCGCCCGTATTGACGTTCTTGCCGGCTTCGATGGTCAGGCTCTCGTCGCCGACGGTGACGATGACCGTCATGTAGTCGAACTGGTTGTCCGGATTATAGGCTGTTCCGTCGTCGTAGCCATCCCGCGTCTTGTCAAAGACGTCAGTCGCCTCGTACATGGAGAGGAAATAGCCGTATCCGCTGTACTTCAGCAGGGCCAGGGACTCCCTGAAGGTCATGTTGTACCCGCCGGAGACCGCTTCGGTGGTCAGGGTCGCTTCTTCCAGGAAGTTATCCTCCCAGATATTGGTGGGAATCATCATTTTGGTCTTGGCGTTGTAGTCGTCGATGTCAGTGAACGAGTAGCTGATCGTGATCTCGTGATAATCAGCCAAATCACCATTGTACTCGACGACAAATCCTTCCGGTACCTCGTCCTGGAGCCAGTCCGCGACCGCCTGCTCGCCCTGGGGGAAGAATTTGGACAACAGGTCTCCCTTCGTCTGTTCGTCCGCGGTCGCCAAACTGTCCTTTTCCCATTTGTAATGGATGGTCTTGGTTCCTGCCCCGCCCGGTCCGATTTTCATATCGGACCAGCTTGTGCCCTGCCGGCAGGAAACGATGAGAAGCAATGCGACGGCCAGAATGAGCAACACACCGAGCTTTCTCTTCATGAATCCACCTCCCGATTTGGCCTTTGTTTCCCTGGACGACCCGTTACATACGGGCATCCAGCGTGTTCGACTCGAGTATAGCACCGGGGTTCAACGGCCATCAGGAGGATTCCGGCGTCCAATGGGACATTCCCGTACAAGATCGAGAACGCATGAACAGGCGACGGATGGCCGTGATACAGTGGACCCGTCGGCATTGTCCCGGTCGTCAGTTGGCCGGTGCCGAACCCGATAACAGGAGGAACGAACCATGAACGACATTCGACACTTCGGAAACAGCCTGGACTCCATATACATGGCCCCCAACGCGTCCTTCCGTTCGATTTCCGCGGAGAATCCCGCCGGGGAGAAAGGCCAGGGTGCCCTGGCGGTTCCGGACAGCGGTTCAGCGGCCAGGGACTTGGGGCCGGGTTGGAAGGTACGGCCCTGCATCACAATCCGTGCGGGAGAAACAGCCGTCCTGGCAGAGATCCGGGGTCCGGGGCTGATCACCCACATCTGGACCACCGCATCCACCAGCGCATACAGGGATTGCATCCTGCGGATGTACTGGGACGGCGAGACAGAGCCTTCCGTGGAGGTTCCGTACGGGGACTTCTTCTGCAATGGCTGGGGAGTCCGGGCCAATGTATTGTCCGCACCGATCAACGTCAATCCCAGCGGCGGCTTCAACTCCTTCTGGCCCATGCCTTTCCGCACATCCGCCCGGATCACGGTGGAGAACCAGCGGCCCGAGGATATCAGCGGCTTCTTTTACCAGATCGATTACCTGTTGGGAGACTTGCCGGATGAGAGTCTCTCGTTCCATGCCCAGTGGCGGCGGGAGAACCCGGTTCCCTTCCGGACGGAATATGTCATGTTGGACGGGGTCCGGGGTAGGGGGCGATTCGCGGGCGTCTATCTCGCCTGGGGCCAGAACAACAATGGCTGGTGGGGTGAGGGAGAGGTCAAGTACTACATTGATGGCGATACGGACCATCCGACGTACTGTGGAACGGGGACCGAGGATTACTTCGGCGGGGCGTGGAGTTTTCTGAACGACCGGATGAACGGGTATGTCCCCTACAGCGCCCCTTATCTGGGATATCACCAGTTCATTGCGCCGGACGGTTTCACCGGTGCCAATATGCGGCACGGGATGTACCGGTGGCACGTGGCCGACCCGGTTCCATTCGAACGGGATTTTCGGGCGACGATCCAGGCCCTCGGATGGAGAAGCGGCATTCACGGACAGCCCGGACGATTCCTGCCGCTCCAGGATGACATCGCTTCCATGGCTGTCTGGTACCAACTGGAGCCCCACGCTCCGTTCCCGGTACTGCCGGGAAGGGACTTCCGGGAAGTGATCTGACGCCGACCTCCTGTCCCAATCGCCTCCATATCGATGTGGTACCATGGCGGTGGACGTCGCCATGGTAGGGCGGGCACACCCCGCAGCCCGCCCTCCGGGCCGTCCGGGAGGGTCGCCATGATCGAGCCGCGCGAAATCCGCCACGACATCCTGCCGGAAATTCGGGACCGCTGGTCGCCCCGGGCCTTCGACCCCGACCGGCCGGTCTCGGACGGGGACCTGCTGGCCCTCCTGGAAGCGGCCCGCCAGGCACCGTCCTGCATGAACGAACAGCCCTGGCGCTTTCTCGTGGCCCGGACGGAGGAAAGCCGACGGAAGCTGGTCGGGGTCCTGGCCGGGCGGAATCCGGCCTGGGCGAAGGACGCGCCGGTCCTGCTGCTGGTCCTGGCCGTCCAGGCCTTCGAAGAGACCGGGAAGCCCAACCGCTGGCATCTCTTCGACACCGGCACCGCCTGGGGCTTCCTGTCCCTGGAAGCCCAGCGCCGGGGGCTCGTGACCCACGCCATGGGCGGCGTCCGCGTTGACCAAGCCCGGGCGGCGTTCGCCATTCCGGAGGACATGAGCATCGTGTGCGCGGTGGCGGTAGGCTACTACGGCGACCCGGCCCGGCTGGAGCCCGACCTGCGGGAGCGGGAGCATCCGAGTCCCCGGGAGCCGCTGGAGTCGCTGCTGTTCGGGGGAGATCCGCCTTCTGTCTGACCCTCCGGGCCTGCCGACCGTGATGCCGGTCACAATCCGGCGCCTTGACACCCAGGGCGGCCCATGATACATTCCATATGATTGTTAGACACCGGCAACTCGAAAGGCAGGTCGCGGGATGGCGCTTTCCAGGGGCAAGCTGAATACCCCCTACGTGATCCAACAGATCCATGCGGCCCAGGAGGACCTGCGGGACTTCCTGTTTACCCTCGGCTGCTACCCGGGAGAGAAGATCACGATCCTCTCCAAGCTCTCCGGCCATTATATCGTGAGCATCCGGAATGCCCGGTACAGCATCGACGAGTCCCTGGCCGAGGCCATTTTCGTATAACGCGGACCACGAGGGATCCATTTTTTTACCCGATAAGTTAGCGATGCGCAACATACTGGGAGGCGGACAATGCGAATGGCCCTGGCGGGAAACCCGAACAGCGGGAAAACCACGCTGTTCAATGCCATCACCGGGCGGATCGAGCCTGTCGGCAACTGGCCCGGCGTGACCGTCGAGAAAAAGGAAGGCCATCTCCTCGACCGCCTGAACCCCACCTCGGAGGACATCCTCGCGGTGGACCTCCCGGGCGCCTACTCCCTGTCGCCCTATACCAGCGAGGAGAGCGTCACCCGGGATTTCATCCGAAACGAACACCCGGACGTCCTCATCAATGTCGTGGACGCCACCAGCCTGTCGAGAAGCCTGTTCCTGACGACCCAGCTGCTGGAACTCGGCATCCCGGTGGTGGTGGCCCTCAACAAGAGCGACCGGACCGCCCGGAAGGGCGACACGATCCGAATCGACCTCCTGTCGAAGCGCCTGGGCTGTCCCGTGATCGAGACCGTCGCCACGAAAGCCCGGCACAACGGGCTGCCCCGGCTGGTCGAGGCAGCGGTGGAGGCGGCCAGGCGCGGCACCCAGGCTGCGCCGGTCATCGACGGCATTCGGGAAGTCGCCGCACAGGACATGGCCCAGCAGGCCGACCGGGCGCGCTTCGAATTCGTCCGTTCCATCGTCGAGGACGTCGAGCGCAGGACAACCAGCCCGGACCAGCTCACGCGGCAGGACCGGTGGGACCGGGTCCTCGCCCACAAGTGGCTGGGCCCCCTCCTCTTCGTCGGGGTCATCTGGTTCATCTTCTGGGTCTCCCAGTCGACGGTCGGGCCCTGGCTGGCCGATACCTTCGTCGGCTGGCTCGAAGCCTTCCAGGAATGGGTACGCGGTTTCATGGCGGATGTGCATCCGCTGGTCGCCTCCCTGCTGGTGGACGGCATCCTGGGCGGCGTCATCGCCGTCGTCGGCTTCCTGCCCCTGATCATGGTCATGTTCTTCCTGATGGCCCTGTTCGAGGACTGCGGGTACATGGCCCGGGTGGCGGTCGTCATGGACCGCCATTTCAAGAAAATCGGCCTCTCCGGCCGCTCGGTCATTCCGATGGTCCTCGGCACCGCCTGCGCGATCCCGGGCATCATGGCCACGCGCACCATCAAGAATGAGCGCCAGCGCCGGACCACCGCCATGCTGACCCCCTTCATGCCCTGCGGCGCCAAGCTGCCGATCATCGCGCTGTTTGCCGGCGCCTTCTTCCCTGGCAACGTGTGGATCGGCCCCTCGATGTATCTCCTGGGCATCGTCCTGATCATCGGGAGCGCTGTCCTGGTCCGCCGCATCACGGGCGATACGTCCAGGTCCCATTTCATCATGGAGCTCCCGGAATACCGGATTCCCAGCGTCCGGCGGGCGGCGGTCTCCATGCTGAGCCGGGGCCGGGCCTTCGTCGTCAAGGCCGGGACGGTCATCCTGGTCTGCAACGCCGTCGTGCATATCCTGCAGACCTTCGACTGGCGCTTCCGGGTCGTGGCGGAGGACGCCGTCCACACGAGCATCCTGGCGTCCGTCGCGGGGCCTGTCGCCTGGCTGCTGATCCCCCTGGGCTTCGGGATCTGGCAGTTCGCAGCGGCGGCCATCACCGGCTTCATCGCGAAGGAGAACGTCGTCGGCACCCTGGCGGTCACCTTCGGCATCGCGAACTTCATCGATGTCGAGGCCGCGTTCGCCATCGGCTCCGTGGCGGCCCTCAGCTACCTGGTATTCAACCTGTTCTCGCCGCCCTGCTTCGCGGCCATCGGCGCGATCCGGGCGGAAGTGGACTCGACCCGCTGGACCCTGGGCGCCGTCGCATTCCAGCTGGCGGTGGGGTACACCCTGGCGTTCCTGACGTACCAGGGCGGCACCCTGCTGACCCTGGGCCGGGTGGGCGATGGCTTTGTCGGGGGCCTTGTGGCGGTCCTGGTCATGGCGGGGATCCTGGCGATCCTGGCGGCCAAGGGCGGTCGAAAACCCCTGCCGGAGCCCGTCGCCCCGCAAGCGGCCCCGCACGTTGCCCCGCACGTTGCCCCACAAAAGGAAGCGGGTGCCTGACATGCCGTCGACATGGATCGCAATCGCCGTCATCGCCCTGGTCCTGGGCGGGGCGATCTTCCATATCATCCGGGAGAAGAGAAAAGGTGTCGCCTGCGTCGGTTGCCCGGCCGCCCGGAATTGCGCGGCCGCACGCGAATGCGCGGCCCGGCGGAAGGGCTCGGCATGCGGGGTGCAGGAGGATCAGGGCGACAGGGCGTAGCGGGACTCCCTACCCTGCGTACCCCTCGGCGCGGATCATGAAGTTGACCGTTTCCCGGCCAACGCCCGCATTCCAGTCGACGGGCTGCCAGTGGCTCAGCTGTTCCGAGCCCAGGTTGGGGCCGCTCTGGTCAAGCCCGATATACGGGCCCTTGTCCTTGCCCAGGGTCGGCGCGAACACCAGGACGCAAAACTCGCCGTCGGTCGCGATATCCGGAACGGGGATCTCAACCCAGGCGGGCTCCTTGGGAATGTCGGCCATGGGCACAAACCCCTCCCACAGGACCGCCAGGCTCGCATCCGTCAACCGCGCCGTCATGCGCATGTCCCCCACCGGCGTTTCCACGGTTCGGCTGTAAACCCGGATCGTCGTCACGACGAAGGGTTGGCCGGCGTCCAGGCGGACCATGAATCCATACTCCTCCAGGCCGCCCAGGGAGAGCCAGCTGTCCATGGCGCCGTCGTCCCGGGCGATTTCCTGGGGCGTTCCGCCTCCCGGAGTGGGGCTTGGGGTGGGACTTGGGGTGGGACCTGGGGCGCAGGCGGTGGCGGTCACTGCGGCCAGCAGCAGGACCAGGACCAGGACGAGGGTGAGGGTGAGGACGAGGGTCTTTGGTTTCTTCATGGGGGCGGCCTCCTTTCCGGGGCGTACGTTGCGTACGTCGGCCGTCATGATCGAAAACGTACGTTCCGGACGCCGTTTTCCCATACGTTTCAAAACACGACTACGCACCTCGGCGCCGGACCCGACCGGCTGCCATGACAGCCACGACCACACCGGCCGCCACCAGCAGTGCGCCCGCGCCCACAAGCAGCGCCAATGCCCAGGCCGGCAGCCCGCCGCCTCCGTCGGCTTCATCCGGCCCCGGCGTTCCCGACGGCCCGCCGCTGGGCGCCCCCGATGGCTCCCCGCTGGGCGCACCGCTCGGCGTCCCACCCCCGCTCCCGATCGGCAGCAGGAATTGGGCTGGCGAGACCCACTGGGCCCCGATGAAGTCGCGGCCCCGGACCAGGACATGGTCCGCATACACCTCGACGAAGTACCCCTGGCTCCCGGCCCGCTCGGTATTGTCGTCGGTCCAGAGATAGG
>JAKPNJ010000154.1 GCA_029548445.1 Bacillota bacterium | reverse complement strand
TGCCGGGAGCCTTCCGGCCATTCCACCCACTCGGTCCGCTCCTGGGGCAGCGGGTTCAGGAGAAGCAGGGTCGTTCCCGGCGGGACGGCCTGCCCCAGATCCGCCCCGACCCGGTGCCGGACGGTATCGCAGCAGGTCCGGACCGCCTCCAGGGACGCCACGGCCTCCCGGTGGACCCGGCCGATGGAGGAACCGGGCAGGATGTCGTGGAACTGGGCCACCAGGGTGTCCTTCCAGGCCTGTTCCAGGCATTCCGGCGGAATGCGGCCCTGCAGGACCCGGTCGGCGGACAGCCAGAGCTCGGCGGCGAGGAGCGCCTCCTCCGCCTTCCGGTTGGCGGTCTTGGTTTCGGACTGGGAGGTGTAGGTGCCCCGGTGGGCCTGGAAATACAGCTCGCCCCGGTAGATCTCCCGCTGCCGGCCCGAGACGGCCAGCTCGTCGAAATACGTCATAGGATGGGCCATCCGGGTCCGCGGAACGCCCTCGAAATCGCCCATCCGGCGGAGATATTCCAGGTGGTCCCGGGTGGCGCCGCCGCCGCCGTCCCCATACCCGAAGGGCACCAGGCGCCCCCGGACCCCGGGCTTCTGGACTCGCTCGGAGAAGGCCCGGACCAGGAACCCCGGGCTCGTATGACTATTGTATTCGTTGTGGTTGTGGGCCGGGATCCGGGTCCCGTCGATGCCCTCCCACAGGAAATCGACATAGGGGAAGGGATCTCCCCCATTATAGGCCCAGAGCAGCTTCGAGGTCGTGAAGGCCTCGATGCCGCAGCCGGCCAGGATCTGGGGCAGGGCCCCGGAGTAGCCGAAGACATCGGGCAGCCAGCACAGCCGGGATTCCACGCCGAACTCCTCCCGCAGGAACCGCCGGCCGGCCAGGAACTGGCGCACCAGGCTTTCGCCGCAGGGCAGGTTCGTGTCCGATTCCACATACATGCCGCCTTCCGGGAAGATCCGTCCCGCCAGGACCTCGGCCCGAAACCGTTCATACAGGGCGGGGAAGTGGACCTTCACCATGTCCAGCAGGTAGGGTTGGCTTTGGAAGTAGCGGTACTCGGGATACCGGTCCAGCAGGGCAAACTGGTTGGACAGGGTCCGCTCCATTTTCCGCCGGGTCTCGGCCAGGGGCCATTTCCAGGCCACGTCCAGGTGGGAATGGCCGAAGACGGTCAGGAGGGGCGACGTGGAGCCGTTCCGGCAGGCAAAGACCGGGGCCAGGGCGGCCCGGCAGGCCCGGCAGCTTTCATCCAGGTCGTCGCCGTCCAGCTCCAGGTCCACGGTCATGGTAAAGGTGCAGAGGGCCCCGAACAGGTCCTCGGACCGGAGGGTCTCCTTCGGCAGGGTATCATGGGCCTCCCGCAGGGTCCGGACATCCACCAGGAGCTGGTAGCGGTCCTCGTGGAACCGGCCCAGGCGGGACGGCCCCACCGTCCGCTGGGGACCCGTCACGGGACGGACCGTCACGGTGTCGGGGGGAACGGGGCCCACATGGCCGTTTCGTTCCCCATGACCCGCATAGGTGGCGATCCGGAGGTCGACGCCGGCCCGCAGGTCCGCCTCCCGGGCGGGATCCCCCGCCAGCCACCCCAGGTCCACGGTGTCGTGGAACCGGTCCAGGGCGCCGCAGGGGTGGCCGTCCACATAGACGACGCTGTCCGGTCCCGTCCCCGGGCGAAGGGCCAGGTCCGGCGGAATCGGTCCATCGGGCAGGGCCAGCCGTCCCCGGAACCAGGCATACTCCCACTGCAGCCCCCAGGGAGTCCCGACCGGGGCAGGCCCGAAGTCCAGGCCGTCGCATGCCTCCAGGGGGATCTCGTCGAAGGTCCGGGCCATCGCCAGGTCCACGTCTCCGAGTGGTGTAAACAGCCGGGACTCCAGCTGCTCGATGAACCGGTCGATCCGGCGTTTCCATTCCATCTGGGTCGGCATGGGGCGGTCTCCTTTCGGGGTTGGGTTTCGGGAGTCGGGAGAGCAAGGCGGCGCACGTGCCTGCCTATGGGGTGGCGGGGGCTTCCGGCCGGCATCCTGGCACCATCATAGCACCCCGTGCACGGCCGTTGCGAAATGCCGCCCCGGCTTCCACCAGGGCGGCATTCCAGAAAAACCCATACAAGGCGATCAGGAACGGATCACTTGCGGCGCAGGACCAGGGTGACGACGGAGGCAGCCAGGGCGGTCACGAGTCCGGCCAGGGCGCCCACATCGCTGGTATTGGGGCTTCCCCCGGAGGTGGGGGCCGTGGTGGCGGTCGCCTCACCGGTTACTTCGCTGGTGGGAGCCGTGGTGGCGGTGGGTTCGGGGGTCGGGGTGTTGTAGGCGTCGAGATCCAATTCGGCGGAGGTGATCTTGATCTGGTCGATCTCGAAGTACCCGCCGTGGCCGATCTTCAGCTGGACGGCACCAGCCCGGTCCATGGCGCTGTTGGTCAGGGTGGGGGAGCCGCCCGCAGGAGCGGTATAATCTGTGTAAGCGCCTCCCCAGTTCTGCTGGATGCCCATGAAGTAGAACGAGAACTCCGTGCCGTTCTTGACGATCTTGAAGGTCTTGGCACCGCCCTGCTCCCAGGACGAGACCTTCTTGGTCACGCCAAGCAGCGTCGAGGCGGTCACGTCGACGGCGTTCACATAATCCCAGGGATAATTGTAGTTGTTGTTGGTGGCGGCCAGGTTCCAGAGCTGGAACTGCTTGACGCCCGGGCCCTTGACGGAGCCCTGGAAGTTCAGCCACTCATATCCGGTATTGGTAAAGTCGGCCGGCTTGCTGCCATCGGCCACGTTGGTGACGAAGGCATAAAAGTCTGCGTCATACAGCGGATCTCCGTCGAGAGCTTCCTTGAAGAGAACGGTATACTCGATTTCAAAGTTCCGGAGCTGCTGGCCCTTGAGGGTCAGGTAGCTGCCGCCCCAGTACCAGTCATCCGCCTCGTATCCGGCCAGGTGGGCGAACGCCCGGTCGTTGATGAGCTTGCCATCCTGGACGACCCAGTTGCCGTCGTCGCCGGTGGGGCTGACAAAGTACTTCGTCAGGTCGGAAGCACTGTCGAAGTCGATGGTCAGGGTGGGCGTCACGGCGGCGGTCCCGACCATGGTCAGCGAGGTCAGGAGGGCTACCAGGACGAGGGTTGTGACGAGGGCTGCGAGTTTTTTCATGTTCACCTCTCCTTTGTGTTTCTGGACACCGGGGTTTCTGTTCCGATTCCTGTTCCTGTGGATCCGGCCTTGTATGTCGAGTCCTCTCGGACTAATCGCCCAGGGCGGCGAGTCGGTCGTTGAGCAGGGGCTCCTGGGCGGCCACCACCTGCTGGTAAGACTGTTGGGTGGGATTGTCGGGGGTACCGATCATCCCGACAAAGAGCTGGTTGTCGACATCGAGGATGGCGTTGTAGATTTCCGGTACCTTCTTCAGCTGGTTGTACTCGTCGTACCAGAGCGCATATCGCTCGTACATCTCGTCGGTCAGGTTGGGGATGCGCTCCTGGGCATACTCTCGCTTGTATATGTAGCCTGGGGTCCCCGGTGTGTTCTGCTCGTAATAGTACAGGGCGGCGGAGTAGATCCAGGCCCGGACGGCGTCCACATTCTCGGACCCTGCGGGAAGCTGCATGACAATGGGCGTGCCCGCCACATAGTACTCGTCCGAATCCGGATCCCTGGGATACGGCACATACCCCAGGAGGTCCTGGTTCTTGATCTTGCCGAGGAACAGGCCGTTGATCCCCATCCAGGCCGAGATCATGAGCATGGGCGTCTCGCCGCGATTGAACATGGACTGGACATAGGCCACGTCCCGGTTCGGATCCGTGACCCGATATGTATAAAACAGGTCGTACATGAACTGGAAAGCCCGGCTATACGCGGTATTCGCGATATTGGACACGAACTTGCCGTCCTGGATGTTGATGACATTCTGGCCCGTGCTGAAGGCCAGGCGGGCGGTATGCCAGTTGCAGCTGGTCAGGCCGTAGATCTCCGGGGTTCCGTCCTTGTTCTCGTCGACGGTCAGTTTCGTCGCCAGGTCCAGGAGGGCGTTCCAGTCCCACTCTCCCCGGTCGTAGTAAGCCCGGGGATGATCCAGGTTGTTTTCATCGAAGAATTTCGTGTTGTAGAAGATATTGGAAGTGGCGATGTCATCAATGACAAAGGCCCAGTGGCTTCCGTCAAACTGGTATTTATCATACGTCTCGGCATTGCGCTTCGTAATGTCCAGGCTATAGTCGATCAGGCCGTCCACCGGCTGGATCAGTCCCTGGACGGCGAAATCGGGATACAGGCCGTTGACCATGTCAGTGCGCTCGCCGCTGGCGATTCTCGACTGGAGGATCTCCGCAACGGAGCCGGTGGAATATTCGATCTTGACGATATCGATGTCGTAATGTTCCTTGATGGTCTCGATGATGATCTCGACGTCGGCGCCGCCGCCGATCCCAAGGCCGTAAAGGGTCTTGTCCTTGAAGTCGAAGTTGGAGGGGGCGGGGATCTTGTTCCCGGTTGCGATCTCGATCAGCTCGAGAGGGACATCCGTCGGCTCCGGTGTCGGCGTCTCGCCGGCCGGACCGGTGGCGGTGGGAGCCGTCGTGGGCGTCGCCGTGGTCGGGGGCGGGTTGCAGGCCGTGGCGCCGACGAGGAGGGTGGCGCACAGCAGGACGGCCAGAACACCGGAAAGGAGTTTGCGTGTCATCGGAATGGATCGCCTCCTGTTCTCTCTTCCCTGTATGGTTTTTCTCTATACATATTTGTCGGATTGTACTCGGTCTATCATGGACACTATAACAACGGTTGGAGAAGTTGTCAACATACAAACAGCATTCCTCACGATATAACGACATTTTGACCGTCGCGATGCCGTGCTGATCGGCGCCATATTTGTATATGAATATACATATAATTGCACATATTGATATGGTTGTATCTTATTTCAGGCCCGTCCGATCCACGCTCTGGATGAATTGCCGCTGGACGACCATGTACAGGAGCAGGACCGGTAGGATCAGCAGCAGGCAGGCCGTCCGCTGGTAAACGAACAAGTCGAAGAACTCCAGGGTCTGGCCCCTGGGGACGGGAATCCGGTTGGCGATGGTGTCCACGGCCACGGACAGGGTCAGGTATTTCGGATAGAAGAGCGGAATCCACAGGACGTCGTTCCAGTACCAGATGAAGGACAGGATCGCGACCACCAGGTAGGGGGGCGTCGCCGTGGGCACGATGATCCGGAGGAAGGTCTTGAGGAACCCGGCGCCGTCGATGTTGGCGGCATCCTCCAGGTCCTGGGGAAGTCCCTTGAAGAACTGGCGGAAGATGTAGATATACAGGGAGCTGCGGATGCCCGCGCCGAAGAGGGCGGGCAGGTAGACGGCGGCCGGCGTGTTGTAGAGATTAAGGGAGGGGGTGTAGCCCATGATCGGTGCCAGCAGGCGCCCCAGGCTGAAGAAGTCGAAGAAGCGGAGCTGCTGGAACAGGGGGATGGCGATGGTCTGGGCCGGCACCACGATGCTGAACAGCAGCAGGCCGAAGAGGACCCGGGACCCCCGGAACCGGAACCGGGCGAATCCGTACCCGGTCAGGGAGCAGGTCGCGAGGCTGAGGAAGGAGGACACGCCGGCAAACAGCAGGGAGGACCCCAGGGTGGACCCGTAGGCAATGGCGCTGCCCACCTTGGTGATGGTGGCCAGGGTCAGGACGTTGGGAATCCAGATGACCGACGGGTCCAGCAGGTCGATGGGATTCCGGAAGGCCATGCTCAGCAGGTAGAGGACCGGATACAGGACGATGAAGGACAGGCAGAACAGGACGACGGTCCGCAGGGTCGCCCCGGCCAGCCGGATGGAACGGGATCGGGTCATGGCGATGCGCATGGGGGCCTCCTAGCCGCGGTCATCCATGAAGTAGACCCGTTTCCGGGTAAGGAACAGCACCAGGGCCGCGATGACGATGATGATCAGGAACCAGATGACGGACATGGTGGCGCTGATGTCCAGCCGGGCCCGGCGGGCGTACTCCCGGATCGTGATCACCACGAAGTTGGAGACGTCGCTGCCGTAATCCACGATGGTGTAGAAGGTAACCAGGATGGTGGTGGGGGACAGGATGGGAAAGGTGATCTTCCAGAAGGATTCCCAGCGGGTGGCGCCCTCCACGTCGGCGGCTTCGTAGAGATATTTCGGGATGGCCTGGAGGCCGGCCAGGAACAGGAGGATCTGGACCCCGCCCCGCCAGACCTGGCGGAAGACCCCGTTGATGATCATCATGATCCGGCCCGTGGCCTCCAGCGGGAAGCCGATGTCCAGGAGCATGCGCTCGAACTGGATCCCCTGGAAAAGCGCCGAGGATGTGTTCATCATCGAGGCACCATACTCGACGCTGGCGTTGACGATGACGTTCATGACCACCCCCGATGAAATGATCACGGGGAGGAAGAACACGGCCCGGGCGAACATGCGGCCCCGGAACCGGGTATTCAGGAGCATGGCCAGGAACAGGCTCAGGAGGATGGTCATGGGAATCTGCCACACCATCTCCTGGAGGGTGCCGGTCAGGCGGATGACGAAGTCCGGGGTGTTCAGGAGGACCGTCAGGTAGTTCCGGAAGCCCACCGGCGTGATCTCCATGGCGCCGGGCTTGGTCTGGACCGAGCTGAAGGAGTAAATGAAGGCGTTGATGAACGGAATCGCGAAGAAGTTCACGAACCCGATGAGCCAGACCAGGATGAACAGGAACCCGGCCAGCCGCTTTTTCCTCTCGTAGGGAATCGGGAACTGGAAGAGCCGTCGGGATCGGCGGGTCATGGTGCATCACCTCCCCGGTCCAGGACGGCGAAATCCTGGGGTGGGACCAGGAGCCCGTCGACTTTCCGCCAGGAACTCCCGCGGTTGACATAGACCGAAACGCCGTTGTCGTAGTCGAGACGGGCGATATCCTCCATCGGCAGGGCATGGGACACCGGGCGGGCGCCTTCGACCCGGTCCAGCAGCGCCCGGTACCGCTCCTGGTAGTCGAGGACCGTCCCGATCCATCGATCGAATCCGGCGCTGTACAGCCAGTCCAGCTCCGTGTCCCGGAGGATCTCCGTTTCCTCGGCGATGAAGGCGAACCGCAGGAGCGTGCCGGTCTCCACGGCCGAAAGGAAGGACCGGAGCGGATTCGAGGACAGGTTGACCGGGCGGCTGTACAGGGTCGACAGGCCGGACCAGGACAGTTGGAGGAAGGGAATGGACGCGT
>JAKPNJ010000120.1 GCA_029548445.1 Bacillota bacterium | reverse complement strand
GCTCTCCCGCAGCATGAGCCGAACGGGGTGCAAGGCCCTGCGGACATACGGGTACGACCATTTCCGCAGGCCCAGGTGGTCGAGGATGCCCCATCCCACTTCTCCCCGCATGTCCGCGAACATCCAGAACAGGGCGCCGTCGCAATGGGGCATCCAGCGCAGGGAATCGAGGGAATACTCCAGCAGGACGCCCTGGCAGTGTCCGGCCATGCGGACATATTCCTCCAGGGAAGTCGGGACATCCCGGCCGATCTGGAACGCGATACCCGCCTCGACGGTGGAGGGTCCCGCGCCCTGCCGGTCGAACCAGTTGACATGATGGTCCCAGGCATCCCCAATCCGGTCGGTCTCCGCCTGCCCCAGATATTGGCGGATGGTCGAGACGCACTGGGGACCGAGATACCCGTACTCGCTGACGAAGCGCGCTGTCGCCCGATCGTACTCGTCGGGGCGGATGCGTCGGGTCATGTCGGCTCCCATGAAACACTCGGTCCAGTGATGCTTGTCGCCGCAGTCATCCGCGTTGGCCTTGGCACCTCCGTAGGGCGAGGCGTTCCAGTACGGAATCCAGGGACAGTTCCGTCGGACGGCGGAGGGCATCATTTCGTTGTAGTACAGTGCCCCATGGAACCGATCCAGGTTCATGTAGGTCGGCCAGTAGTCCTCGACGAGCCAGTGGTTCTCGTTGTTGCCGGCAAGCAGGGCCAGGGAGGGGTGGTTTCGGAGGCGCTTCGTCTGGTGCTCCAGCTCCGCCTCGATGCGAAGCCGGAGTTCGGCCTGCTGCTCGGGATACAGCGCGCAGGCGAACATGAAGTCCTGCCAGACCAGGATGCCGGCCCGGTCGCACAGGTCATAGAAGAGGTCCCGCTCGTAGATGCCGCCGCCCCACACGCGCAGCATGTTGAGATTCGCCCCGCGGGCTTCCGCGACCAGGAGGCGATAGTGGTCGTCCGGGGCGAGGGGCGGACAGGGGTGGGGCGGAACCCAGTTGGACCCCTTGCAGAAAATCGGCTGCCCGTTGACGACGAATCGGAAGCTCCGGCCCCACTCGTCCTTCTCCATCCGGAGTTCCAGGGTGCGGATGCCAAAGGGGACGGGCGCCGCATGGTTCGTGGCGTCGTCGGACGAAAGGCTCGCGGACAGGGTGTACAGGTCCTGCCGTCCGGACCCGTTGGGCCACCAGAGGCAGGGGGCGGAAATCGGGAGGACGACCTGGACATCGTTTCGTCCCGATCGCAGGAAGACATCCTCCCGGTACGTCGCAACCCGGCGTCCGGACGGGTCGTTGATGGCAAGGCGAAGCCGACCCTCCAGGGTGGAGATCGGGTGCGGATTGCCGATTTCGACGTCGATGGCGACTTCCGCGACATCCCGGTCGATTGTCAGGGTCCGGATGCCGACGGAGCGGATTCGAGGGCCCTGGAAAACGTCCAGGCGAACGGGGCCCAGGATGCCGCAGGTGACGATCCGCGACGTGAAATCCCAGCCGAACACATACTGGGGCTTGCGGAGGTCGATGCGGCCGGGCTCGCCGGGAATGTCCGTTCGCACGGAAGGCCGAATGGCCTCGCTCTCGACGGAAGAGACCGGTTCGGGTCCCGGCCGGAGCCGAAGGACCAGGCGGTTGGTGCCGGGCACCAGGTACCGGCCGACTTCCCTCTCGAAAGGATAGTGGATACTTGCATGGGACCCCAGGACCTGGTCGTTGAGGGCGATGTCGGCCAGGGTGTCCAGGCCGTCCAGGGACAGGAGGGCCCATCGGCGGCTGCCGGCGGCCTGCAGCTGCCGGACCGCCCGGGCGGACATGCGAAAGGTCCCGACAAACCACCAGGAGCGGTCCTCGACCCAGCGGCAGGCCTCGTCGTTCCGGCCGACCAGGGGGTCCGCGATCCGGCCGGCCGCAAGCAGCGGGCCATGGACATCACAGGGGATCGCCACCTCCTGCCAGCCCTCCAGGCTGGTCTCGATCTCCCGGAAGTGGTCGAATCCCAGGTCCGGGTCCCCGTCCGCCATCTGCCATCGGATGGCCGGCGAGGTGGAGAAGATCCGGGTGCTGTGGGTCGTGGGACGCTGCATGGGGGTTCCTCCCTCCTGAGCCAGGTGAGGTGCGCCTGGAGGTTCAGCGATCAGGCATGCCTT
>JAKPNJ010000103.1 GCA_029548445.1 Bacillota bacterium | reverse complement strand
GCGCCGACCGCCGCCCCCACCGAAGCGCCCACCCCGACCCCCAGTCCCACCCCGGCCCCCGCCGGCGGCAGCCAGACCCTGTTCATCGTCCTGCTGGCCGTCATCATTGTGGGCGGTGTGGTCGCGGCTCTCCTGATCCTCCGGAAGGGAGCCCCCAAGAAATGAGCCCGGACGAAACGGATTTCCGGGAATCCGTCGCCCCGCCCGATTCCGGACAGGAACCAGGCCCGACCCCCCGGGAAATCGACGCCTGGGTCGAGGCCCTCTGGCAGGATGCCCGGACGATTCCCTGCCCCATGACCGAGGAGTCGGTCTATCCCTACCACCGCCTGGCCTACCCCTTCCAGGCTGTCGGGGCGAACCGGTACCTGCGGTTCGCCCCGGAGGGACGGGAGGCGTTCCTGGCCCTCTGGCAGCCCGCCCTGGCATCCCCGGCCCCCCTGCTGGTCCATACATCCGGCTACGGAGCCGAGATCAGCTTCCATCCCGAAATGGCCGCCGCCGGGTTCCATGTCCTCCATATCCAGCCCCTTGGATATATTACCCCCACGGGCTGGAACGAAACCCTCCGGCGCAACGGCGAGTGGCCGGTCCTGGAGGACACGGCGTCCTCCGGCGCCCGGGGCGGCTACCGGACCTGGCTCCTGGACTGCCTCCAGGCCGTCGAGGCCGTCCGGACCCGGCCCCAGGTCCTCCCCGACCGCCTTTCGTTCTTCGGGACGAGCCAGGGCGGCGGCGGTTCGCTGCTGCTGGGTTCCCTCTTCCGAAGCCGGGGCGCCCGGGCCGTGGCCGCCGACCAGCCCTTCCTGACGGGTTTTTCGGCGTTCCGATCCCAGGGGGCCTACAAGGGCATCCGGGACCGGATCCTTTCGGGTCCGGACCCGGCCCGGGCGATTCGGAGCCTTGGCTTTGTCGACACCTTCTCCCATGTCCACCGCCTGGACCTGCCGGTCCTGCTGACGGCGGGAGACGCCGATACCGTCTGCCCGCCGGATGCCATCGAGGCCCTCTGGCGGCAGTTGTCGTCCCATCGGGCCCTGGTCCGGCTGTCGGGCATGGCCCATGGCTACAACCGGGAATTCGTCCAGCTGGCGACGGCCTGGTTCCGCATGTATGGATAAGTCACACCGTACGGGAGGCAGCATGTCACGCTGGAACGAACTCGGTACCCACGCAAAACTGGCCCTGACGGCCGTCGTCACCCTGGTCCTCTGCGCCGCGGTCCTGCTGGCCTGGGTCCTGGTGGCCCCGCCCTGGGGGCCCCCCGGCCCCGGCAGCCCGACCCCCACCGCCGCGCCCACCGGTCCGGTCCCCACCGGCCCGTCCGGCTGGGCGGGTGTCCTGTCGGACACCGGGCGCTTCCTGCCGGTCACCGCGGTCCGGATCCTGCGGGGAGACGACCCCCTCGCCAAGGCCGACATCCGGGGATCCGCCGCCGCCCTGGCCAACGGCATGGGCATGTCGGGCAGCGACAGCACCGTCTCGACCCACGGCGCCGCCAGCCCGGACCGGACCATGGCCCTGGCGCCCTTCGAGGCGGGGCGGACAGCCTTCGAATTCGACCTGGGCCGAACCGAAGCCGTGGGCCAGGTCGTGATCTGGAACTTCAATACAGCGGACGGGACCGACGCCGGCATCCGGTCGTTCCGGATCCTGGTCTCCGAGGACGGCAGCCGGTTCGTCCCCCTCTCCCTGGACGGCGAGACACAGGCCCCGGCACGGGAACTGTCCCGGGCGGACGGCAGCGAGTCCCTGCGGGCGACGGCGCCGGCAGACGGCGCGGTCCTGGACCTGGGCGGCCTCCCCGTCCGGGCCATCCGGATCGTGGCGGAAAGCACCTGGGGCCGGGCGGATGCCTGCGGCCTGGCCGAAGTCCGGATTTATGGCTTCAAGCCGCCGGTCCGGGTGGGGGCCTTCCTGCCGGGATCGCCGCTCCAGTCCGATTCCGAACCGCCGGATGCCGCGCTGCTGCCGGTAACCAACGGGGTGGGCCTGAGCCATCCCGCCGACCCGGACGCGGTCCATGACGACAACCCCGCCCACATGTGGCGGACCCCGGACAACCAGCGGTACGAAATGGACCTGGGCGGAACCTACCCGGTCTCGGAACTGCGGATCTGGAACTACAACGCCGCCGGGGACGCCGGCAGCGGGCTCCGGACGGTTCGGGTGGCGATATCCGTGGATGGCCAGAAGTGGACCACCGTCTTCAAGGAGACCGAGCTGGCCAAGGCGGCGGGCGCGCCGGGCCAGGGGCCCACCGATGTGCTGCCCATTGGCCTGCCTGTCCGGTATGTCCGGATCATCCCGATGAGCCGGGAAGGGAACTGGGGCGGGGACGGCTATGGGCTTTCCGCCCTGCGGGCCTACTGCGGCTCCGGATATTATGCGGAACCCGCCCAGGACTGGGACGGCGTCCTGTCCCGCTACAATGGCTGGACCGGCGCCGACGGCATCTACGCGGTCCGCCTGTCGGGAGACCAGGCCTCGGGGATCGAAACGCAGCCGGCGGCCCGGACCCTGCTCGTGTTCAGCGACACCCTGATCGGCACGGTGGATCCCGTGACCCGGGCCCGCAGCAATGTCAAGATGCCCAACCAGACCTTCGCCCTGTTCGAGGGGAACGATCCCGCCACCCTGTCAGCCCGGTTCTACTATCCGGGGTCCGCTGAACCCTCCGCCCTTCCCCTGAAGCCGGAGGAGGCGGGCGCCTGGTATTGGTTCGGGGACCTCTTCTCCGCCGCCGGCCGAATCTACGGTTTCCCGCTGGTCCTGGAACACCTGGAGGACGCGCCGGCCGGCTTCAATTTCCAGCAGACCGGCGTGGACCTCGCGGTCTTCCCGGTGGAGGCCGGCCTCCCCGACATGAAGGCCATCCGGATCATCCGGGACGCAGCCCGGGACCGACTCTCCTTTGTGCAGAGAAAGCCGAAGCACATCATCCTGTACGGCGGCGGCGTCCTGGAAAACACGGCCGAAGCCGGCGCTTCGTCGCCGGACGGATACCTCTACATCTATGGGTACCTGGACGATGCCCGGAACCAGCGGCTCCTGACCTGCGCCCGGGTGGAACCCGCCCGGGTGGAGGACCTGTCGGCCTGGCGATACTACACAGAGGATGGCACCTGGTCAGACCGGGTGGAGGACTCGGCCGGGATCGTCGGCCAGGTCTCCCCGGAGCTCAGTGTCACGGAGATCCGGTTCGGTCCCGATACGGGCAAGTACCTCCTGACGTACACCCCCGGCACCATGGGGGACCGCATTGCCGTCCGGGTGGGGGAGAGCCCCGTCGGCCCCTTCGGCGAGGAACAGGTCATCTTCTGCAGTTCCGCCACCCGCACGCTCCGGGGGAAGGCCTTCTCCTACAACGCCAAGGCCCACCCGGTCCTGTCCCGCAGCGATGAAGTCCTGATTTCCTTCAATACGAACGGAGGTGATTGGTCGAGCCTCATCCAGAACGCCGACATCTACCGACCCCGCTTCATCCGCTGGCGGCTGGTTCCCGAACGCTGATCCCGACCTTTCGCGTGCCAGCCGCCGCCATCCGGCCGGCCTCTCCGCAGGGGGCCTGCAGACCGGAATCCCCCGCCAGGCTGCGGCCAATCCTGAAGGAGGATGAACCATGAAGAAGTCCCGTTTCGTCACCCTGGGCGTCCTGGCCCTGATTTCGGTCCTGGCGCTCCTGTTCACGGCCTGCGAAGTCGGCATGCTGTACTCCGAAACCGCCATCACGACCAAGGCCGGCGGCGGCACCCGGGTCCTGTACGTGGATGTCCTGAAGGACGACCAGAACAAGACCACCGGCCCCACCACCGATCTCGTGGCGGACAACTCCCTGTATCTCATCGGGACCAACGAACAAATCAAGGCCGTCGTGGAAGGCGCCCTGCCCGTGGCCGGCGCCGCGGTCACCGTCGAGACCACCGCCACGGCCACCCGGATCCGCATCGAGTACGCCTTCGCCGACCTGGCCGACTACAACGCCAAGGGGAAGGCCATGGCCACCGCCGGCGAGCTGGGCGAAGCCTATGTCGACGCCGCCCTGACCGTGGACGGCGACCAGGTGACGTTCTCCGAGAACAGCAACAACCTCCGGACCATCGCCCTCTGGGCTGCCGCGGCCATCTACAACGACGCCACCGTGTATGACAAGGCCCACGCCGAGGCCAATTCCGTCACCAGCCCGGACTTGATCTTCGAGTCCTTCGGCGCCAAGGTCACGGTGGGCGGCACCACCGAGGAGTTCAGCCTGCGGGATGGCGAGAACCAGGAGATCAAGGGCGACGGCATCGCGCTGACCGCTGTCGGCACCATCGCCGACGCCGCCACGCCCACAACGCCTGTCAGCCCGCCGACCGGGGATGCCGGCCTGCTGCTGGTCCTGCCGGCCGGCCTGCTGGCCGTCGGGACGATGCTGGGGCTTCGCCGGAGACGCTGATTCGGCTTCCGCCCCTCCCGGATCGACGGGTCCGGATCGGCCCTTTCGGTTCTCACGAGAGCCGCCCTGTTCGTCGGGACACGGGGCGGCTCCTGCTTTCCGCCCCTCCCGTCACGAATACGGTATAATAAATGAGGCTCGATCCCCGGCGGTGCGGACCCGATGCCCGGTCCGGACCCGCGGAACATCTCGGAGAGTCGAGGAGGCGCGGATGGACGAGACGAAAGCCCATGACAGCCGGTTCCGGGCCGCGCTCCAGCGGCTGTTTCCGTCCCGGAAACCGGCCGGGACCTCCGGGATGGCGACACCTCCGCCTGCCTCCCAGAAGCCTTCTTCGGCATCCTCCCCTGCGTCCGGCCAATCCCGGACCGGTGCCCCGTCCCTGGCCCGGGCGCTGTTCGACCGCCTGCCGGCTCCCTGCGTCCTCTGCCGGCCCCATCCGTCGGGGGAGTTCGGATTCGAGGATGCCGACGTGCTCGACATGAACGCCGCCTTCCGCCGGTTGGCCGGACAGGACCTCGCCAGGGAACACGACCTCTCCCTGGCCCGCTTGTTCGGTCCCGCCTTCCGGGACCACATGCCCCTGTTCGAGCGGGTGACGGCCTCCGGCCGCCCGGAATCCTTCGAGCTGGAGCAGGGCAATGGCCGCGATGTCCACTGGGTGACGGCCTTCCGGCCGGCGCCGGGCCTGTTCGCCTGCCTGTTCGAGGACCTGGCCGCCGAGCGGGAGCGCAACGCCCGGATCGAGTACCTGGGGCACCACGACAGCCTGACGGGCCTCTACAACCGGGCCTTCTGCGAAGAGGAGATCCGGCGGCTGGACACCGCCCGGCAGTATCCCCTGGCCCTGATCATCGGGGACATGAACGGCCTCAAGCTGATCAACGACGTCTTTGGCCACACCCAGGGCGACGAAGCCCTGTGCTACATCGCCGACTGCTTCCGGATGGCCTGCCGGACGGAGGACATTATCGCCCGGTGGGGCGGGGACGAGTACCTGGTCCTCCTGCCCCGGACCAGCGCCCAGGATGCCGCGACCATCTGCGCCCGGATCCGGAAGGCCTGCCGGGAGGGCGACGCCCCCCTGACCCGGCCGGGAGTGGCCCTGGGGTATGGTGCCAAGACCCATGAGGGACAGGACATCGCCGATGTCCTGCGGACCGCCGAACAGGCCATGTACGAGGACAAGGTCCGGCTGGCCCGCCACCAGGGGGGTGAATCCCTGAAATCCATGCTGGACGCACTGCACGAAAGTACCCGGGAGACCGAGGCCCATGCCCGGCGCCTGCACCGCCTCACACAGCGCATCGGCCAGCGGATGGGGCTGGACGCCCATGAACTGGAACGGCTGGAGCGGCTGTCCCTTCTCCATGACATCGGCAAGATCGCGGTTCCTGTGGAGATCCTGAACCGGGACGGGCCTCTCAGCGAGGAGGAGTGGGCCCTGGTCCGGCGCCATCCGGAGAACGGGTACCGGATCGTCCTGGCGTCCCGGGAGACCTCCCCGGTGGCCGACGCGGTCCTGACCCACCACGAGCACTGGGACGGGAACGGCTATCCCCAGGGCCTGGCCGGCGAGTCGATTCCCCTGGCGGCGCGGATCCTGGAGGTCGTGGACGCCTATGACGTGATGCGCCATGGCATGTACCAGCCCCCCCGAAGCCGGGAGGAGGCCCTGGCGGAGCTGAAACGCTGTGCCGGCACCCAGTTCGATCCCGCGGTCGTCCGGATGCTCGCCGATTTGCTGGAAGGGGAGACCGAATGAATCCGGCGTCCGAGCCGGACCGGCTCCCGCCGCCCGTCCCAGCCCCTGGGTATGGCCCCGTGCTCCTGAAGGACCGGCCGATCGTCGGCATCAGCGCATGCTGTGCCGGATGTGCCGTCCGGTACAACGGGAAATCGCTGGATGTCCTCAAGGCCCTGGGTCGGGAAAAGATGGACTTCATCTGGCAGCCTGTCTGCCCGGAATGCATGGCTGGCCTTGGCGTTCCCCGGGATCCCGTTCATGTGGTCGGGGAGAGCGGCGCCGCCGTGTGGACCGGCGCCGCCGAAGTCAAGGGACGGGGCGGCCGGAAAGTCGGTCCCCAGATGATGGAGGGATGCCGGGCCTGCCTGGACGCCCTTCGGCGTTCCGGGACCCGAGCCTTCGTGTATATGGATGGCAGCCCGTCCTGCGGGGTGTACCGAACGACCCTGAAAGACCGGAAGCGGGGCCATCCGCCCGGGGTTTTCGGATCGCTGCTTTTCGACGAGGGGTATTTCCTGGTCCCCGCCGCCGACCTGCAGAGCCCGGTTCGGTGGTGGGACTGGAAGCGCCGGCTGCTGGCCTTTCTCTGGCTGGCCGATGCTCCCCTGTCGACCCGGGCGGAACTGTACGGCGTGTGGCATCGCCTGAAATTCCTGGCCCAGGAGCTGGACGATCCGTGGGCCCGTTCCACCGGCCGCCAGCTTGCGGCGATATCCGTCCACCCCGGTACACCGGAGTGGGACCGGGAGGTCCGGACCTTCCGCACGGAGATGATGGACCGGTTGCGACGACCGTCCCGCCCCCCCAGGATCCTGAATTCCTTCCGGAAGCACTACGGGTACCTCCGGAAGCGGACCGGCCGGCCCGTTCCCCAGGTGCTCCCGCCGGAGGAAGCGCGAAGCTGGACCCGGCTGGTCCAGGAGATGGGCGCACTGGAACGGGCAGCCGCAGCCGAGGGCCTCCTGTTCGGAGCCTCGCCGGTCCTGTATCTTGGCAGGCGGCGGATCAGCCCCGAAGCACCGGAACCGGATCCGACCCCGTCCGACATACCGTTGCCCGAAATTGGAGGAAGCGACGATGCCTGACCTGATGCATCCCTACTGCGACTCGTTCTTCTTCGAGGGGGACCCCGGTTCCATCGTGTTCCTGATCCATGGATTCACGGGCTCGCCGGCCCAGATGCGGCTCCTGGGGGAGTCCCTGGCGGAGCGGGGCCACAGCGTCCGGTGCATCCGCCTGCCCGGCCACGGGACCTCCATGGGAGACATGGCCCGGACGCACTGGCGGGATTGGCTGGGTGCCGCCGAATCCGAACTGGACACGCTGTTGAAAACCTATCCCAGGGTCCGGGTTGTCGGTTTCTCCATGGGCGGCGTCATCGCCCTGAACCTGGCCGCCCGGCGCCGGGAACCGGCCTTCGACCGGGTAGTGACGGTCTCGGCCCCCATGGCTTTCCAAAACCGGGCGATTCTCCTGGCCCCCGTCGCCTGGCCGGTCAAGCGGTATGTCTATTGGGAGAAGGGGCTGCGGGAGGGCCAGCTGGGCATGCCCTACTCGGCCGGGTATCCCGGGATGCCGCTGCGGTCGGTGGCCCATCTCCAGGCGATGATGCGCCGGACCCGCCGCCTGCTGCCCGACCTCTCCAAGCCGATCCTGGTGATCCAGTCCCTGAAGGACGAAAGCGTGGATCTCCGGTCGCCGCAGGTCATCCTGGGCCGGGTTGCCTCGGCGTACAAGGAAGAAGTCCTCCTGGAGAATTCCTGGCACAACTGCCTGACCGGCACCGAGCGGCAGCGGGCCTTCGACGAGATCGCCCGGTTCCTGTCCCTGGATCCCGATTCCCTGCCGACGGTTCCCGGAGGTCTCTCCGAAGCGCCGATTCCCGCCGGCTGACACCGCCTGCGGCTTGACGAAACCGCCCTCTCTCGGGTACCTTGGAGCGGTACGAAACCGAGGGAAGGGGAAGCGCCATGCAATACCGGCCATTCGGCAAAACCGGGGAGGACATCTCGTTGCTGGGTTTCGGCGCCATGCGGCTCCCCCATGCCGGCGACGAGGTGGACCTGGACCGGAGCGTGGCGCTCCTGCACCGGGCCATGGAACTCGGGGTCAATTACCTGGACTCCGCGCCGACCTATTGCGGCGGCCGCAGCGAGGTGGCCGTCGGGGAAGCGGTCCGGACCTGGAAGGGTCCCCGGCCGCTCGTCTCCACCAAGAACCCCATCGAGGACCGCGATGGCGGCCAC
>JAKPNJ010000095.1 GCA_029548445.1 Bacillota bacterium | reverse complement strand
CGACGCTCTTCCGATCTGGGTATGCGCCTCGCCCAGCGGCTCATGGACGGCAGGCAGCCCGACCCGAAGGAGGATGACCACAAGGAACTGCTCCGCACCATCGAGCGGGCCAACCTCCTCCATGGACCGAAAATCCTCGCGGATAACCTGGAGCGGTTCACCGAGCTCCTGGTCCGCCGGGAGGGGATGGAAGAGCACTATTCGCGGATGCGCGACACTGCCGCGGCCATGGTCGCTGACCTGAAAGCAGGCGGGGAGTATGGCCCCGTCTTCGCCCTGGCCGAACCCGAGCGGCTTGACGCCGTTGAGGCCGCCGAGCTGACCCTGGAAGGGATAGCCGTGTTCAGCGAACAGGAGGAGCCGTGGCGTCGGGTCCGGCGCCTCTTCGTGCTCGGATTCAACGATGGTCAGTACCCCGCGCCCGTGCCCCACTCCCCCGTCTTTTTTGATGACGAGCTGCTGCTCCTGCGGGAACGGCTGGGATACGAGCTTCGAAGCGCAGACCATGAGACGGCACGGCGGCGCGTCCTGTTCAGGAGGCAGCTCTCGGCCGTGTCCGAACGGCTGGTGTTCCTCAGCCCGGGCCGGGATCTCCTTGGGGAGCCGGTTGCGCCGTCGGCATCGCTTCCCTTCATGGCATCGCTGTTTGACGGGATCGATGCCCCCGATGACCTTATTACCAGCCTGGCCACTGAGGAGGGCCGCAGCCGGGCCGCGGGCATCGCCTGCGCCGCCCCTGCTATGCCGACTCCTCCCCGGAAACTCACAGCCATCGACCCGCGGTTCGGCCGCGACCTGCTGACCCTGCGTACCGACGGTGACGGTAACCCTTGGCCGGAATCACCCAGCGGACTGGAAAAGCTGATGATCTCCCCCCTGGCCTGGCTGTTGGGCCGCTCCGGCCTCCTGCCGCGCGAATGGAAGCCGGAATCGCTGGATGTGGCCCTGCGGGGGACCCTGGCGCATGACGTGTTCGAGAACCTGTTCCTGCCCGATCTCCCCCTGCCGGAACCCTCCGGAATACCGGCCCGCATCCCCGCTCTGTTTGCCGACGCGGTCCGCCGGAACGCCCCGTTCCTGGCCGGGGGCGAGTGGCAGGTGGAGCGGTCCCATCTGGAGCGGGAGATAGCCGATGCGGCCTGCTACTGGAGCCGTTTCCTGGCCGCCGTGGGCGCCACCATCCTGGGCAGCGAGGTGTGGCTCAAGGGCGACCTGGACGGCACCCCGATCCACGGCAGCGCCGATCTCCTCATCGCCCTGCCGGGGAACCGCATCATGGTGGTGGACTACAAGAAATCCTCCAGCAACTCTCGCCGGGAGAGGATGCGGAAACGTTTCGACAGTCAGGCCAGCCTGTACCGCATCATGCTGGAGACCGGCCGGGGGGGCAGCGAAGGGCACGAGCGCCTTGCCGAGGCCATGACATCGGATCCGGAAATCGGCGTGATCTACTGTCTCTTGAACGACCTGACCGTCCTGGCCGATACGGACGGCTGGCTGGGCAACGGCCTCGAAGGGGTGCGTGAACTCGGCGGGGACATATCCGGCGAGGCGATGAAACGGATCCGGGACCGGATCCTGGAGGCACGG
>JAKPNJ010000090.1 GCA_029548445.1 Bacillota bacterium | reverse complement strand
GAGGCCAGGTTGCCCATGCCGTAATCGACGACGACGATCACGGCAGCGTCGCTCCCGTCAGCCGTTCGTAGGCCTCCCGGTACTTGGCCGCGGTCTTCTCCACCACGTCGGCGGGCAGGGGCGGCGGCGGCGGGCTCTTGTCCCAGTCGGTGGATTCCAGGTATTCCCGCAGGAACTGCTTGTCGAAACTCTTCTGGGCCCGGCCGGGCTCGTAGTCGGCCTTCTCCCAGAAGCGGGAGGAATCCGGCGTAAAGAGCTCGTCCCCCACCACCAGCCGGCCCTCCAGGAGGCCGAACTCGAACTTGGAATCGGCCAGGAGGATGCCCTTCCCCTCCGCGTACGCGGCGGCGTCCCGATACAGGGCCAGGCTCGCATCCCGCAGGCGATCCGCCATGTCGCGCCCCACCAGGTCCGCCAGCTGTTCGAAGGTGATGTTGATGTCATGGCCCGATTCGGCCTTGGTGGAAGGGGTAAAGATGGGCTCGGGCAGCCGGTCCGCCTGCCGCAGGCCGGCCGGCAGGGGGATTCCCGACACGGTTCCGGCGGCTTTGTATTCCTTGAGGGCCGACCCTTCCAGGTAGCCCCGGACGATGCATTCGGCGGGCAGCATGTCCAGCTTCCGGACCCACATGGACCGGCCGGCGAGGCGGTCGGCCCAGCGGTCCAGCCCCAGGGGATACTCGGCGGGGTTCGTGGAGATCATGTGGTTCTCCACGATGTGCCGGGTCCGGTCGAACCAGAACGCCGAGATGCCGTTCAGGACCCGGCCCTTGTCCGGGACCAGTTCCCCGAAGACCACGTCGAAGGCGGAAATGCGGTCGCTGGTAACCAGGAGGAGGGAGTCCCCCAGGTCATAGATGTTCCGCACCTTGCCCCGGGCCATGAGGGGGCGGTCGATGAAGTCGGTGTCGCGCAGCAGGTCGGGCATGGTCCGTTTCCTCCTTTTTGTCGTCGTCCGGCGGATCCGGACGAAGGCGGCTCTTTTACAGGATTCCCTTCGTGGAGGGAATCCCGGATTCCCGTGGGTCGGGAGAGGCGGCCTCCCGCAAGGCCCGGGCGAACCCCTTGAACAGGGCTTCGATGATGTGGTGGGTGTTCCGGCCGGTCCGGATCTCCATATGGAGGGTGATCCCGGCCTGGAAGGCGACCGCCCGGAAAAACTCCTCGGCCAGCTGGGGATCGAAGGCGCCGGTGCTGCCCGGGCCCAGGTCCCCCTCGAACCGGAGGAAAGGCCGCCCGGACAGGTCCAGGTCCACCTGGGCCAGGGCCTCGTCCATGGGAATCCGGGCGCTGCCGTAGCGGCGGATGCCGCGCTTGTCCCCCAGGGCCAGGGCCAGGGCCTGTCCCAGGGCCAGCCCCGTATCCTCCACCAGGTGGTGGGCGTCCACATGGAGATCCCCCTCCGCCCGGACGGACAGGTCCACCTGGGCGTGGCGGGCCAGCAGGTCCAGCATATGGTCGAAGAACCCGACCCCCGTCCCGATGTCGGCCCGGGCCGGCCCGTCGAGCCCCACCCGGACCCGGATCCGGGTCTCCCCGGTCTCCCGGCTGATCTCGGCCTGCCTCCCGGCGGCCTGGCCGGCGATTCCCTGTTCCCGATCCGTTCCGTCCCTCATGGCGCTCCCTCCGCCGCGCCTTCGCGCAGCCACCGTGCCAGGCTGTCCGCCAGCCGGTCCATGTCGTCGTCGGTCCCGATGGAAATCCGGAGATACTCCGAAATCCGCGGACGGTTGAAATGGCGCACCAGGATCCCTTCCGACTTCAATCCCTCGTACATCCGGCGGGCGTCGCCCCGGGGCGGCCGGGCCAGGAGGAAATTGGCCGCGGAGGGCAGGACCCGGAATCCCATGGCTTCCAGGCGCCGCCGGGTGGTGTCCCGGGTGGCCGCGATCCGGGCCCGGTTCCTCTCGAACCACGCGCCGTCGGACAGGGCCGCCCGGGCCCCGGCCTGGGCCACGCAGTCCATCGTGTAGGAATTGAAGGCGTCCCGAACCCGCTCCAGGGCCTCGACCAGCGGTCGGGTCCCGAAGGCCATCCCCACCCGGAGACCCGCCAGGGACCGGGACTTGGAGAAGGTCTGGACCACCAGGAGGTTGTCGTACCGGGGCAGCAGGGCCAGGGCGGACTCGCCCCCGAAGTCGACATAGGCCTCGTCCACCACCACCAGCCGGTCGGGACGGGCGGCCACGATGCGCTCCACGTCGGCCAGGGGCAGGGCGATCCCGGTGGGGGCATTGGGATTCGCCAGGACGACCCCGGCGGACGGGCCGCAGAGCGCCTCCGCCGGAATCCGGAAGTCCCCGTCCAGGGGCACCGTCCGGAAGGGAATGTCGTAAAAACCCGCATAGACGGGGTAGAAGCTGTACGTGATGTCCGGGAACAGGACGGCGGCCCGGGGATCGTCTTCCGGCACCGGGAGGTCGCATCGCGAATCGAAGAAGGCCCGGAAGCAGAAGGCCAGGATTTCGTCGGACCCGTTCCCCGGGAACACCTGGTCCGGCGCCAGGCCGGCGTAGGACGCCAGCTCCTTCCGCAGCTCCAGGGAACTGGGCTCCGGGTAGCGCCGGAGCCGGTCGCCGGACACGTCGCGGATGGCTTCCAGCACCCGGGGGGAGGGCGGATAGGGGCACTCGTTGGTATTCAGCTTGACGGTCCGGGGGTCCTGGGTCTGCTCCCCGGCCACGTAGGGTGTCAGGGCGGCGGCCCGCCGCGACAGGAAGCGGCTCATGGCCTGGCCTCCCCCGCCGGAAGGGCAGCGTCGGCCGACTGGGGCCCGCTCTCCGGGAATCGGATCCGAATGGCCTCGGCGTGTCCCCGAAGCCCCTCGGCATCGGCGAAGGCGGCCACCTGTCGTGCGCAGGCCATCAGGGCCTCCCGGGTGTAGCGGATGAGGCTGGTCCGCTTCTGGAAGTCGGCGGTGGACAGGGGCGAGAAGAACCGGGCGGTTCCGCTGGTGGGCAGGACATGGTTGGGACCGGCAAAGTAATCCCCCAGGGGTTCCGGGCTGTACGGACCCACAAAGATCGCCCCGGCCCGGCGAAGGGCGGGCAGGAGGGCGTCGGGGTCCCGGACGACCAGCTCCAGGTGCTCGGGGGCGATGGCATCGGCGAAGACGGCCGCCTGGGCCAGGTCGGGGACCACCAGCAGGGCGCCGTAGTCCCGCAGGGAAGCCTCCAGGATCTCCCGCCGGGGCATCCGCGCCATCTGCCGCTCCAGGGCGTCGCCCACTGCCAGGGCCAGGGGCAGGGAATCGGTCACCAGCACCGCCGAGGCCAGGCGGTCATGCTCGGCCTGGGAAATCATGTCAGCGGCCACATACTCCGGATTTGCGGTGTCGTCGGCCAGGACCAGGATCTCGGAGGGGCCCGCGAACAGGTCGATGTCCACGATTCCGTACACCAGGCGCTTGGCGGTGTTGACGTAGATGTTTCCCGGGCCGCAGATCTTGTCCACGGCGGGCACGGCAGCCGTCCCGTAGGCCAGGGCCGCGATGGCCTGGGCGCCGCCCACCCGGTAGATTTCCGTCACGCCGGCGATGTCCGCAGCGGCGAGGATCAGGGGATCCACGGAGCCGTCGGCCCGGGGCGGCGTGGCCATGACGATCCGGGGCACGCCGGCGGCCCGGGCGGGCAGGACATTCATCAGGACAGAGGACGGCAGGGGGGCCGTCCCGCCGGGAACATAGACACCGACCCGCTCCAGGGGCATCGTCCGCAACCCGATCCGCGAAGGATCGCCGGGGGGCGCGCCCGTTGCGGGCAGGTCCAGGTCCGGCAGCCGCTGGGCCTCGTGGAATCGGAGAATGTTCGAGGCAGCCTCCGACAGGATCGCCTCCATGTCCGGCGACAGGGCGGCCCGGGCAGCCCGGATCTCCGCCTCCGTCACCCGCAGGTCCGACGGCTGCAGCGCAACCCGGTCGAACCAGGCCGTGTATCGGAGCAGGGCTTCGTCGCCCCCGGACCGGACGGCATCCAGGATCTCGCCTACGATATCGAGGACCGGCCCCTGCTCCATCTTGCCCCGGGAGCCCAGGCGCCGGGCGATGGCCCGCGCTTCGGACGCCTCCGTGCGGATCAGGGGGACAAGGCCGGATTCCCTACCGGTCATGGCGCCGCTCCTCCGTCCGGCTGCGCCGGACTTCCAGTTCCGCCCGGACCGCCGCCAGGAGGGGGGCGATCCGATCGGCTTTCATCTTCATGCTGACCCGGTTCACCACCATCCGGGCGCTGACCGGGGCAATGGTCTCCAGGACGGCCAGCCCGTTTTCCTTCAGGGTGCGGCCGCTCTCCACGATATCCACGATCACTTCGGCCAGTCCGACCAGGGGGGCCAGCTCCACCGAGCCGTTCAGCCTGATTATCTCAACACTCTCCCGCTTCTTCAACTCGAAGAAATCCCGGGCGACCCGCGGGTACTTGGTGGCCACCCGCTTGTTGGGGATCCGGTCCAGGCGCCCCTGCAGGGCCTCGGGGCCGCAGACGCAGAGCCGGCAGGCGCCGAACCCCAGGTTCAGCACCTCGTAGAGCTGGCGTCCCTCCTCCAGGAGGGTGTCCTTCCCCACGACTCCCAGGTCTGCGGCGCCGTATTCCACATAGGTGGGAACATCGGCGGGCTTGGCCATGATGAACCGCAGTTTCGCGTCGGGGTCCTCCAGGATCAGCCGGCGGCTTTCCACCCGGGCGGCCCGGCAGTCGATCCCGGCGGCCTCCAGCAGTTCCAGGGCCTGGTCGGCCAGGCGGCCCTTGGACAGGGCCAGGGTCAGGTAGCTTCTGTCCATGGTCATGCCTCCTCCACCCGGCCATCCGCCGTCGCGTACCGGACTTCGGGAATCCCCCGGGCCTCCGCCTCGGCCCGGAGCCCGTCCGGCGACAGGCCGCCCACGTCCCGGGCCACCGTCCGCCCCTGGGCCCGGGCGGCGTCCGCCCACAGGAGGGCGGCTCTCCGGGCGGCCCGGCCCGGCCCGGCGCCCAGCAGGACATCGGGTCGGAAGGGAGCCGGCGGGCTGCCTTGCCGGCGGAGGGCGGACATGAGCCGATCGACCCCAATGGAGAACCCGGTGGAGGAGAGGGTCCGGCCGAACTCCGACACGACGTTGTCGTAGCGGCCTCCCGACAGGATGGGATACCCGATGCCGTAGGTAAACCCCTTGACGATCATGCCGGTGTAGTAGTCCAGGCTCCGGAGCATGCCCAGGTCCACGGACACCGCCGAGAGCTGGCCCGCGTCCTCCAGGATCTCCAGGATCCCCCGAAGGTTCGCCAGGGCGTCCCGGGAGACGGGATTGCCCACCAGGGCCTCCATCCGGTCGAGGACTTCGTAGGATCCGTAGAGGGAGGGCATCTGCAGCAGCGCCTCCCGGTCGTCGCCCCGAAGGCCGATGCGGTCGGCCATCTCCTCCAGGGCCACCATCTCCTTGCTGTCGATCAGGCGGGACAGGAGGTCGGCCTCCTCGGCGGACAGGCCCCAGGCTTCCCGCAGTCCCTTGAAGAAGGCCACCTGGCCCACCGATACCTGGAAGTCCTGGAGGCCCGCGGCCCGAAGGGCCTCCATGGCGGTGCACAGGACCTCGGCGTCGGCCTCCGGGGAGGCGGCGCCCATAAGTTCCACCCCGGCCTGGGTGAATTCCCGCTGGCGGATGCCGCCGGGCTCGCCGTACCGGAACATGGGCTCCACGTAAGACAGGCGCAGGGGCGGCGCTTCGTCCCGGAGGAGGGTGGCGGCCAGGCGGGCGGCGGGGACGGTGCCGTCGTAGCGCAGGGCCAGGATCCGGCCCTGGGCGTCGAAGAACTTGAACAGGTCCTCCTGGGGGGCGAGGCCCCGGCCCGTGGCGTAGACATCATAGTATTCGAGGCCCGGGGTCCGGATCTCGGCGAAGCCCCGGCGCCGGAAGACCTGCCGGATCGATGACTCGATCTCCCGCATCCGGGCGCAATCGTCGGGGAGAATGTCCGCGACGCCGTCCGGGGTATGGAATCGCCACTGGCTCATGGGGTCACCTCGCGTTCGCCTGAAGTACTTTATTACTCTATCTAGATAAAGCAATAGTGTGGAGTATACCCATCGGCTCCCCGGATGTCAAGTGCCATTGCCGACATACCCGATGGACCGCATCCATCCGGAAACAGGACGGAGAGGGGACGAAACCGGGGCAGGTACCGGTCTCCCTACACATTCCCCACCCGGATGTCGGGTAGGTACTTCCTTGCCTCAAGGGCCAGCTCGACCAGGGTGTGGACCGGCGTTGGCGCCCGGTCGATTTCCAGCCGCCGCGGGAAAAACCGCGTGATGTGCAGTGGAATGCGGCGGTCGAGGCCGGCCAGCCATCGCGCCATCTCCCCGATTTCGTCGGTGTGGTCGTTCAGGCCCGGCACCACGAGGCAGGTCACCTCCACATGGACCCCCTCCCGGACGGCGATTTCCACGTTGGTCATGACGGTCTGCAGCGCATCGGGCGCCCGGTCCGGCGACCCCGCATCCGGCCGGGGCGTCCGGCAGGCCTCCTGGTAGAACGCATCGCGGAAGGCCTTGACGTCGATGTTGGCCGCATCGATGCAGCGGATGGCCTCCCGGAATCGGTCCGGTTCCAGGTAGGCGGCCGTCACCAGGACATTCTGCATGCCGGCGGCCCGGATCGCCGCCGACGCGTCCCGAACGAACTCGATTCCGACAAGGGGCTCGTTGTAGGTATAGGCCAGCCCGATGTTCCCCCGCCCGGCCAGGGATTCCGCCAGGCGGACCAGTTCGGGAATCGTCATGTGCCGGGACTTCCGGGCCTCCTCCAGACTGAAGTCCCGGGAGATCTCGCAATTCTGGCAGAAGCGGCAGTCCAGGTTGCACCCGTACGAACCGACGGACAGGATCGAGGCACCGGGATGGAACCGGTGGAGGGGTTTCTTTTCGATGGGATCCAGGGCCAGGGAGGAGATCACGCCATGGAACAGGGGAACGACCTGCCCGTCCCGGACGCCCCGGGCCCGGCAAAAACCGCGGCCTCCCTCGGGAATCCGGCACCGGCGGGGACAGAGCGTGCATTGGTAGGGGCTCATGTGTGGCGGTCCACCCTGAATCGCTGGATGGTATAGGGTTCGTCGGGGCGGATGCCTCCCTTCGACAGGGCGATGGACAGCTGTTCCGCCACGGAGTCGACTCCCTCGAGATCCGGCAGCAGGAGACCGGACCGGCCGCCGCACCGAACGATGACGCCGTAGGTCCCGGGATCCAGTTCGGACAGGTCGCGGACCGGTTCGGGATCTCCCATGACATCCACCGTATACGACAGGGACACGAGTTCCCCGGCCTCGACCGGGGAAAACCGGGGATCCCGGAGACCGGCGCTGATGGCGTTTTCGACAATCTCCCGGGCCAGGTCGGGCTGGATCGGGTGAACGGTGCCGATGCACCCCCGGAGACGGCCGTCGGACTTGATGCAGACGAAGGCGCCGCGCTGGGCCGCCAGCAGGGCTTCGGCTCCCTGGTCCTCCTGGACGACGGAACGGATTTCCTCCCGATTGGGCCGACGCCCTTCCAGGATCCGGGTCTCCAGGGCCCGGCGGGCCAGGGCGGCCAGGGGGCCTTCCTGCCGTCGCCCCGGTTCCGGCAGGTCCGGGGCCGTTGCAGCGGGGAGCCCGGCTTCCCCGGCTTTCCCCCCGGACGGCAGGAACTCGGCGACGCAATAGCCCACCCCGAAGGGGCCTTCGTAGGACAGGACCCGGCTGCGGAACGGCACAGCCTCCAGCAGGCCGAACAGGAACAGGATGGACCGCAGCCCGCATTCACCCGCCTGTTCCCGCTGGCGGTCGGTCATGTGCAGCAGGGGTCCGGGATCCCCGGTCCTCACGGCCTCCTGCACCGCCTGGTCGAAACGGGGCCCTTCCGGATGGTACCCGTAGGGACCGTCAGCCAGGAGGCGATGGGACAGGTCGCCGCTGGCCACCAGGCCCACCGGCGCGTCCGGGTCGCCCCAGGCCGCGATGGCCCGGGCCGTCGCCCGGCCGTATCGATAATGGTCCGACAGGTCCGAACCGGAAATGGAGAGATGGACGAGGCAGGGCGAATGGCATTCCGCTTCCCGGACGGCCTCCGCCACGAACCACAGGGGAACGGTGGCGCCATGGTCCAGGTCGCCATCCAGCCGGAACCGTCTCCGCTGGCCCTCGTCCAGGGGTCCGGCGGACAAGCCGTCCCGGGCGGCCTCCCGGGTGATGGTCTCCGCCAGGGAGGGACATCCCGGAAAGGAGACCCGGTCTTTCATGTCCCCGAACGAGGCCAGGTCCCCGGCCAGCGTCTCGGGAGAGGAGACCAGGAAATGATG
The DNA here is from genome assembly GCA_029548445.1 of Bacillota bacterium. GTDB lineage: Bacteria > Bacillota > Clostridia > Saccharofermentanales > UBA5734 > JAKPNJ01. The sequence goes on along the minus strand of JAKPNJ010000090.1, from coordinate 1,949 downwards.
GGAAAAGCTGGGGGCGTGGGGGGTCATCAGAAGGAGGGCCCGGGGGTTTCGGGCCACCAGGGCACGGGCGGCCTCCCGCATGGCATCCAGGGTATGGGAGGCGTCCCGCTCCCGTCCCCGGCCCACCCCGGGGATCACAACCGGTGGATGGGGCATCAGCCAGCCCCCTATGAATCGACCCATGGATCCCACCTCCGTTCGAAGGACATGCGATCGGATCCGTCGATTCCATTATACGCCCTTCGGCAGGAACCGGCTAAGCGCCGGACTTCAGCATGCGACCAATCTTGCGGCGGGCCCGGCTCAAGGCATTGTCGACAGCCTTGGCGGAGCGGCCCAGATGGTCGGCGATCTCCCGGTAGGCCAGGCCGGCCAGCAGAAGGCGGACGGTCTCCCGCTCCAGGGGACTCAGGCGGGTTCGGAAAAACTCGGCGATGGCATCCGCCGTCTCCCGGGCGATGGCATCCGCCTCCGGATCCCATCGGACCAGTTCAGGCGTTTCGGCTTGGCCGGGATCCCGGTCGGCGCCGCGATCAGCCATCTCCTGGAGGGACAGGGATTCGTTCAGGGGCCGGTGCTTCTTCCGGGTGGCCTTGCGAACCGCGTCGGTGATCTGGGCCGAGACACAGTCCGACGCAAACGAAGAGAAAGGGATCGACCGTTCCAGGTCAAAATCCCGAATGGCCTTGAAAAGGCCGATCATACCCTCCTGGACCACGTCCTCCGGATCGGAACCGGGCATGTGCATGGATCCCGCCCGGCTCCGAACCAGCGCCTTGTACCGCGAGAACAGCTGCTCCAGGGCCGAGGCATCGCCGGCCCGGGCCCGGGCGACCAGGTCCCGGTCACTATCCCCGGGGCCGATCATTGGCCGGCATGGCGCTGCCGGGCGACCTCCATGGCGACAACGCCGGTGGCCACGGCCGCATTCAGGGAATTGACGGCCCCCCACATGGCGATCCGGACCAGGCCGTCACAGCGCTTCCGGATCATCTCGCGGATCCCTTCCCCCTCGCCCCCGACCACGAGAACCATGGGAACGGAGAAGTCCACCTTCCCGTACTCGGCGTCCCCGGAGGCATCGGTGCCATAGACCCAGACACCTTTCTTCTTCAGGGAATCCAGGGTCTGGGCCAGGTTGGCCACCCGGGTCACCGGGACATGCTCCACGGCTCCTGCGGACACCTTCGCCACGACGGCATCCAGGGCCGCGGACCGTCTCCTGGGCAGTACCACGCCATGGGCGCCGCAGGCATCGGCCACCCGCAGGATGGCGCCAAGGTTATGGGCGTCCTGGATCTCATCCAGGGCCAGCAGGAAGAGCGGCTCGTTCCGCTCCGCCGCCAAGGCCAGGATCCCGTCCAGCTCGGCATAGGGCTTGGCCGCCATGGCCGCCACGACGCCCTGGTGCCCGTGGGTCGATGACATCCGGTCCAGGTCCCGGCGGTCCAGTTCCTGGATGACGGCGCCCTGCTCCTTCGCCATGGCGACAATTTTGGCCAGGACAGGGTCCTTCCGTCCCCGGAGCACCCACATCCGGTTGACCTGGCGCCCGGCTTTCATGGCTTCCAACAATGGGTTCCGGCCTTCCAGGCGGCGGAGGGGCTCGTCGTCCCCCTCCTCGATTGCCGGCAGCTCATCCAATTCCATCCCTGGGGCCTGCGCCGCAGCCCCTTCGACCGCAGCGGGCGTCAGGGACTCCGATTCGACAAAAGGCGTCGCGACGAGGGCTTCCGGTTCCCCGTCCGACACAAACGCGCCGAGTTCGGATTCCTCCAGCACGGGTTCCGCAGGGGCAGGGGCCATCCTGGCGGGAGCCTCCCGGAAATCCCGGCGGGGCGGACGGCTGTCCCGGTCCCCGAACTCCCGGCGGGGCGGACGGCTGTCCCGGTCCCCGAACTCCCGGCGGGGCGGACGACTGTCGCGATCCCCAAACTCCCGGCGGGGCG
>JAKPNJ010000087.1 GCA_029548445.1 Bacillota bacterium | reverse complement strand
CCCCACGACCGCCGATCCCTTCTCCCTGGGCCTGCTGCTGATGGCGGGCGCCGGCGTCGTGACCCTGGTAACCGCCCGGAAACGGTCCTGATCCTGCAGGAACCTCTCCTGGATGATGGCAAGGCCCGGGCGTGGGCAGGTCCCGCGCCCGGGCCTCCGTTCAGGGGCGATGGAGAAGGCCTGGGGAACCCGGCCTACTCCGCCAGCATATCCTTCAGGTAGGCCGCCGGCGACTTTCCGACGATCTTCTTGAACACCTTGGAGAAATAAAACGGGTCGTCGTATCCGACCGACAGGGCCGCCTCCGATACCGAACAGCGGCTGGACCGCAACAGGTCCTTGGCATGGCTGATCCGCAGGTTCGCCATGTAGTCCGTCGGGGACATGCCGACATGCTTCATGAAAATCTTGTAAATATAGGTACGGCTCAGTCCCAGGTGCCGGGTCAGGGATTCGACCGTACAACCCTTCTGCAGGTTGCCCTCGATGAAACGCAGCGCCTGGGAGACATATTCCCGGCTGGCCTCGAAATCCGCATGGCTCTCATTCCGGAACAGGGATACGAAATCCGCCATGAAGAGGTACAGCCGGCCGGTCAGGAGGAAATCGGCCACATGGCCGGAATGGGAGCAGTCATAGATTTCGCACATGGTCCGGGCGAAGCGGTCGTCCCGGTCGAAGTGGAACACAGGATTCTGGTCCGATACGGTCGTCAGGTTCATGGTGCTTTGGGCCTGGCTGCCGTTGAAGGACACCCACCGGTACTCCCAGGGGTTGGATTCGGAGGCGATGTAATGGACGACCTGGCGGGGCGACAGGTAGAAACCATCCCCGCGGCCCAGACGGAACGTCTGTCCGTTCATGTGCAGCTCGCCTTCACCGGAAAGGATATAGTGGATGCTGTGGAACCGCTTGACGGCCGGACCCCAGAAATGGAGCGGGTCACATTTCTCATAGCCGCATTCCATCACATACAGGTCGAAATGGGTCGCCTGCTCGGTCCAGTAGTTGATAAACGTCTCGTTGTTGAGGGAGCTTCCGGTTCGCCTTTCCAAGACAACACACCTCGTATTCGGGGGCCCGAAAAACGCTCCAGGCATCCTCTGTTCAGTGGAATTATAGGGTCGAGGATGGACCTGCGTCAAGTTTCGGGAAATCCAGCAGGAAACATGAATCCATGTGATGGCTATGCCAGGAGGTTTCAGGATGTCTGAATACAGGCAGGAATACCGTTTCGGGGATATGACGGCCATCTATCATGGTGGACCAGATTGCATGTCCTTGCTCCTGGTTCCCTCCGGCATGGAAGCGTGCATCGAGCCGGATGCCTGGCAGGAAAGGGAATCCCTTCTCCAGATCCACTTCGCGGAGGACGAGCCCGGCTGCCCGTACACGGCCGGCGTATCCATGCGCAATTCGAAAAGCCTGCTCCGGTTCCGGTTCCTTCGGCAGGAGGAGGAGCGGGAAGGTGGCCGGACAACCGTCCGGACGTACTTTCTCGGCAGCGACGACGTGTCGGCGGTCCACACCCTGGTGCATCACGGAAACCGCAGCCTTCGGTCCAGTCTCACGATCGACAACAACGGCGAATCCACGCCGGTTCTCCAGATGGCCGCCAGTTTTTCCCTCTCCGGCCTGACCCCGTTCGAATCCGGGGAAGCACCCGGCAGCCTCGTGATCCATCGACTCCGCAGTTACTGGAGCGCCGAGGGGCGCCACGACCGGCATGTGGCGGAAGACCTGCAGCTGGATCCGTCCTGGTCCCGCTGGGCCCCCAAGAGCGAGCGGTTCGGCCAGGTGGGGACCCTGCCGGTCCGGCGTTTCTTTCCCTTTGTCGCGGCCGAGGACACGCGGCGGGGCGTCCTGTGGGCTGCCCAGCTGGCCTGGTGCGCGTCCTGGCAGATGGAAGCCTACCGAAGGAAGGACGGGCTTTCCCTGTCGGGGGGCCTCGCCGACCATGAGTTCGGCCATTGGGAGAAGGAGATCCGGCCCGGAACGTCCTTTTCGACACCGGAGGCGATCCTGACCGTTTGCCGCGGCGACCTGGACGACGGGTGCGACCGGCTCCTGGACGAGCATCGGCGGGTTCTTTCCGGCCTGCCGGAATCGGAGGAGCATTTGCCGGTTATTTATAACGAATATTGTGACAGCTGGGGGAACCCGACCCACGAACGGGCGATGTCCCAGTTGGATGCAGCCCGGGAACTGGGCGCCGAGTACTTCGTCATCGATGCCGGCTGGTACTCCGATTCCTATTGGGCCGACAGTTTCGGCCAGTGGACGCCCAGCCGAAACCGGTTTCCCGAGGGCATCCGCGCGACGACGGACCGGATCCGGGAAGCGGGGCTCCGACCCGGCATCTGGTTCGAGTACGAGAATGTCGGAAAAAAATCGCCCCTGTTTGCCGCAGATCCCAGCTGTTTCCTGACGCTTCGGGGCCGGGTCCTGTCCGCCAGCGACCGGGTTTTCTGGAACTTCCGAAATCCGGCCGTCGTCGCCCGGTTGAAAAAGAGCGTCAACGATTTCCTGCGCGAAAACGGATTCGGGTATGTCAAGATCGATTACAACGAGACCTTCGGGATCGAGTGCGACGGGGAAGAAGGGGAGTATCCCGCCGAATCCCTGCGCCTCCAGGCCCTGGCCATGCAGCGCTTTTTTGCAGGGCTCCGGGAGGACCAGCCGGACCTGGTGGTTGAAAACTGTTCCTCGGGCGGCCACCGCCTGGAGCCGTCCATGATGGCCCTCTGCTCCATGGCCTCCTTCTCCGACTCCCATGAATGCGTCGATATCCCCATCATCGCCGCCAACCTGCATCGGGCGGTCCTGCCCAGGCAAAGCCAGATCTGGGCGGTTCTCCGGGAGACCGACACCGAACGGCGCCTGGTCTACTCCCTGGCAGCCGGGTTCCTGGGCCGGCTGTGTCTTTCGGGGCCCCTGGACCGCCTGGCCGACTGGCAGAAGGAACGGGTCCGGGCCGCCACGGCGTTCTACCGACAGATGGCACCCCTCCTTCGGGACGGCCGTTCCCGGCGCCTGGGGCCGCCCGTCCTGTCCTACAGCCGACCGGAGGGATGGCAGTGTGTCGTCGTCCTGTCCCGGGATTCCGGGGACGCCGTGGCCGTCGTCCATGGATTCGGCGATGTCGGATCGACCCTCGAACTGGAGATCCCGATGCTGGCATCCGCCGACCTCACGGCGTGGTTTGGCGAAACGGCCCTGGCCGTTCGGAAGCAGGGCGCCCGGGTCCTGTTGGATGGAACCGGCCCGTTCTGTGGCGCTGTCCTGTCCTTCACGGGCCGACCATGCACATGAAGCCGTTGCGCATGAGACGCGACACGACAAGGAGGAGAACCATGCCGGCCACATCCGCCCAGAACCATCTGTCCAGCCCGGCCGTCCGTCGTCCGGGCCGCCTTCGGCCCCTCGCCCTGGCCCTCTGCCTGGGCCTGTTGCTGGGGGGATGCCAGGGACCGGTTTCCCCAACCTCCGGGATCCCGACGGACGGACAACCGACGTCCGGGCCCACGGATCCATCGGTGACGGAGCCGATCTCGCCAGGCCAGGAGCCGACGGCCACATGGCCGGAGGCCTCGCCGACAGGAGAGAACCCCACGAGTGGCGCGACCCCGTCGGACGCCCCGTCGTCGACGCCTGCGGATCCGACCCCGCCTCCGACCCAGGGCGCCACCGCGACCCCGGCTCCCACGGGGGCGGTGGTGACGCCCGGCCCCCTGCTGGGTCGGCATGACGAATCGCCCTATCCCAATAATCCCTATCTTCCGGATGATGAGCCCCATTACAACGCCCTGGACCTGACAGCCGACAACGCCGTCTATGTCGATTTTTCCTCCCCCAGCCGGAAAATTCCCTGGCTGAAAAAATTCAGCCAGTTCAGCCCCACCTGGACCTGGCAGAACCTGTACGGGCCTGCCGGCAGTTTCAACAACACCTCCCTGTCCAGCCTGCCGTCCGTTATGGCCCTCCAGCCCGAATCCATGCGGATCGACCTGTTCATGGGGTACGGCGGCATCGGGTATCGACTGACCAATGGCGGCAAGGACTCGGAATTCGTCATGCCGGACCTGATCGCCCGCCGGCTGGTGGAACACCGGATCAACCCCTACTACGTCTATTTTGCCTCGACCCAGTACACCGGAAACGGGGGGGACTGGAAGAAACCGCCGTCGGACATGGGCAAGTGGCAGGAGTTGTGCCGGAACATCGCCGGCTATTTCCTGAAGAACGGCATTCGCCTGTCCGGCCATGAGATCTGGAACGAGCCCGATTTCGGAACGGTCTTCTATACGGGAACCTGGAATGCGTACATCCAGATGTACCTCCACGGCGTGGCCGGGATTCGAGAGGCGAATCCGGACGCCCTGGTGGGCGGCGCGTCGGCTGCGTATATCGGCCAGATGGTCTCCAATGGGAACATGAAGAAGCTGCTGGACGCGATCCGGGAGGATTCCGCCCCCCTGGACTTCATTTCCTGGCACTACTACGGCAAGAACGGCTCCCTGTCGAATTTCGACGCCAGTTACCTGTTCCCCATCCGGCAGGCCCTGTCCGCGGATCCCGCGTGGGACACCGTCCAGCAGCACCTGAACGAGTTCAACGTGATCCAGCCGGGAGACCCGACCTACAGCGACTCCCTGATGGTGAAGCATGTGTACCGGGCGATTGAACGCCTGGTCCGGGCCACGGACGTGACCCAGGTCTTCTGGGCCTGTACATTCAACGAGCGATCCGAGTCCGAGCAGGCCAGCGGATTCTCCCTGATCTCCTACGATACCCGCGAGCGCTTCCCGGCTTACCGGGCCCTCTGGACCTATGCCCGGCTGCCGGTGGACCGGGTGGATGCAACGGAAAAGATGGCCGACATCGAGACCCTGGCCGGATGCGACGGCCAGCGGGCGGGCCTTGTGATCTACAATGTCGGCAACGCAGAACGGCAGGTCAAGGTCCTGCTGGACCGGATTCCGTTCCGGAAGGCGGATGTCACGGTCTACGCCATCAGCGATGCGCTGAAGCCATCCGATCCCGCCACCGACCCGCCGCGCATCCTGCGCAAGGAAACCGGCGTGTCGACCCAGGGACTCAAGCTCGACCTGGACATCCAGGTGAATGGCTCGGTGTACATCGAGATCAGCAACGGGACAGGCCGCGCCGAGTTCGAGACCGAACAGGCAGGTCCCGGGACCATCGTCCGCAAGGATTATTGGTATCCCGACCGGGGAGACAACCATCCCTGTGCCGACATGCACGAGCGGAGCCGCTCGGCCTGGGTGGGCATGGGTTCCGAAAGCCGCGGCGCCGCGGCCTGCGGTGTCCTGCTGGACGGATGCAAGGATGCGGATCCCCTCCACATCGATTTCACCACCACCGGCGTCGCGTCCCCCAGCGCGGCCAAGGCCCTGGGGATCCGGATCGAATACGGTGTCGGGGACGAGTTCCGGAATTCGGTTCTCTATGCCCTGGCCGGCCAGGAAGGAAATCCCGTCCTGCCTTGGGGGACGAAGGCGCCCGCCTCCATCGTCTACCGGATCGCCGAACGGGAAGGCTGCCTGGTCCTGGATCTGCAGAAGCACGCGCCCACGGGATGGACCGGTCGGATTCGGCTGACCTATCTCATCCAGGATGGGGCAGCCGGATCCCAGGCCAAGTTCATCCTGAGGGAGGGCCCATGAACCCGATTCCCGCCTCGATCCGGCCCCCGCTGGACCCCGGGCGTCTCCGCCGGCAGGGGGACGAACCCCATGCCGCCGACCCGGAGGGAGTCGTCCTGTCACCCGACTGGCGGGCCTGGATCGAGGACCGGGAAATTCCGGTGTACGCCATTGCCATCACCCACGGGGGACCCTTGTCCTTCGCCTCGGCCGACTGGCCCGATCGCCGGGACGGACCGGTCCGGATCCGCCTTCGGCCGACCTGGGCTGCGGGCCCCGGGAGAGAACCCCGGATCCTGCCCGCGCACAGGGGCACAACGGCAGCCCGGATGGATGGGGACCTGGTCTTTTCGCTGGATTCGCCGGGCCACCGGGTGGTCGAGGCGGGGGAGGGAAGCGAGCGTCCCCTCTTCCTGAGCCTGGACCCAGTCGAGACCGACCGGCCCGACCCGGCCGACCCGTCCGTCCTATGGTTCGGGCCCGGTGTCCATTCCGTCCCCTGGATCGACCTGGCCGACGGCATGACGCTCTACCTCGAACGGGGCGCGGTGCTCCGGTCCCACATCCCGGAAGGCGAAGCCCCGGTGGTCCTGAAGGACTGGGCCGGACAAGCCTGCTACCGGGATTTCGTCGTCGGCCGGAACCTGGCGGGCGTCTCGATCCGGGGTCGGGGCCTCCTGGACCTGTCGACCCTGGGATGGCACGCAAGGAGTCCCATCCAGTTTCGGAACTGCCGGGACATCCGGATCGGGGACATCACGATTGTCGGTTCCCCCGAATGGAGCCTCGCCCTGTTTGGGTGCCGTGAGGCCGAGATCCGGAATGTGAAGATCTTCGGTCACCGGGAGAACAGCGACGGGATCGACCTGGTCGACACGATCGGCGTTCGGGTGTCGGATTGCCTGATCCGGACCGGAGACGACGCCATTTGCCTGAAGTCCATGCAGCCGCCTCCGCTTGGGGGCGCCGGAGAGGTTGTGGTCGAACGCTGCATCGTATGGAACGACAAGGTCCGCTGCTTCGGCGTTTGCTGCGAGACCCGGTCCGATATCCGGCAGGTCGTCTTCCGGGATTGCGACGTCCTGCACAGCATGGCCACCTGGACCACGGAACTGGGTTCCCTGTGCCTCGTGGTCTGCGACAGCGCCACGGTATCGGACATCGCATTCGAAGATATCCGGATCGAGGAAGAGGACCAGTATGTCATGGTGGCCATGATCGTCAAGGACTTCTGGTCGAAGGACCCGGAACCCGGCCACATCCGGGACATTCGGTTTGACCGGATCCAGGTGCCGGCGGACGCCCGGGGTCATTTTGTCGGGTATGACAAGGACCACCAGGTGGAAAACATGACGATCCGGGCTTTCCACGCCGATGGGACCCCCCTGTCGGCCTCCGACCGGGCCCGCTTTCATGTCGGGCCGTTCGTCTCCGGTCTTCGTTTCCTGTAGCAGCCGCCTGTGGGCTCGCTCTATGGAACCTTCCTGAACTTCGCCCCCAGCGCATCCGCCAGCGCCTTCGACAGGTCAGCAGGATCGCCGACCCGAAAATCCGCCTTGGCCACCAGGAAGGCCTGGTGCTTCTGGATATACAGGAAGAAATCCTCCCGGGTCTCCACCGCCGACACCAGGCCGTCATAGCGGGCGTGGGTCGTCCCCTGGATCCGGTCGCTGCGGTTGTTCTCCACATCGAAGGTCTCGTCGTCGAAGGTAAAGTGCTGGGTCAGGAGATCGGCGGGCGCCCGGCGAAAGCTCATCCTGGCGACCAGGGAGGGGAAAAGCGGAACGAACACCGACATCAGGGCCAGCATCACGACCAGGGGGATGGATACGCCATCCCAGGACTGCGTGAAGGCTGCAACCGCCAGAAGCAAGAGCAGCAGGGATGGCATCAGGAAAAGGTTCACCTGCCAGGATCCCCGCCTCCGAAGGAACTGGTAGGTCATGAAGCGTCGCAGAAGGGCTTGGGTCATGGTGGTTTCGGCTTCCAGATGCATGGGTCACGGCTCCTCCCGATTCACTGGTTCTGATTCATCAGCATCCGGACCGGTCAGGTCCTGTCCTGCCGCGGGATCCGGACAAACCGGCCCGGGCCCTCCGAGAAGGCTTCGAACACTTGTGTCACCTGTCGGGCATGGGCCAGGTGCCCTTTCCGGAGCGGCCGGTTCTCCAGTACCGCAGCGGCGAATTCCCGGATCTCCCCGCAGTAGCCCAGCAGGAAGAGCCCCTTGTTGTAGAGCTGCCCCAGGGAGAACTCCGGTTCCCAGAACGCGGAGGCCTGGCCGGGAGCCCCCTCGTAGAAATCCGGGGAGCGGCCGTACTCCAATCCGGCCGGCCCCTGGAGATACGAGACCCGAATGTTGTTCTCGACCAGGATCTGCCGTCCCTGGTCCGACAGGAGCAAGGTTCGCTCCATGCCCCCGTTGAGGGCGGCGCCCCGGTTCAGGGAGAGGGTCGCCACCGCTCCCGACTCGAAACGGAAGAGGGCAGCACCGGCGCCGCTGGCGCTCCGCTCGTAACAAACGGCATCCGGCGGGCCCATCAGGAACACGAGCAGGGACACCGGGTGGCACAGGTGGTCCAGGAAGGCCAGGACCTCCCAGTCGAACGACTTCTCCCCGATATACCGACGGAATTCCTCCGTCGTCGGGATGGATTGGGGATACTGGAAATTGGCCAGGGTCACGGCGCCGAATGACGGGTCGTCCATCAGGTCCCGGGCCTTCTCGTTGGCCGGGGCGAACATTTTCTTGAAGCCGACGGCGACCTGCCGGCCCGTTTTCCGGGCGACGGCCTCCAGGGCTTCCAGTTCCGCCACCGTGGCCGCCGGGGGCTTCTCGATCCAGGCGTGGCAGCCGGCCTCCAGGCAATCGGCGGCGATGGCGGGATATTGGGGCCGGCCGTTCCGGTCATACCCCACCACCACGAACACGGCGTCCAGGGACTCCTTTTCCAGCATGTCGCGGTAATCCGCGTACGCCGTGGGGACCCCGAATGTCGAGGCAAAGGCCCGGGCCTTGTCCAGGGAAAGGTCGCAGACCGCCGCCAGTTCCACCGGGGCGAACTGCAGGGCCGGATAGATGTTGCGGAACGCATGGGATCCGCAGCCGATACAACCGGCCCGCAGGGTCGGCGTATCCACGAGCGTGCCACGGGAATCGATCCACATGGGGGTCCTCCTGTCTGCGGCGTCACATGCCGGCATCCGGCGACACAGGCCGGCACCCGGCGGCGCCCCGTTCGATGGGGTCCGTCCGTTGCCATTATCATCCGGATCCCCCATGACCGGCAAGACGGAATCTTGTCAGTCCATGGAAAGGGCGTTCATGAATCGGGAGATGACCATGGACGCGCCACCGATGACACCGCGGTCTTTGCCGAGAGTGGACAAGGCGAGATTGACCCCGATCGATTCCAGGACCGGCGACAACTCGTAGCAATGTTTCACGATGGCGTCCACAAGAGCGGGTCCGCCCTGGGCATACACACCCTGGAGAACGACCAGGTCCGGGTCATACATCAGGACGGTATTGGATATCCCGATGGCAAACCAGCGGGCCACCTCATCCAGAAGAAGCCTGGCCAGCCGGTCTCCCATCTCCACTGCCCGAAAGAGGCCCGGCATGTCAGGCGTCTCGTCGCCGGCGAACAGGATGGATTCCGGGTGACGGGATCGCCAGGTTGTCGCGATTCGCAGCACACGTTCCACTGATACCATGGACTCGAAGCATCCCTTGGCACCACAGGCACAAATCTCTTCAGACATGGGAGCCAGCACCATATGGCCGATTTCACCGGCAATGGAATGGGACCCGCGCTTGATTTCGTCCTTGACGATGATGCCCGCCACCAGGCCAATCCCTGCCTCGATGACGACCAGGTTCCGCAGTCCCCTGGCAATCCCCCTTGTCTGCTCCGCCAGGGCCTGGAACCGGATTTGGTTATCGACTACGATATGGGGGATCTGGGGAAAAGCCTGGGCCAGGGAGTCCCGGATCCTGGCTTCCTTCGGCCAGTTTTTGAAGTGGGGAGATATTCGCGTTGTGCCTTCCTCGTAGTTTGTCAGGCCGTGGGAACCGACCGCGATGCCGATGATCCGATCCACGGTGGTTCCGATGACGGTCTGCAGGATCGATACGGACCGGATCATGAGCCGGACGGTGTCTTCGAAAGAGATGTCGGGGTGGAGTGGTTCGGAGTGGGCGGCTCGGATCGAGATCCGCAGGTCCGTGATAACCGAGTACAATTCATCCGGAAAGATATGGAAGGCGATGCAGTATCCGTAATCGGCATTGAATCGGTAACTCAGGGGTTTGCGTCCGCCGACCTCGGTTGAGCTGACTTTTCCGCTCTCCAGAATCAGGCCACGCTCGAGTAGGTAGTCGACGATCTTCATCAGGGTCGTCTTGCTCAGGGAAATGTCCTGCTGGATCTGGGATACGATCAGGGACTCGGACTCGACGAAATGGTTGAGCAGCAGGCGCCGGTTGTTGACTCTCACGGTACTGGGCGTATGTTCCGAAATCCCCCTCATGATTCGCCTCCATGGCAGGGAAGCCTCCCTGCATGGTTGGATTATATCATAGTCCTCCATATACGCAATAGAGTTGACAAACTGAATGGACAAACTAGAAATCTCCAAACGGCATCACCCTTCCATGGCGTAAAAGGCTTGCGTTCTTCACGATCACCGGGGAAAACATCTGCATAATGCGAATCGACAGCCGTTTGCCGATCGTGCAATAAAGCAGAATTCATATATGAATGTCTGAACCAGAGGGATGAATAGGATGTTGCGCGAATAAGAAAAGTTTATTAGAAAACTATGTTGACGAACCAGAATCAAATGCGCTATGATCCATGTGTGCCTGCTCTTCACGATCAGCGTCTTCCCCGGAGGCTCTCGGAATGAAACTGGATACGAGAATGTCCGTCGACATGCCGCATGATTCCCGATCCCTATCCGGCCGGGGATGGCGCCTGTGGGTCGATTCGGCGGCGGAGTATGAGCGCGACCGGTTGCATCTTCCGGGAACCTTCCGAATTGACGAACTGCCGGTCCATCCGCCTTCCTGCGGTTGGTCGGGACTCGATGCAAACCGAGGGTTGGCTGTTTCGGTTCCGGCCAATGTGGAGGAGTATCTGGGCGACGGCCGGAACAACGGAACATTTCGGGGTGTCTGCTGGTTTTGGAGAGATGTGGAGATTCCTTCCGAATGGGCTGGCCGCCTGGTTCGGATCTGTTTCGAAAAGGCCAGGCTCAGGACAGAAGTCTTCGTCAACGAGAGACTGGTCGGATACGACGTGATTGCTGAAACACCCTTCTCCATCGATGTGTCGGGGGCTCTCAAGTATGGGGCAGAGAACCGGATCGCAGTCCGGATCACCAATGTGGGCGGCAATCGGGGATGGGAAGATTACTGGTTCGTCCGATGGGACGACCAGGTCCTTCCCAACAGCCACGACTATACCGGGCTCTGCGGCGATGTAACCCTGGAGGTCATGAACCCGCTGCATATCGAGGACCTTTTCATTCGCAACGAACTCCCGGCGGGTGGAAGGAACCTGACCCTGGTCGTCCGGGTGGAAGGCATCCGTCCCGATACGGACAACCTTCGTTTCCATCTGGTTGTCTCCTCCGTTGACGGTGGGGCGGACATCTATCGGGAGACCTGGACGGAAGGAGTCCCGGAACAAGCCTGGGAAAGAGGCGAACGATCCGGGGGGGTGACCCTGGCCCATTCCATCTCGGTTCCGGCTGCCCGGCTCTGGTCCCTGGAACAGCCAGTGCTGTACCGGGCGGTTCTGGAGATCCTCGGCGATACCCCGGAACGGACGAACAGTCCGGACAATATCCTTGATCGATTTATCGCCCGGTTTGGGTTCCGGACCGTCGAGGTTCGCCCGGAGGCTGGGCGGCCGAACCTGTTTCTCAACGGTGTCCGGATTCGGCATCGATCCGCCATCGACTGGGGTTACTATTCCGACGGCGGCAACTACGCAACGCCCGAACAGGCGCTGAAAAGCGTGCTGGCGGCACGAGCCGCCGGTCACAACGGCATCAACTTCCATCGACGATTGGGCGAACCGCGGGTGCTGGAATGTGCCGATGCCCTGGGCCTGTACCTGTATGAAGAACCTGGGGCCTTCCACTTCCAGCAGGGAGAGGACCTGTCGACAACCGCTCTCGGCCTGGCGTTCATGCGCGAGAAGATCCGGCGGATGGTTCGACGGGACCGCAACCACCCGAGTCTTCTGTGGTATAGCCTGGCCAACGAGGACAATGCCTGGAATCCCCATCGCGAGGAGGCCCTTCGTGACATCCATCGGGAGGACGGCACCCGCCTGGTCATCAATTCCTCCCACTCCCACGACGGGAAGGACATTGCCCATCTCCGTCCATATGAAAATGAGATTCGCCATGACTTTTTCGATCACCATGAAGTTGAAAATACCGCCCGGTTCGACGACCACAAGGTGTTTACAAGCCACATGGTCGAGGACTGGAGCCGCCTAAGGTATTGGGGCGAATCCGGCTGTTATACCGGCCCGTCCAATTGGGTAGCGACGGGACATGATCAGCAGCGCAACCTGCCGGACCGCCTGGGATACGACAACCGGATCTACCAGCCCCTCTGCAATCTCCTGTCGGATTACCACCGGCGGATGCGGCCCGATTGTTTCGGCAGCCGGATGGCTGCGGTCCCGGAAGACCTGTCGAGGCAGGCCGCCCGGGGTCTCATGTACATGGACGGGCGACTGGGACAACAGATCCAGTTGTCCGACCACTCGGACGGGTATGCGATCAACGGGTGGAGCAACGGGCCCATGTGCCCCGATGAATGGGATTCGGCCCTGTGTGATGAAGCCCGCAACCTGAAGGGGCCGGCTGGAGACATGGCGTACTGGAACCGCCCGGTCCAGGTTGCCATCCGCCGGAGGGACGGCGTTCGGGAGGTTCGGGCGGGGCAGACGGCCGCGTTCCGGATCGACCTCCTGCATGAGGGCGCCATTCCGGCCGGGGCCTATCGATTGCGATTCCGGCTCCGGGATGGAGACGGGCGCTGCCGAAACCTGGAAAATGCGCTGGATGTGGCGGTTGTCGGCGGTTCCGTTTACAGCCAGAAGATTGCGGACCGCTTCGACGTGACGATGCCCGACTGGATGAAGGCAGGGCACGCCACCCTGGAAGCCAGGCTGGAAGATCGCGAGGGTCAAATCCTGGCCGAGGGCGGCGAACAGGTGCTGCTCCGGAACCGCGCTTCCTATCGGCCGGACCTGGCCGGAGCGGCCGGTGCCGTAACGGGGTGGGAGGCCGCCCGTGCCGCCCTGTCCGAAGCGGGACTCGACCTGCCGGACTTCCGGACAGGCCTGGCGCGCCTGGATATGATCCTCATGGGGGACCTGCCATCCCCGGAGATCCTGGAAGACGCGATCCGCCGGGTCCGGGAAGACGGAAGTACCCTGCTTGTGCGGTTCAATCCGGCCTGGGGGAACGAACTGGCCCGCCTCGGCCTCCTCGAGCAGGCGCCGGATGCGTGGGATTGTCCCCAGTCCGACGGCTGGAAGGGAAATGGTTGGGGCTACCTGGACTACCTGGTCGGCACAGAGGCGTTACCCTCCGGCGGCACCATCGGCACCACCGGATGGGAAGTACCAACCGATCCAACGGGCTTCTCGCCCTTCACCAGCCGCTTCCCCACCGCCTCCTTCGGAGCCTGGATGGCCCGACACACCCACCTTCGAACCCTGATCGGCCTGATCCGGATCGGGAACGGCGTCCTCCTGCTGGATGCGGCCTATCCTGTGGACCAGGATACAGGCTTGAGCGACCTGCTGTTCTTCCGGATGGTCCGGTGCGCCATTCGCGGCGAATGGGCCGCCCCCCGCATTGACCTGCCGGAGAGGATGGATCGGCCAACCTTCCTGCTGCCAGGTTCGGTCCTGACCATCTCGGTCCAGGACGCACCGTCCGGGTCCAGCGCCTGGATCTCTTTCGACGGGGACGACGAACGGATCGGGCCGATCCCATGCCCTCTGGTCATCCCGAAGGATTGCCGTCCAGGCCGGCATCGGATCGACGTCCGCATTCGGGAGACACCGGACGGCCCGGCCCTGGCCAGGCGGTCCATGGTGTTCGAGGTTCCGGAAAAAGCCGCATCCAACGATGGTCCCGATCCCTGTGAGGCATTTCCCGTGCTCCATGTGGACCCACCTTCCTTCGGAAAGACAGTGCCTGCCGGAGATCTTCCCATTTCCGGCACCATCGACCGGACCGCCATCCTCGAAGCACGGGTGTCCGATGACGACGGAACCTGCCTGTGGTCCAGGGAACAGGTCGTATTTGGCGGAATCCCCTGGACGATCCTGGTTCGTGTCCCTTCCTGCGGCCCCCATCGGATCGCCCTGCAGGCCCGAACCCTGGCCGGTCGGTCCTCTTCCACCGTGGAGGTGCCTGTCCATACGACCTGGGAGGTCGGTTCCTGGTACGGGACACCAGGGCTCTCCCTTGAAAACGAGCGGATTGTCGTGATCCGGGGGCTTGCCCCCGGCCTGGTCGCAGACCGGATCCTCATGGAGCTCCATGCCATGGCCGACGGGATCGTCGAGGTACTTCGACTCGATCCGAACGGCCGGACAGCGGAGCGTATCGGGTCCTCGACTGTCCGGGCGGTTTCCTATGCAGCCAATTTGCAATCCGTTGTGACCGATACGGATCCTGCGCCCCAACCAACACCGGTGACGGAAGTGATTCTCCCGACTCCGCTTGCAGGATGCGACGGGATCGGAATCCGGTTCCGCCCGGCCAGCCGGCAATCCGTTTCAGCCTGGCTGGGCCGCATGAAATTCGATCGAACGATCCTTCGAAGGAGCGACCCATGATCGCACATTCTGCCTCGCGCATCGGATCGGACGGATGGACGGCGAAAGAGGGCATCGCGGCGTCGGACCGGGTTCTTCTGCGGGAGCTGGCCCATCGGGTCCGGGAGTTGTCCGAACGTCCCATTGAGGCGGAGAAGCGCCAGCTGTGGCTGGACCACAACGAGCTGAAAGCCACACGTCCCGTGGTCTTCTGCGATCCGGAGCACGGATGGACCGAGATCCTGCCCGAGTCCGTTCTCGCCTGTCGGGGCGATATGGCGCGCAGTTGGGAGATGCTGCTCAGGAAAGAGATCTTCTGGGCCGAGGGGATGCGGGACGACAAGGTAATCGAGGCGGTGTTCAGGGTTCCCCATGTGTCTCGGCTGACCGGGTGGGGACTTTCGGAACGGAAAATCCAGCATGATGAACAGGGCTCCTATGTGTGGGAAGCGCCGCTCACGGACTATGCCATGATGGATCGCCTGCGGTTCCCGCAGGTCGAGGTGGACGAAGCCGACAGCCGGGATTTGCTGGACCTGGCCCGGGAGGTCTTCGGGGACATCCTGGAAGTCCGGCGGCACAGTACCTGGTGGTGGACCCTGGGCATGACCTGGACCCTGGTCAATCTCAGGGGCCTGTCACAGGTTCTGTATGATTTTCTTGACAACAGCGACTCGCTCCATTCGTTGATGGCCTTTCTTCGGGACGGGACCCTGTCCCTTCTGGACCGGCTGGAGCAGCAAGACCTCCTGGCCCTCAACAACGACGGCACCTACGTCGGATCCGGAGGCTTCGGATGGTCCCGGGAATTGCCGGCCCCGGATTTTGCCGGCCATGTCCGGACTCGGGACATGTGGGGATTTGGGGAGAGCCAGGAGACGACCTGCGTATCCCCGGAGATGTTCGCCGAGTTTGTCCTGCCTTACCAGGTGCCGGTCCTGGACCGGTTCGGACTGAACTGCTATGGCTGCTGTGAGCCCCTGGACGCCCGGTGGCAGCACGTCCTGCAGGTTCCCCGCCTCCGCAGGGTGTCGGTATCGCCTTGGGCCAGCGTCCCGGGGATGGCCGAGCGATTGGGAGAAAGGTATATCTTCTCGTACAAGCCCAATCCCGCCTACCTCGCAACCCCGACGCCCGATTTCGGCGCCATCCGCTCC
Source organism: Bacillota bacterium (assembly GCA_029548445.1). Taxonomy (GTDB): domain Bacteria; phylum Bacillota; class Clostridia; order Saccharofermentanales; family UBA5734; genus JAKPNJ01. Next base: position 27,197 of record JAKPNJ010000087.1, on the reverse strand, counting down.
CGCCTGCGGGAAACCCTGGCCGCTGCCCGGCACAATCGCATGGAAATCATCATGAAAGACAACCACACCCTGGGCGGTTCTGCGGCCAATGCCGTGGAATGGTGCCGAATCGCCATGGAGGAGAGCCTGTCGATATGAATACAAGGATGTGGCGAAATCGAAAATTGCACGCGGGAGCCCGAAGGCGCAACCGGGAGACAGCCCTGTCCTCCCTGCGCCGGAACTGGGTCCTGCACCTGATGGTCTGGCCGGCCGTCATCCTGTTCTTTATCTTCAGTTACCTGCCCATGGCGGGCATCGTCATGGCGTTCCAGAACTTCAAGCCCGGCCTCGGCTTCCTGAATTCCCCCTGGGTGGGACTGGACCAATTTCGCTTTCTCTTCGGGTACGACAACTTCCTGAAGGTTCTCCGAAACACCCTGGTCTTCTCCCTTTCAAAGTATGTCCTGAACATCCTCATACCCTTCGGGTTCGCCATCCTGCTGAACGAAGTCCGGAATCGGCGCTACAAGCGGACCGTCCAGACCATCGTCTACCTGCCCTATTTCCTGTCCTGGGTGACCCTGGCCGGCATCCTCCTGGACATGCTGTCCACCCAGGGACTGGTCAACACCGTCATGGCTCGTCTTGGCATGGAGCGGATCATGTTTCTGGGAGACGGCTTCTGGTTCCGGCTGACCGTCATCTTCAGCGATGTCTGGAAGAGCTTCGGGTTCAACACGATCCTGTATCTCGCGGCGCTCACCACGGTCAGCCCCGACCTGTACGAGTCGGCGGAAATCGATGGTGCCAATCGATTCCGCCAAACCCTCCACATCACCATCCCGTCCCTGGTGCCCATCACGGTCGTGGTCGCCACCCTGGCCCTGGGCGGCCTCCTGAACGCCAACTTCGACCAGGTTTTCAACCTGTACAACCCCATGGTGTATGAGAAAGCCGACATTATCGACACCTTTGTCTACCGCATTGGCCTCCTGTCCGGCAAATACAGCCTCGGGGCGGCGGTAGGCCTGTTCAAGTCCTTCATCGGCCTGATCCTCATCACGATTTCGTATCGGTTGGCGTACCGGTTCACCAATTACCGGATTTTTTGAGAAAGGAGGCGCACCATGTACTACAAGACTCGCGGATACCGAATCTTCAATGCGGTCAACTCGATCTTCATGGCTGCCGTCGGCCTTCTCTGCCTGCTGCCGATGCTGCACCTCCTGGCGGTCTCCTTCAGCGCCAGCGCCCCGGCCAACGCCGGCCTCGTCTCCTTCTGGCCCATCGGGTTCAACGCGGAGGCCTACCTCCGGACATTCTCCAGCCGCCTCTTCGTCGGAGCCCTGACCATCTCCGTCCTTCGGGCCGCGGTCGGGACCGCCATGACCATGTTCATCACCCTGATGGCTGCCTATGCCCTGTCGAAGGATGAACGGACGCTCGTCGGCCGCAACGTCTACATCTGGTTCATGATCTTCACGATGCTGTTCAGCGGCGGCCTGATCCCGTCCTATATGCTCATCGTCAAGCTGGGACTCATCAACCGGTTCTGGGCCCTGATCCTGCCGACCCTGGCCAGCGCCTACAACATCATCCTGATGCTGAACTTCTTCCGCTCCCTTCCCAGGGAGATGGAGGAGGCCTCCCTGATTGACGGAGCCGGCCACCTGGCAACCTTCTTCCGGATCTACCTTCCCCTATCCCTGCCGGCCATCGCCACAGTGTCCCTCTTCACCATTGTCTTCCACTGGAATTCCTACTTTGACGGCCTGATCTACATCGGCGACAAGAACCGACTCCCCCTGGCCTCCGTCCTGCAGACCATCATCGTCCAGCAGGACTTCCGGATTGTCGGTCCCGAGGTCATGGCCCGGCTGAGCCAGCGAACCCTCAAGGCCGCCCAAATCTTCATCGGCGCCATCCCCGTCCTGCTGGTCTATCCGTTCCTGCAGCGGTATTTCATCAGTGGCATCGTCCTAGGCGCAGTCAAGCAGTAGTCGACGCACACCCCGCAGGGAAGCGGTCCGAACGACAGGGAGGTGATTCCGGCCATCGTTGCTCCAGGAATTCGAAACCACAAAACCGAAACATGCAAGGAGGAAACACATGACACGCAGAGCCAAGACCATCGCGACCCTTGTGCTGTCCATCGCCATGATCCTGGGGATCCTGGCCGGCTGCGGCACAACACCGACGAACACCCCGGCCCCCACCTCGGGAGCGACCCCCACCACGGCGGAGAAGTCGCCCTTCGAACTGGGCAAGTTCGATCCGCCCATCACCATGACCGCCGTATCCCGGGTCGGCGACCCTGTCTATCTGTACAACGACACGTTGAACGACAACGCCCATACCCGGTGGGCCCTGGACCAGTTCGGCATCCGGATCGAATATGTGCTGGAACCCGCCGATGCGGACAGCTACCGGACCAAGCTGCAGCTTATGATCTCCAGCAACGAAACCCTGCCGGACGTGGTGGTCTATACCCAGGATCCGGTGACGGTAGGGCAGCTCATCGAATCCGGCAAGTTCATGCCGATCATGGAGACGTATGAAAAGTACGCCGGTACCGAGTACAAGAAGCATGCCGAGGCCAACCCGCAAATTTTCTACCCCTTCATGAAGGACGGGGTCGCCTACGGCATTCCGATTCTCGAGTATGCCCACAACGCCGACACCCTTATGTGGATCCGTAAGGACTGGCTCGACGCGCTCTCCCTGGACATCCCCAAAACGGTGGACGACCTGGAGGTCGTCTTGCAGAAATTCAAGTACGAGAATCCGGACGGATTTACGCCCGAGGAAGTCTTCCCCTTTACGTTCTCGTTCAAGAACGGGGCCAAGACCTGGCTGTCCACCATGGACTGGTTCTTCGGTGCATACGGGACGGTCCCCATGCAGTGGAATCCCATGCCCGATGGCTCCCTGGCGTACGGGTCGATCCAGCCGGGCGCCAAGGACGCGCTGCTGAAGCTCAAGGACTGGATGGACAAGGGGTATATTCCCCAGGACGTGGCGACATGGGATGAATTTACGGCCACCCAGATCTTTGTCCAGGGGAAAGCCGGCGTCATCGGCGGCGGCAACTGGGTTATGGACTGGCCCTGCAACGGCGTCAAGGCGGAATTCCCGGATGCCGAAGTCGTGCCGGTCGGCCTGATCGCAGGCCCGGACGGGAAGATGGGGGCGACCATGGATATCACCGCCGCCAACGGCGTGATGCTGATCAACAAGGACTTCGCACACCCGGAAGCCTACTGGATGTACTATAACTACCTGCTGGAGAACTATGCCAATCCCCCTGTCGGCGGGGTGTTCGAATACGGGTTCGCCCAGGGATACGACTGGGAGATCATCGACGGCGTCCCGACCAACGACAAGACCAAGCTCAAGGAAAACGGGATTGATTATGACTACTCCTACTTCAATTTCCTGACCATGATGCCCGGCAATCCCGCCCGCATTCCGTCCAGCTATTTCGACGCCCTGATCAAGCTGGCGGATGGCCTCGATCCTGTGACACCCTTCGAGAAACGGATGGCGGTGGAGCGGTCCCTGGAGACCCGGATGGCGGCCAAGGTCATCATGGCCGAGGCCGACAAAAGGACCCAGAATGCCTTCACCGGCGCGCCCACGGTGACCATGACGGAGAAGTGGTCCCTGTTGTTCCAGGCCGAATTGGAGACCTATACCAAGATGCTCTACGGGCAGGTGGACGCGGCGGGCTTCGATGCCTTCGTTGCCAACTGGCTCAAGGACGGTGGCGAACAGGTCACGAAGGAAGTCAACGACTGGTACAAGTCCGTCACGGATTAATCGCCTGACAAACGCCTCGTACGGCATGAAAGGACCCCCGGATCCCAACGGACCCGGGGGTCTTTTGCACAACCGTGTGAGGAAAGAGCGAACCGCTGGCCATCAGGGGGGGGCGGCCGCCAGCTCGAAAATGATGTTGTCCACCTTGGCCTTGAAGGCACCGCTCGCCAGATCCGTGCTGTCCAGTCCGAATCCAAGGACGACCAGACCGTTGGATCGATGCCGGTCCAGCATGCCGTCCGACACATACTCGATGTTGTATGTTAGGAAATTCGGTCGGCAGATCGCGCTGAAGAGGTTGTCCTTGACACGTCGGGCCAGTTCGAAATGCAACCCCGGCAGGTCGTTCAGCAGGAGGCCGACCGGCATCCCGGGCGCACGCTTCCGAAGCCATCGACACACGAGGGGGTTGTAGCATTGAAGGGCATAATCGCCCCGGTATCCTTCCAGGACGGCCAGGACGGCTTCTTCAAACCGTCCGGGGAACCCGTAATGCTTGATTTCGATCAGCAAGGGAACGCGGCCGTCGACCAGGTCCAGGATGTCCTGCAACGTCGGGATGCCCTCGCCGGATTTCGGCAGCTGTAGGTGCGAGACTTCCCCGAGCGTCATGCCGGAAATCCTGCCGGGCAGGCCAAAGGTCGCCTTCAACGTGTTGTCATGGATGACGACAGGAACGCCATCTTTCGTGCATCGGAGATCCAGTTCAACGGCATACCCGTTCCGGATCGCGTTCAAGATCGCTCCCGCGGAGTTTTCGTCCAAGTGGGCGTCGAACAAGCCGCGATGGGCGATCGGAATGCTGTGCATCCACGGCAATTCCACAGGGACGAAGAAGTCGTATCGCGTCACGCCGAGGGACACCAGGGCGATACCGGCCAATAGGACGACTGCGATCGCAAGGAACATGACGACTCTCCTCCATCGGATTCTCCTGCATCGGACAGGCCGGACCGGTCCGCCTGTCATCCGGCGGATCCGTCGGGTTCGGGAGGCGCAGCACCCGGGACAACCGGGACGGGATCGGGAGACGGCACGATGCCGGTGCGAATCATGACCTCCCGACGCTTCGAGACAACCAGGAGGATGGAGACGATCGCAGTGGCGATGAACAGGACGCCGTTGAGGCACGACACCACCAGGGGGAACACCGCATATTCGGGCGCCGCCTCGAACAGGAACTGGAGACGGAGGACGACGGCCAGGACCGAGGTGAGAAAGAACGTGACGACCAGGATGGCGGAAAATGTCAGCTCGGACATCATGTTCCGACGGTTGGCATACCCGTCCTCGAGCCGCCATCTCTCCCAGTCCAGGACCTGGCCCTTCGCGAATCCGAAATGGACCGCCTCGGTCTCCAGGACCCGGTTGACCTTGTCCTCGACCGATTTCAGGAAGAGGCCGAGGACCATGATCTTGACCAGGTTCGCGGCGGTAATGGCCACCGAGGCCGTGGCGATAAAGGGGATGATGACGAGGAAGACGATGTTGGTGATATGGAAGAGGTACCGGTCATCCAGAAGGCCAAACCCGGATATCCCGAAGTACAGCAGAACCCCCATCAGCATCAGGATCCGGATGTTCGTCGACTCGTACAGCTTGACCTGGTTGAAGACGCGCTGGTGCGCAGTCTGGTGCTCCTGCATCAGGGTTTCGACGACCAGCTCCCGGTCCGGCTTCATGAAATTCCATCCTCCGTTCGGCTATCAGAAGCCAGTCCCGTTTTGCGAAACATGGCTTTCCCTGAATATAGCACAATGGTTGGAACCCTATTCACCAGGATCGGATGCTATCCCGACTAACAAGGCAGCGGTACATGGGATAAGGTTGCTTGCCAGTCGTCATATCCCTTCCCCCCCCCTCATGCCTTGTTGCTGTTCTACGCCATCCGAAGCCCCCTTGATACACTGGACCGAAAGCGCTCCCGGAAAGTCGTCAGGTCGACCACAGTGATCAACCCGTGGTCCTTCCGGATGTCGACACTCGTAGCCTCTGTGGCCAGGAGGAATGCCCTGGACCGATCCATCTCCAAATGCGTGGCATGGCAGTTGTACTTGGTAATCGAATCCTTGTACACCCCTGTCTTGGCCTCGACCCAGTACAGAATGCCATCTGCAAGAACGAGGATGTCGAATTCGACTTCAGTCCCATCCCGAAGCACCGCCGAGACATTGCGGGTAGCCGTCCATTCGTAGGGTCCCTTGCTGGCTTCGATCTCCAGCAACGTTTCCTCGATCATCGAATGGGCATAGTACTCCAGCCACCCTCCGGACATCAGGCCCTGGAACTCAGGCGCAGAGGAGACTTTTCCGGATATTTGGATATGGGGATTGTTCGAATACTTGTATCCCGTCATGAAACCCGCCTGCTGCAGTAGGGAACAGAACTGCATGCAGGTTGTGATGATCTTGTTGTTGTAGCCGGTGCAGTTCAAGGTGAACTTGCCTCCATCCTGCATGCAGCTCCGAATGGCCCGATAGACCGGCAGAATCCACTCGTAGTGCAGCCCGATGTACTCGATGATCTTCATGACATCCGGTTTGTCATAGAGGTAGAAGGTCGGATTCTGGATCGTATCCTTGATGATAAGGCCACGGTCGCTCAAGAATGAATGAATCGGATTGTCCGGGCCTCCCGGAACCGGCTTCAGCGGTTCCACATGCCGCGCATAGGAGGTGTTGCGACTGATCGTCGTACTGGGCATGATTCGTCCGATTCCGGTACTGCAGGACAACCTGCCCAGGGAATCCAGAAGAACATGGGAATCGCCCAGGACTGATGGCTGGCTTATGCTTGCCTGGAGTTCCACAATCCGACCAGCAAGCCGTTGCCATGTATCCTCCTCCGTTCTCGGCCTGCCTGGCAGCGGATCATTCTCGATCATCCATTGAATCGGACCCGGAATGGAGAGGGATTCGAAGAGATATGGCGTCATGTACTCCGGCAGGAAGCCTTCCGGCCCTTCGCAGACAACGACCAGGTCGATCAGTTCCTTCCGAAGTCCGAGTTCCATGAGATAGCGATGCGCGTCGCCTTTCTTCCCGGACAGGTGGAGCAGATAGGCGCGCAGGAGAGACAGGGACGGGGCACTGCACTTGGCGAGGATCCCGTCCAGTTTCTTGATCAGGGGAGCCGATCGCCCGAAGCGGTCATCAAATTCGTGGACCTTCATCAGGTACCGGATCGAGTCCTGCAGGTGCTCCCACTTGCGGCCGTGTCGGTCGTGGCAACTCAGCTTCAATTCCTGCCCGATCCTGAACAGCAGCTGCTGGTCCAGCCGGACGGGATTGTAGGCCTGACGTTCCTCTTCATTTTCATTCCTGGGCTCCGTGTTTTCCGAATGGACACCGGATGCTGAAGCGACTGGAGAGGGACCCGGTCCCACGGGACCAACCGGAACTTCCTGCCTGGATAGGGATCTGACCGGTATGGACTCCATCTGGCCGATCGCATGGCCGTTCGGGTACTCCAGCGAGACGACCTGGTCCGCCCGAATCGCGACCCGGGACGAACCCGTTTGCAGGATGATGAGGTTCCACTGGCATCCAACCAATTCGCCGCTGATTTCTTTGTTCGCCTGGCCCGTGCAGGTCACGCGCACCTGGGTGCCGGGGTCCATCGTTTTCGTCAGTTCAATGAAGCCGTCCATGAGTCCGTCCATCTGCACCTCCGATGTCATATCAGAAATGATGACTTTTAATTGACAATGCCACACGAAAATTGACAGATCAAGGGGATCGCCGAAACTTCGGCAATCCGCGGATCTCCTCTGTCTTTTGCCTGAGCAATGCCTTCTCACGGAACGTCCAGAGCGCCCGGTCGATGCCATATCGGGTCGCCATGGAAGCGGGAATGGAGAGCGGCCCGAGTCCTATGGACAGGACCAGGAATCCAACCGTCCGGGCGCTGAGACATTTGGCGCCGCGGACTCCCGCGTCGACGAAAGCCCTGACCAGGGGCTTCCGTCCGATCGCGGCCCGCAATCCTTCCGACCCGATGATCAGGATAAAGGGGAGGTAGGGAAGCAGGTCCCCGAGGATGTCCTGCAGGTCATGGGCTGCCAGGTCATCAATGGCATCGGACACCTGGCCAGCCAGGCTCGAGTTCGTGTGTCCCCCGGGCAGGATATCCTCCATCGATACATCGTCCGTGGCAATGATCCGGAAGTCGGGATACCGCTGGAGCGATTCCCGGACATGCTCCTCGGATACGGTTGCCTTGAGTTGGTACTTGCCGGTTTCCACACCCCGCCAGTCCAGGATCCGGAGATCCCAGCCAGGTTCGTTGAGGGATTCGGCCAGTACGGCCTTCTCGCCGACTGCCAGCCGCAGCTCGCCCACAGGCACGCCGGCATTCAGTTGGTCCCGGACCATGACCTCGAACAACTTGCCCTTCCAGGCCTGCAGTACGCCGGCTTTACCTGCCTCGCCCAGGTGCTCGATGTCCGATTCCGTCATGCTTGGGAACGCGAGCCGGAAGGCTTCTTTGAGCGGCTCCGGCAGATGGTCGATATCGTCCATTTGATCGAGCCATTCGCCGGCCATGCCCAGGCCCGCCGCCAGGGTGTCCTCTCGAGTGTTGCGCCTTTTTACGTAGTAGTCCCTGATTTCCTTGATCCTGGGATCCAGTTCCATTCGCACTTGCCCCCCAACCGGATGCCGCCTTGCCGATCGTTCGGCCGACTCATCCGAGTGAGACGAGGAGCGCCGTCATGGCGACGACCACGGCCACAGCGGAAAGGACCAACAGGCCAACCAGCATTTTTCCAAGCCTTGCCTGACTTTGTTCCGTGTGCTCGAGGCGTTCCCGGATCGTCTTCAAGTCGGCATTGTGTTCAACGAGACGTCCATGCATTCCGATGAGCATTTCAGAATACGACTCCAGGAATTCCTTGAACTCCTCATGCTTCGCCTTTCCATCAAAGCGCTTCAGGAAGGTTCTGAACCCTTCGGTTAGTTGCCGGGCTTTTCCCGAGTTCGGCTCGATAGACTTTTCCTTTCCCTTGCCGGCAGGCTGCGCTCCATTCGTCTTTCTCTCCATCGATTTCGACTCCTCTCAAGATCATTTCGTAGGCGATGGCCAGGGCTTCGCGCTTTCCATTGACTTGTCCCGAGGTCTGGACGAGACTGGTTCTCCGAAGTTCATCCAGAATGGCCTGAGGGCCTTTCCGTACAAGGCCGATCTCCCTTGTTCCGAAGCCAGGACAGCGGCCGAGCACGGATCGGTAGTAGGCCTCGGGTGAGTGGATCTTGAACCATGCGAGTGCCAACACGCGGCGCGCCTGCTGGATGGCGGCGGCCTTGCCCATCAGGGAGTTGATGCTCAGGTAGAATTCGGCCATCCAGGACGGCCATCGAATCGACCGGAGGGACATCCCAAGTTCCTCCGATTCCTCGTCGGTTCTCGCCACTCCCCTCCGGATCAGGCGAATGAGGTCCAGCGCTTGTGCTGGGGCTACACCGTGTTGAACCAGGCACCGATGCGCGTCCTCGACGGTTGCGGCGATGCCCTCCGCTCGATCGGACAGGTGCCGAATGAACTCGACCCTGGAATCCGGATAGACCCAGAATCCATCCAGAACACCGCACATCCCCACAAGATCCGGGAAGTCGTAGACTGGGTACTCCTTGAGCACTTTTCTGGCGCTCCGGGAACCGAACACCGGAATTCCCAGTGTGCCGACATGACACCCGAGAGCCGACAGGTCGATCCCCAGGGCCTGTTCGGATTCGAACAGTGAAATGGCAATCGGGTCAGTGCCGGCCGATCGCAGATCCCCGGGTTCCACGCCGGTCCGCAACATGAGGTCGTGAACCAGTGTCAGGGAGAGATCCCGCTCCACATCCATCCTGGTTGGCGTCCCATTGGCTGCAACGGCGTCCATCAGGAGGGCCTGGTGGCCGGAGACCGTTTGATAAATAGGGGAGAGGCCGTGGGGATTGACTCCGGAAGGCACTACGGCCAGGCGCTTCGGATGGACCCGCATGGAGGATGACATCGCGGCGACTCTCTCGATGACATCGTCGATATCGAAGGCATCCAGCAGCGGATCTCGGCAGAAATCTTCTTCTGCCGGAATCCTGCTGACGAGATGATAGGCATGGATATACCCAATCCGGTACTGGCCCAGGACCCGGAAGACCTCCTGGACGCCGTCGCACTCCCGCAGACGCTCAACCAGCGGGGGGATGCAATCCAGGGGCCCCCTGACCTTCAGGAGGCTTTCGATTGCGTTGATTGACTCGGGAAACAGGGCCCAGGGGAGATCATCCCCTTCGTCCCGGCAGGGACCCCCGCAGATCGGGCATACCAGGTCCGCGGCCTTGCGATACTCCGGACTGGACGGGAACCAGGCTTTCCTGCAAGCAGGGCAGAGAATGTGGGTCGCCAGGGGATTGACCTCCGTCAGGCCCAGCAGGCTCGCGGCCAGGGTGCCTCCCAACACCCCGCCCAGTTCGAGCGGCAGCCCATCCTGCCGGGCTGCGGACGATAGATTCCAAACCCATTCGATGCCTGCTGCAAGCCGATTCCGGCCGATCCACCCGAGCTCGTTCCGAAGCCGTTCCGTGACTTCGGGAGGCGGGGGATTTCCATACCGCACCAGCGCTTCCCGCAGCATGCCATCGAGGGCTGTTTCACGGATTGGGGCACTTTGCTGCTCGCTTCCCCCTTCTTCCATGGGATCGAACGATTCGATCCGACTGGCGATCGTTCGGGGATTCTCCACGACGATCCGATAGGCTGTCCTGGCTCCCAGGAAGGACATCGCCTTCAGCATGGCGCCGGTTGTCCATCCGATACCGGGACGCCCATTACGGAAGCCCTCCAGGGGATAGGCGGAGGACTTGAAAACCTGGTTCTCGTAGAGAATCTTTAAGGCCAGCAGGTCGGCTTCGTCCACCGCCCGCTGGTCTCCCACCGCGACTGCCGGAACCCCCAAGCGGTCCGCAATCCGGATCAGGGACGCGGGGTCCGTGAAGTCCGGGCCAAAGACAGGGGGCAGGATCTCGATGTAGTCATAGAACCCAATACGGGACTCGAGTTCCGTATCGCCGTACTGCCCGGTCCCCGGATGCGAGAACTCCCCCCGGAAGGAGGAGGCCCCGACCAGGAGCCCCTCCCGCCGATCCTGGATGTCCCTGCGGACAAGCCTCGCACTTTTTGTGCCGCGATCGGTCCCGCTTGCCGAGAGAAGGCCGTTCAGGTTGCGAAAACCGGCGGCATTCCGGGCCAGAAGGACGATATCAAACCCGTCCATGGTCTCGGAGTCGTCATGGATGGTCAGCACGGTCCCGATGACCAGCTTGAGCGGGTTCTCCCGTTTCCTGATCTCGGGCAACAACCGGGAGATCTCCGATGCTGCCAGCGTGCTCCGGTAGTCGGCGATGGCAAGGGCCTCCAGCCCTTGCCCCGCCGCCCATGCCGCCAATCGCTCCACGGTACAGGCACTTCCCGTGCCATGGACCGAGTGGGCTCTCAGTTCCGATCGATGCATCATGCCGCCTCCATTCCGTACAGTCCTCCTGCAGATCGATTCTAGGCGATCCGGTTGTCACGTTCCGTGGATTCCTGGGACAGCCCCTGGAATCCGATGGGCCGGATGATTCTGAGATTCGGATCCAGCACCCCCTTGAGGAGTTCCTGGGAAGCGGCTTCGATATCCGCCTCAACCAGCATTCGTTGTCTCTCGGCATCCTGGATGCCATCCCGGACAACCCGTTCGGCCATCTTCAGGATGGACCGTTCATAGAGGTTTCGGGCATACCGCCCATTCCCGATTCTGGAATCCGTGCGGGTGAGGCTGGCGATCCGTTCGAAGTGCCGTTCGAGCCGGCTTCTGGCCGGGTTCGCCAGGGTCAGGGCCTCCCCCATCTGCTGGAGGAAGATCTCGGTCAGTTCCTCGGCCATGTAGTCTGCAAATGCGATGGTGTGGGCGATTCGGCTCCGAAGTCCCGGATTCATCGAGAGAAGCCGCAGCATCTCGTTTGTGTATCCCGCGAGGATGACCACCGTGTCCCTGCGATGCTCTTCCATGAAGGGAAGAAGGGTGTTGATGACCTGTTCTCCGAAGTCCCTGCCCTTTTCCTCCGAGTAGAGGGCGTATGCTTCGTCGATGAAGAGCACGGATCCGATCGCCTTATTGCATACTTCCAATGTTTTCTGCTCCGTTTGTCCGATATATTGGCTGACCAGGTCCGTTCGAGTGACCTCATGGAAGTCCCCTTGTGTCAGGATGCCGGCCTCCCGGAATATCTCCCCGATCAGCCGGGCCGCGAGGGTTTTCCCCGTACCCGGATTTCCCAGAAAGACCATGTGGAGGCTCGGGTTTCCGACGTCCTCATCCTCGACGCCTGCCATTTGGCGCCACTGGTGGAACATCAGGATCTCACGGACCTTCTGCTTCAGATCCGCAAGCCCTGCCAACCGATCCAGCTTCCGAAGGCTTCCCTGCAGGCGGGTTTTGGCGATCTCCTCTCTTTTTTGGATATGGTCTTCCGGCAGGGGTGCTGCCTCCATAGGAGCATGGGACCGGGCCAGGTCGCCATACAGCAGGACCATAGTCGCCCGTTCCGCGAAAGTGGAGAAGTTGAAATCCTTGCCCTCCTTCTCCCTGGCCAGGGATTCGATCAGCTGGTTTCGCAGTTCGGACTCGCTTGTCAATGATGCTCCGGATTCCCTGGCTCCGTCCAGGATAGCGCCAACCAGTTCCTCGTCGGTCGGCTGGATGTCCAGGGTGATCGTGTACAGGTGCTTGTCCAGAACCGATCGGATCTGCTGGAGTTCCTCGGGATCCAGGGGGTCCTGGATGACGATACAGTAGGTGAACTTTCCCCTTAATGTCGCGTACTTGGCCATGACCGCGTCCAGCACGGAGAGACGGGTCACGATGTCCCTTGGAATCTCGAAGATCGCCAGGGCCGATCCGTGGTTGATCCTTGCGAACAGGAGACCCGTATGGCAGTCCCGGGGATCCTTCTCGAAGCGGGCCCAATCCATATCGAGTTCAAACGGGAATTTCGACACCGGCGGCTTCAGGACCTTGTGCCTGACATTGAGGGCATGCATGGCCTCATAGAGGGAGTTGATGTCCATCCCCTTGGGCCGGAGCCGGACCAGGAATCCCGGGCAATTCTGGAGGCGCTGTTCCTCGGGCATCTGGCCGAGAATCCTGTCCAGTTCGACCAGGACTTCCACACACCTAGCTGATCCGGGGATTCGAGACACCTTCCGGATCAGTTCGTCAAAACTCGGTGTCTTCTCGTTCTCTTCCTCCTTTGTTTCCATGAGGGTATCGTATTCTTCCGCCAATCCCTCGAGTTCCTGGATGCTTGGTTGGTCAGGGCCTTTCCCCATCGGTTCCTTGCCTCCCAATCAGTAGTTTCTCATTCGCCTTGATATGCGGACGGAATGGCACGCCTGCCCTATGTGGGACAGTCGATAGTTCATCGCATCGGATGATCGGATTGAATTCGAGTCGCTTGGGTACTCTGTTGCTGACGGACTGTCCGCCTTATCTCGGATTCGTCAGCAGGGGAGCCTCACCGCCGTGTCAGGAATCAATTGTGTCTGAACGGATTCTCAACGTCCTTTCGCAATGTGCTGCAAGTTCCTGATTACGCCATGCCTTGTTCTGGCCTGACCGGTTGTGGCTGGACCTCCTTTCATCGGGACTTCCTCCCTGGATAGACGGTCACAAAGGCTTATCCGGACAATGGATACGGCAATAAAGCAAGCGGCAAAGGCTGTCATCATTCTGTAACATATACCTGATGGAGCAACAGGATGTGAGGATTGTTACATGAAGAAGGGTTACCGAACCGGCTATCATGGGCGTATCTGGCTTGAGCAAGGCCGTTCGTGAAAGGGTGGGTGACTGCAATGCCCCGTCCTTGCACTCGGATTCAGAGAAATGCTATTAGAAGCGTAGTCTTTCTTTGCCCCGCGTAGAGGGGATTGAGCATCGGCGTGTATCGGCAGGCTGGGTTCTTCGTTTGATTGCGTCTCGCAGTAGCACGCCTTATACGGTACAATAAGACCCAAGAAGCTGGATTCGTTCCGATGGGTCGTGCGATCGTCATTGGAGCGATGAACGCCGTTTCATAGTCTTTCGCTGCCATGAGGGATCCATGATTCGCTTCTTCCATATCCTGCCCCCCGAGCTGTCGGACCTCGCGAACATTTTGCAGATTCTGGAATGGGTTCCCCTGATATATGGGGGGATTTTCGTAGTCCAGCGTATCCTGACGGGCCGGCGCAAAGTTCTCGACGGATTGGCGAAAGCCTGCCGGCTGACTGATCCGCAGGGGCGTCGGGAATTCCGAAAACAATTTAGGCGATATGTTCCGCATCGGATCCGGATCCGGTCTTCTCCCAAGGCTTACAGGGAAAACCTGCGAAGCGGCGATGTACTGGGGTTCAGGCAGTTCATGCGACTGATCCGGCATGAGCCTCTGGTCTTTATCCTCGGTGAATGCGGCATCGGGAAATCGATCCTGATGCAGCAGCTCGCCTTCCGGCTTCGGAAGAAATGGGTGCGGCGCAGCGATCGGGACACCCTCGCGAACCACGGCGTCATTTTCATGACCCTGGATGCGATCGGAACGACTTTCGATGCGCATTTGGCCATCCTCCGGGACATGATTCGGGAATCGACAGCGCCCGAGGTGCGCGTATTCCTGGACGGATTCGACGAGATCCGGGAGCTGGACGAGGTGGGAGAGGCCGAAGTCCTGTTCGATCGGATCCGAACCTTCATTCACGATGATCGAAGGGTCGGCGAAAAGCTGGCCCAGTTGTTCATTTCCTCCCGGGCGGAACCGTTTCGGTCGAATGCATCCCGGGTCGCGGATCCCATCGCCGGACGGCCCGGATTTGCCCTGTTTGATATTGATGAGTTTGACAATCGGCAGATCATGAACTTGTATCGCCGTTGCGACAACAGGGTCTTTGAAGACCCAGTCCTCCCGAGAATCGGTACACCGCTCCGAAAGAATGTCGCCAGGATGCGCCGGTATCTGCGGTCGACGGATTGCCCGGTGTTTCGGATACCCTTCCTGATCCAATACGCCGACATCTTCTTTTCTGTCTGCAGCGATCGTGACATGACCCGGGATCATGTCTTTGACATGATCGACCGCATGGTCAATGAGTACTGGATTCCGAGAGAACACAGGATTCTTGTGAGACTCGAACGCGAGATGCCGGACAATCTGGAGGCCTATCGGGAGAAATCGCTGGCATATCTTCGGGCTTGCATCGCGCACATGGCCGAACGGCAGGAATACAGCCTGTCCAGGGAAGAAGCCGCTTCCCTGGATCCCTTGAACCATATAGGCCGTATCAGTCTCGTTACCCGCAACCTTATGCGGGTGTGCGGCGAGGATCGACTGGAATTCCAGCACCGGATCCTCTACCAATTCTTTATGGCCGATTATCTTGCGAATGCCAGACTCACTTTTCAGGACCGATATGCTTGGATCGAAAGGCAGGGCCTGCCGGATCTTCCGGGCTTATATGCGAAGGCCCTCCATCGAAATGAGTCGGTTCGGAACGACCTTGTGTTGTCGATTGACAGCCCGCGGATGACGGAGGAGGAATCCTTTCTTTCGGCCATTGTCGGCAGGCCTGACCTGGTCCTGTCCGACGCGGCGCCATTGACTGCAAGAAGCATTCTCGATTATGTCCTGGCAGTCGAATCGATCGAGTTGGGCGGAATCCGGCTCGATGCAGACGACGCCTTCGACCTGGCCCGCGATGGGATCCTGGACTTGTCCGGCCGCGGTCTCGACACACTCGACCTCATTCCTCGTTTCGGCAATATCGCGGAACTGGACCTGGAGAACAACCGGATTGCCCAAATCCCAGCCCTTCCGGAGCTGCAGGACCTGCGAGTCCTGAACCTCGTCGGCAACCCGGTCCGGGAATTTCGGTCTCTCGCTGCCTTCCATCTCGAGCGGTTGTCCGTTACCCTGCCGCTGGATGATTCAATGGTCTGGGATCAGTATGAGGATGCCAAAGCCTTGGTGCAGGAGGCACTCGATGAACTGACAGTGCTTGGGGTTCAGGATTCACTTCGTATCGAGTATAACCCGAACTGCTCAAAACCAGGCGAAGGCAAGGCAACCCAGGTTATCGCCAACCCGGCAACCCGACTTGTCTTAAGGAAATGGATGAGTGGAACCAGAATATTCTCGTACAAGTGGATTGAGTCTCCTCCGGCACCGAATAGTATTATCAATGCACAAGAGATTTCAATAGTATCCAGCGAAAAATCGCCTACGATTAGGAAGTTTGAAATCCTTGATGTTCGATCCGATTTTTTGGACCCGTTATTTCGCAAATTTGAAAATAGGCCGTTCGAGGAGATATACAACACCACATACTGGGGATTGGACACCCATTTCGTCGAATGTTATTTGCTTGCTTCTGCCAGTTTCCCGGATGCAAGACATAGTATACGAAGCCTATGGAACGAGATCCAAATTGCGACTTTTCGTATGATTCGACTTTTCTTTTGCAGCGCCCCGCAAACTGATATTCGTTTTGATCTACAAATCAGTTACAGTCAATCTTATGCAGGAGCATTCAGTATCATGTGTCATGAGAAACCGACAGGTCTTGACTTTGACCTGACGTTGCCAGTCCTTTGCATCATACTTGCTTTTCGATATTCGGTTGACTCTTTGCATGCTTTACATCATGAAAATCGCTGCGAGAAGGAACTGGCTATATTCTATGAGAAGAGACTGACTTGTTTGGCAGCTCGTCCGATTTTAGAGAAAGCCATGCAGTTACTGATAGATTGGGGATATCATGAATACGAACCCCTGCTTGATATTTTTGATGGTTTTCGTAGAGAGGCTAATGATACTGAGACGAATGAGTCTTTGCTGCACGGGATAATTGAGAAAATGATGCCACCTAACCCCAAAGGGCAACAACTGCCACGCCTACTCGAGTGGTGGACTGAGTTCTATCTGAATCAC
This sequence comes from Bacillota bacterium, assembly GCA_029548445.1. Lineage (GTDB taxonomy): Bacteria > Bacillota > Clostridia > Saccharofermentanales > UBA5734 > JAKPNJ01. The sequence goes on along the minus strand of JAKPNJ010000087.1, from coordinate 10,410 downwards.
AATGAGAATGACCATTTGAATGCCTTTAAGTACAGCGCATATGTACCTGTTGAAGCACTCACATTCGTTTCGGTGGATGAACCCGGGTGGATCGATGTTTCTTAGATGGTTCTTATGTCGATCCATCGCAGGCTTCCATTGACCATCCGGGTGTCAATTGGTATAAAGATTAAAGAATGAGACAACGACGGGAGAATGGAAATGACGGAGCAGCCGGGACCGGATCACCAAGGAATCGTACGCCTCGTCATTCGCATCTCAAAGGACAGTATCCGAATCCCCAGGGTCAACAATCTCCTGAACCGAACATTCCAGTTTCGCGACCTTGTAGTGGATGCGCTTCCCTTCGACCTGAAGGAAGAGGGAGGGCGCCTGTTCGTCCTGCATCGGGCAGTCGACACCCACCACTTTCTCCTGGTCCTGCCCGGGTCGCCCGATTCGCATGGGGCGCCAATGGACTCCCTCCTGCTGCCCGATACCGGCCTATTCCGCGGCCGGATAAGTGATCGCCTGGAATTGGCGCCGCAGGAGGTATATGTCCGCATCCTCAAGGTCGCCCCGGACGACCTGCCCGATCTCCTGACCCTGTGCGGCTCGGGCTATCTCCCGAAGGAACTGCGGAACGAGACCGACGCATTCCTTCGATCCCTCAAGGGGGCCGAGCCGGGGATCGAGATTCCGCCGGAACTTCCCGGGAACGCGGAGCCTCCCGGGAAGGCGAAACCGCCCGTTCCTGTCGAGAGTCCGGACGAGCCGGAAAGGGCCGAGGAGTTGCCCGGCCAGCCCGTTGCGACTCCCTCCCAGGATGGCGTTGCATCCCAGCTTCGGCTCCTGGAGCGCGTTCCCGGGCTCGAGGGGTTCGCCCGAACCCTTGGCAGGATTGCGGCCGCCCTGGCCCAGGTCCCCCCGGAGCGTCGAAAGAACTGCGTACCCCACCTCCTGGTCCAATCGGCACCGGGCCTGACCCTGGATCCGGCCTACCATCTGTTGCGGACAATCCTGGGTGAGTATCATGTCCTGGACTCGGCCAGGATGGATCCGATTCGCACCATCGATATCGATTGGGAAGAACTGCAAAACGGGAAGACCGAGATCGGTCGGCAGCTCGAGGAGACCTTCTCGAAGCGCCACGGATCGGTCTGTATCGTCCCCCTTCCGGCGGATTCGACCCGGGGACTCGAGGCGCTGGACCTGGTGATCGAGCGGCTGTACCGCCAGGAAGACAAAAATGTCATGGTCTTCCTGCTGCTGTCCGATGATGAAGGATATTTCGAAAAGCTGAGGAGAAAGCTTTCGGACCGATTCTTTCTCGAACCTGTCCGAATCGTCATTCCCGGCGACGAGGAGCTGTATCAGCATGTACGAAAAAGGCTCAAGGAATTTGACATCGAACTGGATACCGACGAGGACTGCCGATCCCTGGTCCGGAGCCTGATCGACCAGGAACGGTCGGACGGCCGCTTCTATCAGTATGAGACAGCCGACAAGATCGCAAGGGAACTGGCCTATCGGTTCCTGGCCAGCCGGAATCTCAAGTCCGACTCCGCCGAGGAATCCCGGACCTCGGTCCGGAACGTGTTGTCCGGTCTCGTGAAGGAGAGGATGAAACCGGGTGTCGATACCGCCGAGGGAGAACTGAACCAGCTCATCGGACTGGACGAGGTCAAGAAGAAGGTGCTCGAAATCGCCCGGTTCCAGAAATGGAACCGCCTGATCCAGGAAACTGGCGGCCTCGCCCGGGACAACAGCCTGCACATGGCCTTCACGGGCAATCCGGGCACCGGCAAGACATCCGTGGCGCGTCTGCTCGGCCGCATTTTCAAGGAACTGGGTCTCCTGAAGCACGGGGAGTTCTTCGAGGTCTCCCGGGAGCACCTCATCGGCGCCTATATGGGTCATACGGCCAAGCTGACCGCCCGCGCCTGTGAAAAGGCTGTCGGATCGGTCCTGTTCATCGATGAAGCCTATTCCCTGATGCTCGACGAACGGGACGCCTACGGCAAGGAGGCAATCAGCACCCTGATTTCCTTTATGGAAGCCCACCGGCATGACACGGTCGTCATCCTGGCCGGATATCGGGACGAAATGAAGTCCATGCTTCAGTCGAATCCCGGCATGAACAGCCGTGTCGCCCACTACATCGATTTTCCGGACTACACTTCCGGCGAGCTCGTCCAGATATTCCATCGACTGGCCGGACCCTCGATCCGCATCTCGGAAGGCGCCGAGCAGGAAATCCAGCGGCATTTCCAGTCCCTCCCGCTCCGGAAAAGCGACGAGGACTTCGGCAACGGCCGGTATGTCCGGAACCTGGTGGAACGGGCTACAGCCAAGCTGGCGGAAAGGGTGATCCGGACGAACCAGCTGGACCCGGAGGCCTTGCGGACGATGGAAACGGACGATGTCCTGCAGGCGATCCAGGAAATCCAGAAGGAAGAGGAGAACAAGAGAGCCAAGGTCCGGATGTCGAATCCCATCGGATTCCGGACCGAAAAATGAAAGGAGACGAGCATGAGCGATTCCAATGAAACGATCCCGCAGGAGAAGATGGAGAAGGCCCGGGGCCTTTTCGACATGATCGGACAGGTCATGCAGGATTTCGAGATCAAGGGCCTGAAGGTGGACGAGGAAAATTTCCGTTACTCGTTCCACTACAGGACAAAGGACCTCGAGCACCAGATGGTGATTTCGGTCAATGCCCAGCGGGAAATGCTCCTGTTCTCCAGCTTCTTCCAGCTCAAGGTGGACAAGGAACGATTCCCGGTCTTCTGCGAGGCCCTGGCAAGGGCCAACTACGGCATGATGATCGGGTACTTCTCCATGGATTTCCGCGATGGCATGCCGGAATTCGATGTCAACATCCCCTTTGTCGACAGCATCATCGGCATCGAACTGATCCCCCTGGTCATCCGGGTCATCCACTCGACCGTCGAGCGGTACGATGACAAGTTCTTCGCGGTGGCCAAGGGATATCTCGATCCGTCGGAGATCAGCTGAGCCAGGATACGATTTTCAGGAGAATGTAGCGGACCCGGAGGCCGGCGGATATGGAGCGGAGTCTGAGACAGGGAGGCCATCCAGTTTTCCAGGCGCTGACCCTGGTGCTCGTCCTGCTCGCCTTGTGTCCCCGTGTACCCGTGTCCGCCGCTTTCCTGTATCCGCAGCGTTTTATATCCATCGTCTATGACGATTCCGGATCGATGCAGCAGGAAGGCAAGAGCGACCAGGCCAATTATGCGCTCCAGACCCTGTGCGCCCTGCTGGACCGCCAGGACATCCTGTATGTTACCCGTATGGGCAAACCCGATACGGCCGTGGAGGTTCCAATCCAGGAGGACAGGCAGTCCGCCATCGACGCGCTCCGGTATGCGCCGGAGGGAGGGGGATATACGCCCTATGAAGCGGTGCAAACCGCCATGGACGTATTCAGGGATCAGAAGAAACGGATCCTGCCCAATACCGAATGCTGGCTGATCGTCCTGTCCGATGGCATCATGCAGAGGTCCAGGGACAGGGCCGAGGACCCGGCACAGGTCGAGCGCCGGCTGAAGGAGTTCGCCAGGACCGCTGTCGTTCCGGAGGTAACCCCCCGGGTCGCCTATTTCGCCATCGGGTCGGATGCGGCCATATTCCAGTCCGAACCGGAGAATGGATTCTTTGCCTACCAGTCGCAAGCCGACGAAATCGTCGCGCGGATGCAGGAAATCGCGGACCTGGTCAGCGGCCGGGCCAGGGCCAGTGCCCGGTATCTCGAGGCCAGGGAAGACAGCATCCTCTTCCGGAACCAACTAAGCTTGAGGAAACTGGTCATCCTGTCGCAAAACAGGGCCATCGGCGTTTCCAATGTCACCATCGGCGGGGTCTCCATGGAGTACAGCGCCGAAGACATCTACCGGATGGAAAGTCCGGCGGGCATGATCTTCGGGTGCCTGGCCCAGGTCTTTCCGAAGGACCTGCAGGATGTCATTCCTCCCGGAGACGTTGAAGTGCACTTCTCGGGGGACGTCGATCCCCAGGCCATCGAGGTCCTGTATGAGCCGGCGGTCTTCTCGCGCATCCAAATCCTCCAGAACGACGTGGTTGTCACGGATCCGGATACCGCCGTCTTCCGGATGGGAGACCGGTTCTCCCTGCGGCTTGAGTTCACGGATGCCGTATCAGGCCGCGTCATTCCGGCGGACCTGATGCCGGATGCCCTCCGCTACCGGATCGTTGTCGAACAGAATGGGGTCACGCGGACGTTCGATGATCCCTCCGTCCATTTCGAGTTGGAGAAGGGACCCATGTCAATCCGGGCCACAGCGGAGATCGAGGACTTCTATCGGACGGAGCAGGAGATCCAGTTCGAAGTTTTCGATGTCCGAAAGATCGAGCTGCGGGACGAAATCGGGGGGGTATGGCGATCCTCATACGGAGCGCTGGGGTCGACACCGCCGATCCGCCTGGTCCCCTATATCGAAGGTGTCCGGGCGACGCCCGAAGAGGTGGCCCGGATGACCCTGGACATTCTCGACAGCGGAGGGGCCCGGCTTTCCGCCAGGCGGGACGCAGCGGAGGGCGTTTTTCTCCTCCAGCCTGAAATGCATCCGTTCATGCCTTTAACCCAGGTGGGACAGATCCGGGTGTCCATGCGGCTGAAGACGGACCGTCCCCATGAACAGGCCGACCATACGGTCCTGCTGGACATCGCCGACATTTCCTGGTGGATCAAGTGGTCGGTGTTCATTCTCCTCGTCCTGGCCGGACTGGCCGCGATTGCCTATGTGACCGGTCTCATTGCAAAGAAGAGATTCTCCAGGAACCATGCGGTGGCGTTCTACCAGATCGACACACCCACCCAACTGAAGTTCCTGCAAAGAAAGCAGTACGACAGGCTGGTCGGACAGCTGCAAAGCATGTTCTACCTGGGCCGGCGCTTTGTCACCCGCTGGCTGGTTCCCTGGATCCCCGAGTCCTGCCGGATCGGATCGATCCGGATCGTGGCCACCGGCAAGAACCATGTCCTGCTGGACTACGCAACTGTCCAGCAGTTTGCAGGCCGCATGACCATCGGCGCTGCGGCTGTCCGCAAGGAAGCCGGGTCCGGGAAAGCGCCGGTTCGGATCGGCCCCGGGGACAGGATAACGGTTTTTCAGTCGGAGGATATGCTCCGGAAAGCGGCGCTCCCCCAAGAAGTCTATCTTTATACCGAAACGAGCGAATTTATCAAATAGCACCAGGAGGTCTCCAATGGACAAGGTTCTGCTGATCGGTCTTGGCGGTACGGGAAGCACCATCGTGCGCAGCGTTGCGGAACGATTCCGGCGGGAGCATGGCATCGGGCATCGGGATCGCGTCCATTTCGTCGTCATCGATACGGACCAGGCGGTTACGCGGGACCGCCGGATTTCCGCCTGCGACCTGACGGACGCACGGACCGTGAACCAAACAGTCGACAAGTATCGGAAACCGTTGAACCTGGACGAATGGTTCGTCAACTATCCGGCCTTGGGGATCAAGCCGCTGAATACCGGCGCCGCCCAGGTCCGCCAATTGTCCCGGCTCCTGTTTGACATCGGGGTTCGGGAGGGCCGCATGACCCCGCTGGACCGGAGCATCCAGAATATCATCCGGGTGGACAACCAGGGGGAGGGCGTTGCGGCCCATATCCACATTGTCGGATCCCTGGCGGGAGGGACCGGATCGGGCCTCTGCCTTCCCGTCGCGCTCCACGTCAAGTCCCGTATTCGGGAAATCGTCCATCTCCAGAACATGACGGTCCGGGGCACATTCCTCATGCCCAGCTGCTTCGCAAGCCTTCCGATCCCGGAGTCGGAGCGGGAGGACATCCGGGCCAACGCCTATGCCACGATCAAGGAGTATGTCGGGCTGGTCCGCATGCAGAAAGCACAGGCCCTGCAGGAGCTCTATTTCGAGCGCCCCGTTCTCCAGGGGCTCTGGGACGGCGACACACTGATCCCCCCATACGACTTCCTTTTCCTGCGGGAGGGAAGCAATGCCAATGGCGAGACACTCGTCGATTTCTCGGCCCATCTCGATGCGACAGCCGATGCCGTCTATGTCCAGCTCTTTACGGTACTCGGCTCCCAGATCAATTCCAATGAAGACAATATCGTCAAGGCCAGCCAACGACAGGACGGACTCAACCGGTTTGGCGGGTTCGGCCTGTCCAAGCTGGTCTACCCGTTTGACGACATCCTGCATTTTGTCTCGACGCGGGCGTCGATGAACCATGTCAGCGAGCGATGGCGGACCCTGGACCATGAATTCGAGAGAGAACTCGAGGAATACGAGCGTCGGCGGTCCCAGGGCGACGCCCTTTCGCTTCGGCCCGAGATTCACCGCCGATATGTCGAGCTGCTGCAGATCAAGGAAGGAGAGCCATTTTTCAAGGATATTCTCGACTCCCTCAATGTCCGACCGGACGGTCTTGCATCGGAAGAACCGGCCCGGTACTGCACCCGGGTTGATGCCTTCCTCGACGCCATCGAGGAACCCATTCGGCGCCTGTCCAGCCAGCAACAGGACATCGCCGAGCGCCGGGAGCGGGCCGTTTTCTCCGTCCAGCCGGGGATGCGGGGGCAAACGGCGATGAAGGATCAGTACCTCGGTCGGGCCGAGAAGATACCCGATGCCCTTCGTACCTATATGGAACGGGTCGAGCGGGTCGTGGCCCAGAACCATCGGGCCCTGGCGGCCAGCATTCTCCGTTCCGACGACGAGGTCACCAGGGAGTCGTACATCGAGCGGAACCCCGCGAGCCTGAATCACTACCTGTCCGGTCCCACGCCGCTGAATCCCATTGCTGCCCGGGCGTTCCTGTACTTGTTGAAAACGGCCATACGCGACAAGCTTGGCGATGAGGTGACCTGGTCCGAAAACCTGGAAAAACGCATTCGCGACCAGAAGGAGAGCATCCGGTCCGAAATCGGCCACCTGGGCAATCGCCTCGCGCAGGTCAGGAAGACGTACAACAGGCGGAACGAGTTTTGGGACTCCCTGTCGGACTACGCCAAGACGACCCAGGACCTGCTGCAGGAAATCGATCGATTCTTCTCGGATGCACTCCTGGAGCGGGTTCTGTCGGATATGCTCATTGAGCTGGAGGGCCTGGTCCGGGAGTACGAGCAGTTCTTCCATTCCCTGGATGCCATGATCACCCGTTTCCAGCGGTCGCTGGTCGACCTGGGCAACCGGCATCGAAACGACGGGAATCGGTCGAACCGCTACCTGTTCGACAGCTATGAAGAGAAATCCGCCTTGTACAATCATGTGCGCCGCCAGGTGGACGACATCGCCCTGGGGGACCAGGCCAGCCGGACATTCTATCGGCGGCTGTACGTCCGGTCCATCATGAAAGATACACTGATCGGACAGAACGGAAGCCTGGACACATCCGATTACGACAGCATCCTGCAGGATACCTATGTCGAGAACTACCTGTCGGGGATCCGCCGCGACAGGAGCCGCCTGGCGGCACTGGACCTGCGGATCGATGTGGCGGCGATGCTGCACGACCGGCTCTGCCATTCCCATCCGTCCCCCAATGCAAGAAACTTGTGGAAGGGATTCTTCCAGACCCTGGACAGGAATTCGGCCGTCAACCTGGATGCCTTCAATCCCGCCTGCAGCCAGATGTTTGCCTGCATGCCGGCTTCCGTCCGCGATGGCATCGGCGCCGATGTCCTGACGGAGTGCCTGGGCCCGACGGTCCAATACCTGGAAGAAGGCTTCAGCCCCTATGAAATCATCCTGTATCGCAACACCTATGACCTGGTGGCGGATGCCCTGCCGCGCATTGCCCGCGAAGGGGCGGAATACCGGCAGGCCTATGATGCCCGCGTGATGAAGCTGCTGCGGGAACTGGAACGATACGCCGAGTCGGATACGCGGGAAGTCAATCCCCATATCGACAAGCGATGGATCCGACCCACCTGCCTGCCGGACCTCCTCGAGTCCGATGCGGCGGCATACAGGAAAAAAGTGGGCAAGGTCCTGCTGTTCGGCATTGCCCTCGGTTTCATCACGGAAATGTATCGGCCCGTGGACAACCGTCCCATGTTCGTTGCGGGAACCACCCCCATGGTGTTCCAGACGGACGAACGGCATTACAATCTCTATCATCTCTTTCTCCGGCTCTTTGAAAATCCACGGATCGTCCGCCAGCTGGATGCCGACATTGCCGCGGTCCTGAATGAGCCGACGCTGGGCGTATTCGATTTCCGGAAAAGCCCGCTCCACCTCGATCGTCTCCTCGGAGTCACGCTGCTGTCCGATGCGACGGGAACCGGCAATCCATCCGAAACCGACATGAGCCGCGTGTCGAACATCGCCGACCTGGTCCTCATGTTTTCCCTCCAGGAAAGTGCGGAGCGTGGCGCCGCCAGGAGCCAGATCGCCGAACTGCTTTGCGAAGTCCTCCAGGAGAATGTCGCCCGGATCATCGCACGATTGACCTCGACGGAATATGCGACCGATGGCGCCGTCCTCCACGGGGCGGCCATCGAGGCCATCCAGGACTACATCCGGGAGCCTGGCGGATTCATTTCCATGGGGCTCGAATCGCCGATCCCGCTCCTCGCCAACCAGGCCGCCAATATCCGGCAGTGGCTGAATCGCAATTCGTTCCGCAAAGGCCACCGGGAGTAGGGAACAGCTGCATGTCATGCCTGGTTCTGCCCGTTTCCCGCGAGGATGCGGACCTCCTCCATCGGGGGAGAGCCGTCTTCTATGACTGCAACCCGGACCTGCGCTTTCCGCTTGCGTCCGATCCAACGCTGCACCTCGGGAACATCCCGCCTTCCATCCTGGCGGAAAGCATGCTGCGGGAACTCGACCGGCTCCAATCTGCCTCCCGCGTCCGCATTTTCCTGTTTCAACAAACCGGTCCTTCCCGGTCCGAATCAGCCTGTGACAGGATGGCCAAGGCAGTCGAGGACCTGTGCCGTCGAGCCGGTATCCCGCCGCCGACCATTCATCTCGTCGCGCCCAGGGACATCTCCCCCTGTTCCCGCTGCAACAAGCGGAGACCGATCGGGTCCGGGACCACCTGTATCCTGAACCACCGCTGCATCCTGGTCCAGGACCCTTTGGCCATCCACCGTGAACTCGCCCGACTCCTGATCCTGAAGGCCATCTGCCATTCGGATTCCGGGAGCCCGGACCAGGTTCGGGACGTGATTGTCGGGCTGGCCGATCCGGAGGCGAGCGTTGTGCCCGAGATCGCCCGGTGCGCCTGGCGATTGGCCCGGGCGCGGCAAGGGCTCGAAGAATTGGATCGGCAGCTGGAAACGGCCTCGTCCCCATCCATGCTGAACCGTGCGAAGGAGCAGCTTCTGGGGGAATTGCCGGAAGAAGCAGGAGGAGAGATCGAGCCGTTTACCCCCGGAGACCCTCCCCCGGTGGATGGATCGGAGCTGAAAGCCGTTCCGGCAGACGAGGCGGAGAAGGACCAGGACCGACGACTCTGGCGCAGGATCCGAAGCGGATATGTGTCCTATGCGGGCCGCCTGCTCCGGGAGCTCGACCGGAGCCAGGCAGGTTTCCGGTTCGCCGAGACGTCCGCGGACCTGGCCGGACGCATGTTGCAGAACCGGGAACGGACCCAGGGAGCTGCCGGACGAATTGCGGAATCCGGTGCAGGAAAAGCGTTCATCCAAAGCCAGGTTCACGAGGCGAAGGCGAGGAAAGCCCAGGCCATCCATCGGCTTCTCACCGGAATCCGGGAAGGGGAGCGCGATCGGAGAGTGTACCTGGCCGTGCTTCGGGCCGTCATGATGGGGCATTCAACTTCCGACGCCGTCCTGGACGGTATGGTCCGCAATGCCCGCGCTCCCAACCTGGCCAACCATGCCGATTCGATATACCGCGGCCAAACCGGCGCCTCCCTGGCCGACCTGATGGACGCCCTGTCCAGGAAGGAAGGGGGGAGGTCCGCCCAACGGCCAGCCATGGCGCATTCCCTCGTCCACATCGAGACGGAATCCCGGATGATCGAGGAGAAACTGAAACAACGGCCAACGAAGAGAACGGTCGGGATCCTGCTCCTGGCCATCGGGCTTGTCCCGATCCTTCTCGAAGCCCTGCGGGTCCTGACACGAGCCGATGACACCGGCTGGGCGATTCTCGGACTCCTGTCGGCCGGCCTCGTCTCGGCCACCCTGGCGTTGTCTGGCCGGCTGGCCATGTCCAGGCGTCTCCGGAGCCTTCGGCGCAGTTTGCATCGGGTCCACAGGTCTGTCAGGGAATATGTTGCCACGCTGTTTCGGACCGACCCCGGCCGGGATGCCATGACCACCTGGACGAACGGGGCAGCCGCCCTCCATGCAGCCAGGCTGGACATGACCCATCTCGAGGAAGCTGCCTGCATCCTGGATGACCGGCATACCCGCATCAGCGTAAACGCGCTAT
>JAKPNJ010000062.1 GCA_029548445.1 Bacillota bacterium | reverse complement strand
GTCGGGGTCGGGGTGGGCGTGGCGTTGGGATCCGGGGTCGGGGTCGGGGGCTCCGTCGGCGTGGCGTCGGGATCGGCCAGCCTCAGGATCTCAACCGTGTACTTCCGGCTGGCCCCGCTTTCGGCGGTGACCGTTATGGTGGCGGTGGTGGCGGTTCCCGGTTCGCCCAGGGGTACGGTACCGGCCCCGGACACCTTGGCCTTCGCGTCCTCGGCGGCGGCCGCAAGCGTCACCGCGCCGACCGTATGGGGAACGGACAGGCTGTAGGAAGTGGTTCCCCTGGCGAAGGCGGGCGACAGGGGACCCGGATCGGCCTGCAGGGACTTGAGGTAGTTGTTGGCGGACAGGGGCGCCCCGACGGCCAGGGTCAGGGGAGTGAAGGAGGCGGCCACGGAGACGATCGACTCGTCCACGATGGTGTCCATGGCGTCAACCGTGCCCGCGAATGCGGCGGATCCGGGCGTGGCGGTCGACCGGACTGCGAAGGTCAGGACGAGCATGTCCGTCTTCCCCCGGATGGGGGACTCCCCGCCGTCGTCATCCGCGTACGCCAGGAGGATCGAGCCGGCCTCGACCTCCTGCTCGATCAGCTCGGTGCCGGTCATGGCCTTGGCGGCAGCCGACCGGTATTCCAGGATCGCCGACGGATAGGCCAGCGTGACCTGGAATGCGGCGATGCCGTTTGGCGCCGCCTCCGAGATGTTGTCGAACTTCAGCGTGATTGTGAAGGTATTGTCCGGTCGGATGGTGGATTTCGACGACGCCAGGCGGACGGACAGGGTGGTTGCGGCCTCGGCGGGAGGCGCGGCCGGAATCCCGGCGACCACGGGGACGAGAAGCCCCAGGATCGCCAGGGCCGCCGCAACCGGGGCGGACAGGCGGTGCGGGTATCGGCGCATATGACATCCTCCGGGTCGTCCGGATGGAGGGATGTCCTCCGGAGGCGGACCCGCATCCACTATAGCAGGCGGAAGGAACCCGCGACAGGGGCGGAGGCGGATTGTCACGGCATCGAAAGGCATTCGAAAGAAATCCCCGGCTGCGGCCTCCAGGAGAGGGGGGAATCCTGTGGAATCCGCATTGACAGCCTGTTTCCGTTTGCAGGAAGGGTTCGGGATATGATACAAGAAGGGTGGAGTTTTACGATCGTTTGAAAGGAGCCAATGTCCATGGCAAAGCGAGTGGTCATCCTGGGTGCGGGCTATGCGGGAGTCGAGGCCGCCCTGAAATTCAACAAGAAGGGCCGGAAGGACGACGTGGAGATCGTCCTTATCGACAAGAACCCCTATCATACCCTCCTGACCGAGCTCCATGAAGTGGCCGGCAACCGGGTCGGCGAGGAGTCCATCCGGATCCCCCTCCGGGACATCTTCCGGGACACCCGGGTCAAGGTCGTGACCGACCTCATTACGGGCTTCGACTTCAAGGGAAAGGCCCTGACGTCCGAGACCGCCTCCTACCCTTATGACTACCTCGTCCTGGCCATCGGGTCGTCCCCCAACTATTACGGGATCAAGGGCCTGAAGGAACACGCCTTCCCGCTCTGGTCCTGGGAGGACGCCGTCCGGATCCGGGACCATATCGAATCCTGCTTCGTCCGGGCTTCCCAGGAGGAGGACGAGGCGGTCCGCCGCAGCCTCCTGACCTTCGTGGTCATCGGGGCCGGGTTCACCGGCGTCGAGATGATCGGCGAGCTGGTCCACTGGTCGAAGAAGCTGTGCAAGGAGCATGGCGTCGACCGCCGGGAGGTCCGGTTGGTCAACGCCGACATGGCGGACATGGTGCTGCCCACCCTGGGCGGGAAAAATTCCGCCAAGGCCCACCGCTATATGGAAAAGAAGGGCATCGAGGTCATCCTGGGCGCCTGCGTCCAGTCCATGGACGCGGAAGCCGTCCATTTCGGCGATTCGAGCCTCTCCACCCGGACCGTGATCTGGGCCGCCGGCATCCGCTCGGCCAGCGAGGTCGACGAGACCGGCCTGCCGACCATCGGGGGCCCCCGCCGGATCAAGGTGGACGCGTTCTGCCGCACCCAGGAGCCCGATGTGTACGCCATCGGCGACGTGGGCGGACTGGCCGATGAAAACGGCCGCCCCTATGCCGCCATGGTGGAGAACGCCCTCCAGACCGCCCAGGGCTGCGTGAAGAACATCCTCGCGGACATCCGGGGCAAGGAACCGGAGCCGGTGAAGGTCAAGTTCCACGGCACCATGGTCTGCATCGGCAACTACTATGCCGTGTCGGACATCATGGGACGCTCCCTGCCCAGCTGGCTCTCCATCGCCATGAAATTCATGGTCAACGCCCACTACCTGTTCGAGATCCGGGGCCTCGACGCGCCCTGGAACTACTTCCATGACGAAATCCTCCATCGCCGACAGAAGACGAGCTTCCTCCAGCGCCACTATACGAAGATGCAGCCGTCCTGGTGGGGCACCCTGATGCGGATGTTCCTGGGCGGATGGTGGTTCTATGAGGGTGTGAAGAAGATCACAGATGGATAGTTCGCGTCGCCGAAGCTGGCCGCCTTCCTGGGCGTCGCCGACAGCGGGGCCGGTGCCACATCGTCCGACCTGGCCACGAAACTCGTGGACATCGCCAGTCTCGACCTCAAGGTCCTCCACCCCATGCTGGGTCAGGAGATCAAGCTGGCCACCATCGCCACCAGCACCCTGACCAGCGCGGAATCCATGGCCGACCTGGCCAAGGTCACGGATGTCACCGAGCTCTTCAAGCGGGCCGTGGAAGCGTCCAACAAGCTGTTCTTCAAGATGGAGGTCCTCCACATCGGCAGCTTCAACCTGATGGACTGGATCGTCCGCAACATCGTGGTGGCCACCCCGGGGCTCGCCATGTTCTTCCAGGTCCTGGTCGTCATCATGCAGGTCCTGGTCGGGCTGATGCTCCTGGGCGGCTGCTTTACCTTCCTCGGTTCCGTGATCTCCCTGGCGCTGTTGTTCATGTTCATGACCACCACGGGCATTTACTCCGAGTCCTGGTGGATGGTCTTCGCCTCCATCGCCTGCATGGGCGGTGTCGGCCGGGCCTTTGGCCTCGACGCCTATGTGCTGCCCTGGCTGTCCCGGGTCTGGGAGTCCTTCTACAAGAACGGCCGCCTGCGGCTTATCTTCCGCGACCCGAAGAAGGGATAGGATGGCCTCTTTCCAAACGACCCTCCGGAAGCGGTTTCCGGACCTCGCCGCCGACCTGGACGCCGTCGACCGCCTGCTCCGCAGGGAACTGGGAGCCGGCGGCCGGTTTCTGCAGGAGGAAGCCCTGCGGCTGTTATCCGCAGGCGGCAAGCGTCTCCGGCCCGTCCTGGTCCTGGGGTCCGCCCGACTGGGCGACTTCGACCAGGGGGCGGCCCGGGCCCTGGCGGCCGCCGTGGAGGCCCTCCACATGGCGACCCTGGTCCATGACGATATCATCGACAGCGCCGACAAGCGGCGGGGCCAGGACACCTCGGTCCACCTCCACGGCGTCAACCTGGCGGTCTATACGGGCGACTGGCTGCTGGTGAAATCCCTGCAGCTCCTGTCCGGCGCAGGTTCGGCCACGGAGATCCGGACGGCGGTCCTGCACCGGCTGGCCGAAGCCCTGGAGGAGGTCTTTACCGGCGAGGTGGACCAGTACCAGGGCCGGGGCGCAATCCCAACCCTGGACGCGTACATGGACCGGATCCGGGGCAAGACCGCGGCGCTCTTCGCCGGGGCCTGCGCTGCCGGCGCGAAATCGGCCGGCCTGGAGGACGGCCGGGTCGAGACGGCCGGCCGGTTCGGCGAGGCCTTCGGCATGGCCTTCCAGATCCGGGACGACCTGATGGACCTGCTGGAGAGCGGGGATGCCATCGGGAAACCCGCCTCCCATGACCTGGAGAAGGGCAATGTGACCCTGCCCATCCTGATGGCCGCCGAGGCCGATGAAGGATTCCGGACGGACCTGTCGGATTACCTGGACCGCTGGCACGGCGCGTCCGGCCAGGCCGGCGGCGCGGGGCACCTCCTGGCCAGGGCCCGGTCCCTGGGCGTCGGGGAGAGGACGCGGACCCTGTCGGAACGTTTCCGCCAGGACGCCCTCCAATGCCTGGAGGCCCTTCCGGAGGGGGAAGGGCGGGCCATACTGGCCGCCACCCTATCGTCCCTGGATGAAATGAAGTAACGCCTTACAGTCCGGCTCCCGGCTCCGCCGCGCCCTGTCCGTCATCCGGATACGGCACGAGAGTCGGAACCGGCCGCAGCAGGATGTCCATCCGGTAACGCCGTCCGCCCGGGATCCGGAAGGCCGGCCGCAATGCCGCAAGGCCGGGGGAATCGCCGCCCACGCCGCACTGCCGATGGTCCAGGTGGATCGTGTACCGGTCCCGCCGGACCAGTTCATGAATGTGGTCCGCCCGGTCCAGGTCCCCGTCGTCGTACGGCCAGGCCGATGCCTGGAGGAAGGCGCCCTGCAGGTCTTCCACCTGGAATCCCCGGCCCGTTTCGTCCGTCAGCCGGATCCAGCGGACGCCGCACCGGCTGCCGTTTTCCTGGGGCCGCAGGTAGTCATGGGCCAGGTCCGCCGTCCGGGCCTCGTGGATCCCGATCCGGGCGCCCTGTCGCCGATCGGCGTAATTTTCGTGGGGTCCCGCCCCATACCAGGCGACCCGGCCGAGCCGGTCCGGAACCGACAGCCGGAGGCCGATCCGCTGCATGTCCCGGGTCGGCAGGAGTCCCATCCGGATCCGGATGTCGCCGGTACATCCGATCTCGTATTCCACCATCGCCTCCCCGGCGCAATGGGGCACCTGGTACCGGAACAGGATGCGCGGCGATCGGTCCGGTCCCCCGGCCTGGACCCGGACCGAGGCGGTCTCCCGCTCTTCCTGGGCTTTCCGCCAGGCCTCGTTGGGGACAAGGGGCAGGAGGAAGGGCAGGAAATTCGCGTAGCCCCGGTCGTTGTCGGTGGGCACCCGCCAGAACCAGGGTTCCAGCGGACTGGCCAGCAATTCCCCTCCGCCCAGGTCCAGGGATTCCAGGCACCCGCTCTGGCGCCCGAAGGCGGCCCGGAAGACCCCGTCCACCCCGGCGATGATCCGGTCGGGTTCGTGGTGGAGACGCACGCCCCGGCCTGCCCGGCGGCAGGCCACGGGAGACGGCAGGTCCCGTCGGGGCGATTCCGGCCCGGCCAGGGAGAACTGGACGAAGGCGGCCTCCTCTCCTTCTTCCGCGGCCGGCTGGGGCAGCCGGTAATGGAACAGGAGGGTCAGCAGCAGGTCGCCCCGGCGAAGCAGCGGATCCCGGGACCGGGCCTGCCGCCGCAACCGCTGCAGCTCCCGGAAGTCGTAGGGAACCTGGATCCCGGTCTCTTCCAGGGGGCCCAGGTCCGGCAGGTCCAGGGGGATATCCAGGACGGGAACGCCATCCAGGGTGACCCGGGCCCGGACGGACAGGTGTCCCAGGGATCGAAAGCGCAGCCGGCTCCGGATCCGGACCCGTCCCTCCGCGGCGTCCAGCAGGACCGCATCCACAGGCTGGAAAATTCGCCGGACTTCCCGCAGGGCGGGATGGGGGGTTCGGTCCGCTGCCACGAGGCCGTTGCCGCAGAAATTCCGGTCCGAGCGCTCCTCCCCGAAATCGCCGCCATACAGCCAGGCGTCCCGTCCGTCGGGCAGCACCCGGTGGATCGCCTGGTCGGCGAAGTCCCAGATGAATCCGCCGGCCATCGTGGGATAGGTTTCGAAGATGGCCATGTATTCGGCCAGGTTGCCCAGGCTGTTGCCCATGGAATGGGCAAACTCGCAGAATACCACCGGCTTTCCCTTGAGCCAATCCGCCCGGAGGGGCTTCCGGTCGTCACCGAAGAGGTTCCGGAGGCGGGACAGGAGCGGCACCCGCACGTCCCGGCCCTGGCCCAGGGCATGGGCTGTCGCCATGTCGGGATACATCCGGGAGACGACATCGCTTGCGTGCATCGTCCGGTCTCCCTCGTAGTGGAAGGGCCGGGTGTCGTCCAGCCGGAGGGCGGCGGCTTTCATGGCGTCGAAACAGGTTCCGTCCCCGGCCTCGTTGCCCAGGGACCAGAGCAGGACGCAGGCGTGGTTCCGGTCCCGAAGAACCATCCGTTCCATCCGGTCCACCCCGTGGGCGGTCCAGGCCGGGTGATCCCCCGGGACCCCCTTCCGGCGGACGCCATGGGATTCCAGGTCCGCCTCGTCCATGACATAGAGTCCCAATCGGTCGCACCACTCGTAGAACCGGGGATCGTTGGGGTAGTGGCTGGTCCGGACGGCGTTGAGATGGTTCCCCCTGATGAGCCGCAGGTCCTGTTCCAGCCGTGCTGCCGGAAGGGCCCATCCGTGGTCGGGATCGAATTCGTGGCGGTTGACGCCCAGGAGCAGGATCGGCCGGCCGTTGAGGCACAACCGGCCGTCCAGGATGGAGACCTCCCGGAATCCGAAGGCGATGGCCCGGGACTCGATGATCCGGTCGTCCGTCTCGTCGACCAGGGTCAGGACCAGGGGATACAGCCAGGGGGTCTCGGCGCTCCAGGCCCGGATCCCCTCCATCGGTGTCGACAGGGTGCCGGAGCGAACCCGGATTCCGGGACCGGCAGGCGGCGCGGCCGAAGGCCCGCCTTCCGGATCCGCGTCGAACCGGATGCAGCCCAGGAACCAGCGTCCGCCGGCCCGGCGCAGGTCCCCCTCCCGGGAGGACTCCCCGGCATCGCTCTCCGGCAGGCCCGGGACCGGGTCCGACACACCGAGCTCCACGTCGACCCGATAGGAACGGAGGTCCGTCCGGGGAATCTCCAGATCCGCCGTCACCAGCAGGTCCGTATCGGCCAGGCCTGCCTCGCCCAGGACAAGGCCGCGGCACCGGGCATGGAAGTCCCGGATCCGGGCCGGCGGCTCGGCCGTCAGGACCACCTCCCGGAAGATGCCGGACAGGAACCACATGTCCTGGTCCTCCAGGTAGGTCCCCTCGCTGTACCGCCAGACCTGCACCGTCACCTGGTGGAGCCCCGGCGAAAGCGGCGGAAGTCGGAAGGAGGCGGGAGAGAAGGATCCCTGGGAGAACCCGATTTCACGGCCATCCGCCCACACCGTGAACGCGGCCTTGACCCCGCCGAAGTAGAGGAAGAGAGTCCGGTCCCGGAAGGATTCGGGTACCTCGAACCAGTGGCGATACAGCCCGATTTCGTTCCGGTCGGGGTCGATGGAGGGAATCCGGGAGGATCGCACGTCGATGCCGGGCGGATACGAGAAGGCAAGATAGTAGGGGATGCCCCAGGTGGCCCGGTCGGGACTCATCTGCCATACGGACGGGACCCGGATCCAGGCCCATTCGCTGTCGTCGAACCCGGGTTCGGCAAATCCAGCCGGGGGCAGGACCCTGCCCTTCATCCACAGGAATCGCCAGTCGCCGTCCAGGGAGCGGCGCCAGGGGGTACGGCGGTCGACGGGGGTGTGGCGGACCGATGACTCGGCATCGCCAGGGGTGTCAAACCCCGGGGCGAGACAGGAGGCGGGTTCCCGGCCCCGCTGGATCGGCTGGGTGAATCGCCGGAGCGCCCGCAGTGCACGCCGGGTCATGGGCCCCACCGCTCCCGGAACCGCCGAGCCAGGGCGGCCAGGGTCCACAGGGTCGGATTCACGGTGGCGGCGATGCTGGTGGCCACCGGCGACGAAAAGCCGTAGAGGTCGTCCTCTTCCGGCACCATCCAGGTCCAGGTGGCGGAGGGAAGGGCCAGGCCGTCCTCCTCCGGATCGAAGCCGGATCCGTCGGGCGCCACCGTCAGCAGCAGCGCCGCGACCTGGTCCTCCAGGTCCCGCCGCATCCGGTCGAAGGCCTCCACAGCCGTCCGATTGAATTCGGAAAGGGGATCCTTGCCCCCCACCCGGAGAATGTGGATGCTGCTCCGCAGGTACTCCATGGATTCCAGGTAATCGGACCAGGCCCGGGGCACCAGGAGGAGCCAGGCCGCCCGTTCCAGTTCCCGGGCCCGGCGGCGTCCCGGGTCAGCACCCATCCGGTCCAGCATGGCCGCAAACCGGTCCGGAAGGCGTCGCTGGAAAAGGCCCGGCGCGCGTTCGTCCCGAAGGATCTCGTCCCGGAATTGCCGGATCACCCGGTCCTGCTCCCGGATCACCACCCGGAACCGGTCCAGGGAGCTGCGGATGGCATGGTTCTGGCCTTCCACGATCCGCTGGACCCGGGCTGCCTCCCGGAGCAGGACCGGGTCTTCCAATGGCATATCCCCGTCTTCCGGCCGCAGGCCCTCCGGGACCAGGTCCAGGAACCGGTACTTGACGAAGATCGGATCCTCCAGGCTCAGGAAGAACCCGGTCATGCCGGGATCCCCCTGGCGGCCGGCCCGACCCCGCAGCTGCAGGTCGATGCGAAGGCTTTCATGCCGCTGGGTCCCGATGACATGGAGCCCGCCCAGGGCCGTAACCCGGTCCCGCAGGGCCTCGTCGGGGCCTCCCAGCCGGATGTCCGTGCCCCGCCCGGCCATGTTGGTGCTGACGGTAACCGTTCCCGGAAGGCCCGCCCGGGCCACCAGGGCCGCCTCGATCTCGTCATTCTTCGCGTTCAGCACCTGGCAGGGGATGCCCAGGACCCGGAGCCGGTCCGACAGGGCTTCCGACTCGGCCACGCTGCCGGTGCCCACCAGGACCGGGCGGCCCTCGGCGTGGGACGCGGCGATGGCCGACTCCACGGCCTGCCACCGGGCGGCGGAACGGGCATACAGCCGGTCGGGCCGGTCCTCCCGCCGATTGGGCCGGTGGGGCGGGATGACGTAGACCTCGAAGCCATAGACCTGGTGGAGCTCATCCGCCCCCGATACCGCCGTGCCGGTCATGCCGCATCGATGGGGATACAGCCGAATGAAATCCTGCAGGGTCGTGGACGCCAGGATCCGGCTTTCCCGGGAGGGGGGCAGGCCTTCCTTGGCTTCCACCGCCTCGTGGAGGCCGTGGGGCCACCGACGCCGGTCCGCCACCCGGCCCGTGAATTCGTCCACCAGTTCCACCCGTCCGTCCCGGACAAGATAATCCACGTCCCGGACCAGCAGGACCCGGGCCTGGAGCGCGTCCTGGAGGCCGGTGAGGATTGCGGTCCGGCGGGGATCCGCCACGCCCGGTTCCCCGGGATCCCGGCCGGGCAGGACCGCGTACAGGTCGCCGCATCCCAGGCGCCGCTCGGCCTCCCGGATGCCGTCCTCGGTCAGGAACGCGTTCCGGGAATAGGTGTCCACATCGTAGTGGAGGCCGGGCTGCAGGTCCCGGGCCACCCGGTCCAGGGCCGCCGGATCCGCCCGTCCCGTCCGGTCCTCGGCCACCAGGATCAGGGGATTCCGGGCCTCGTCGATGAGGATGGAATCGGCCTCATCCGCCAGGACCGCGTAGAACGGCCGGAGGACCTCGTCTTCCGGCCGCATGAGGAGGAACGATCGCAGGTGGTCGAATCCGGCTTCCCGGGCTGTCAGGTACGTCACGTCGGCCCCGTAGGCCTCCCGGCGCCGGGCCGGCGGGTCCCCTTCCTGGACGCAGTCCGCGGATAACCCCAGGCCGCGATAGAGGGGGCCCATCCAGGCGGTGTCCCGCCGGGCCAGGTAGTCGTTGAAGGTCAGGATGTGCATGCCCTGCATTTCCATGGCCCGGAGGGCAGCGGGAAAGACAGCGGCCAGGGTCTTCCCCTCGCCGGTCTGCATCTCCGCGATGCCGCCATCCCACAGCACGAGACCGGTCAGGACCTGCTCGTCATAGGCCCGGAGACCCAGGGCCCGGACGCCGAATTCCCGGACCAGGGCGAATCCCTCGGCCAGGAGCCGGCCAAGGGCGGGATCGCCGGCGGACGCGGCCGCCCCCCCGGGAAACCCGGAAGCCCGGATGCGCGCCCCCAACCGGAGGGCCGCCTCCGACAGCGCCTCCGTCGGCAGGTCCCGGAGCATCGCCTCCCGGGACCGGATGGCGTCCACCAGGGGACGGTACGCGTCGTGGCGATACCGGACATGGCGATGCCGCAGGGCTTCAGCCAGCCCGACCCGTCGTCCGTACTGCCGGTCGGCCGGCAGGCCGGCCCTGGTCATCCGGTGTAGGCGTCCGACAGAATCCGGGCGACGATGTCCCTGGACGCCACGCCCTCGTGAACCTTGACGCCGTCGACATAGAAGGAGGGTACGAGATAGTAATCGTGGCGGCTGGCCCGCTCCCGCTCCCGGATTTCATCCACGTACTCGATGGACAGGTCCCGGTATTCGGGATGGGCTTCCGCCTCCTCCGCGATCCAGCGCCGGGCGTTGCGGCAGTGGGGACAAAAGGACAGTTCGAACATCACGATCGGCTTCACGCGGGCAC
Organism: Bacillota bacterium; assembly: GCA_029548445.1. Taxonomy (GTDB): domain Bacteria; phylum Bacillota; class Clostridia; order Saccharofermentanales; family UBA5734; genus JAKPNJ01. The sequence goes on along the minus strand of JAKPNJ010000062.1, from coordinate 7,614 downwards.
TCCCCTTCCCGGAACCTGCAGGTCCTTTCCGTATATGCGATAGGTCCGGCTCCGGACCCCCTCGATGCCCTCCATGGACAGGATCGATTCCCGGTTGAACTCGGCGATGGTCGAGGCCTCGGCCACCCGGTACTTTTTTCGGAGCGCGGTTTCGGCGAACCGGTAGTACAGCACGGCCGTAACGGCCTTGTTCCGGTATTCGGGCACGACAAACTGCATGAAGAGCCGGACCCGGCGGATCCATCGCCTGCCCAGCAGGAAGACCAGGAAGCCGAATGGCAGGAGGCGGCCGTTCATCCGCCGGAACAGCATGTTGTAGTCCGGCAGGCCGCAGAGCATCCCGACGGCCTCCCCGTCCTTCCGGGCGAAGTAGACGAAGTCCGGGTCCGCCAGGCGGGCCAGCCGCCCGACTTCCTTCCGGACATCCTCCAGGGTGGGGGTGGAGAGGTGGCGCCAGTGGTCCGGCATGGATCGGACATAAATGGAATGGACATCCCGGGCGGCCCCCTCCAGGTCCTTCGGGTCCAGCTGCGTCACCTCGAAACCATACCGCTTCATGGCGTAGCCGGCCACCCGTTCCAGCCGGGACAGGTCGTACCCCGCCTGGTACCGGAATGCGAAGAAATCCAGGTCTTTGGCATACCCCGCCCCTTCCAGCAGGGCCGGGTACCAGGGAGCCGTATAGGCGGTCTGGATCATGGGGATCTCGTCGAAGCCATTCAGCAGGAGACCCCGGTTGTCGTCCCCGTTGGTGGGCGAGACGGGACCCGTGACCCGGATCATCCCCCGGGCCCGGAGCCATTCCTCGGCGCCTCCCAGGAGGATCGCCGCCGCGGCCGGGTCCTCCTCGCACTCAAAGAGGGTGAAATATCCTTCCCGGGTGCCGTGTTCGCGGTTCCGGCGCTCGTCGATGCCCACCAGCAGCCGGCCGGCGGGGCGGCTGCCGTTCCAGGCCATGAGCAGCGCATGGGGTCCCCGGGCCAACAGGGGACTGGTGGCGGGGGACAGGAGTTTCCGGAACTCGGACCGGAGGGGCGGCACCCAGGCCGGCAGGGATCGGTAGAGCCGCCAGGGCAGGTTCACGAAGGCCCGGAGGTCCCGGTTGTCCCGGACTTCGCGCAGGGTCAGCAGGGACATGGCGCCTCCCTTTCCGTCCGCCTAGCCGCCGGCCGCCAGCTGGAGCAGCAGGGCCAGCCCGATGCCCAGGTAGTTGCCGATGGCATAGCCCAGGATGCCGCACAGGAGCCCCGGCAGCAGGATCGCCCGGTTGGACAGGGCGTTGGCCACCGGGGGAATGAAGGCCGGCCCGAAGATGCCGGCGGTGCTGGTGATCAGCATGGTATGGGCATCGATGCGGAACAGGAGGCAGAACAGGAGGTGCAGCAGGACGGCACCGAACTGGACCGACAGCAGCAGGACGAGCAGGGGCAGGGCTCCCTGGCCCAGGGCGTGCAGGTCCATGGACATGCCGATGGCCGCGGAAAAAATGTAGATCAGGTACTGGCCGGCGGCGTATGTACCTGGGACGGTGCGCAGGGGGCGGACCAGGGATCCAAGGATGCCGGCCGTGGTGACGCCCACCATGACGATGGCCACGTCCAGGGTCCCGGTCAGCAGCAGCGCGAGGCCGGCGGACAGCCCCAGGCCCAGGACCGACGCCAGGAAGGGCAACAGGAGGCGGGCGCGGTTCCGGAGGGACCCGTGAACCTCGACATCCAGGTACTCGGCGGCGGTGCCGAGCTGCGGGACGGCCCCAGCGGCCGGAGCACCTTCCGCCGGAACCGGGCTCTTCAGTACCTTCCGGACCAGGCGGTCGGCCACGGTCAGCAGAAGGAGGAAATACAGGGCACCGGCCACCATGTCGGCCGTATTGGCCAGGACCAGGCGGTCGCCGGACACGCCGAGGGCAACGCCGATGGCCATCAGGTTGGGGGTCCCCCCCGTATACAGGCCGGTCAGCATCCCCGCAATCTCGGCACTTCCGTCGAGCCTGTCCCGGCTCAGGAAAAACCCGAGTGTGGCCGCGAGAACCACCGCCAGGGAACCCAGGCCGAAGGACAGCAGCGCCCGTCCTCCCAGCCGGGAGAGGGACTTCAGGTCTGCGGAGAAGAGGATCATGGGGATGGCCAGGGGGATCATGATTTCGGCCAGGGACATGGGGAAGCCCTTGTCCAGCCCAGGTACCGGCAGCAGGCTCACGAGGAAGCCGCCGGCATAGCAGAGGAAGACAGGCCCCAGGATCCGGAGGAACGCCACCTTCCGGCAGAGCGCCAGCACGGCGGCGGGAAAGAACAGGAGGAAGGCGGCCTGCAGGACCATCAGGAACGCGGGCATGGCGAAACACCTCGTTTTCCGGAACACATGCAGGGTCATTGTACACTACCGCCTTTTGGCTTGTACAGGCGGACACCGGGCGGGTATGATGGGACAGGGGGTGATGGCATGTCTTCCTACGACAAGCGATGCGGCACCGGGTTACCCAGCCTGGACGAGGTGGTGGACCACCTTCGCCTCGGGGACAACGTGGTTTGGCAGGTGGATTCCCTGGATGCCTTCCGGCCTTTCGTCCTGGCCTTCGTGCGCCAGGCCCTGGCCGACGGGCGGACCGTGCGCTACCTCCGCTTCGCTTCCCATCCGCCCCTGGTCGGGGAGGCGGAAATCGCGGCCGGCGTCCGGGTCGTCTCCCTGGATGCAGGCATGGGATTCGAGTCCTTTACGACGGCGATCCATGCCCTGATCCATGAGGAAGGGCTCGAAGTCTTCTATGTCTTCGACTGCCTGACCGACCTGCTGGAGTCCTGGGCCTCGGACCTCATGATCGGGAACTTCTTCCGCATCACCTGCCCGGCCCTGTTCCGGCTGGATACCATCGCCTATTTCGCCCTGCTCCGCCGGATGCACGCCTTCGAGACCATCGCCCGGATCCGGGACACCACCCAGCTCCTCCTCGATCTCCACGAGGTGGACCGGAGCCTGTACCTCCATCCCCTGAAAGTGTGGGAGCGGTATTCCCCCACCATGTTCCTCCCCCACCGGTGGAAGGACGGGGCGCTCCTCCCCCTGAGCGACAGCGTGGAGGCCGCCCGGCTCTTCACCCACCTGTCTCCCTGGCGGCCGGACGCGGCCGCCCAGCGGCTGGATGCCTGGGACCGGCTGTTCCAGGAGGCCGTCACAGCCCATGGCGCCCTGCCGTCGGACCATCCGGAGCGACGCCGGTTGGCCGGCCGCCTGCTGGACCTGCTGGTGGGACGGGAGGACCGGATCCGGTCCCTGTGCGACCGGTATTTCCAGCTGCCCGACCTGCTGTCCATCCTGGGCCGGGAGATCGGGACCGGGCGGATCGGGGGCAAGGCCGTCGGCATGCTGCTGGGCCGGCGAATCGTGGGGTCCGCCCTGCCGGACGAGGACATGGAAAGCCACGACTCGTTCTTTATCGGGGCGGACGTGTTCTACACCTACCTGGTGCACAACGGTTGCTGGGACCTGCGGATGCGCCAGAAGGCCCCCGACGGGTACTTCCGGCTGGCAGGGGACCTGAAGGAGCGGATCCTGTCCGGCAGCTTCCCGGAGGCCGTCCGGGAGCGGTTCCGCCTGATGCTGGAACACTACGGCCAGTCGCCCATCATCGTCCGGTCCAGCAGCCTGCTGGAGGATGATTTCGGGAACGCCTTCGCCGGAAAATACGAAAGCGTCTTCTGTGTCAACCAGGGATCCCCGGCCCGCCGCCTGGAGCAGTTCGAGCAGGCCGTCCGGACGGTCTACGGCAGCATGATGGACGAGGACGCCCTGACCTACCGGCTCCGGCGGGGCCTGTCGGGCCGGGACGAACAGATGGCCCTGCTGGTCCAGCGCGTGTCCGGACGCCGCCGGACCCGCTGGTTCTTTCCCGACCTGGCCGGGGTGGCCCAGTCACGGAACCTGTACGTATGGGATCCCCGCCTGGTGCCCGAGGCCGGCATGGTCCGGCTGGTCCTCGGCCTGGGCACCCGATCCGTGGACCGGGTGGAGGGGGACTACCCCGCCATGGTGGCCCTGGACAACCCGACCCTGCGGACCGCCTCCGTGTCCGAGGATCCGCGGCGCTATTCCCAGCACTTCGTCGATGCCATGGACCTGGAGGAGAACCGGTTCGTCACCCTGCCCCTGGAGGAAGTGGCCGCCATCCTCGACGGGGACGAACTTGACCTGCTGGCCACCCGGGACCGGGACGCCGAGGTACGGCGGGCCGAGCTGCGGCTGCCGCCGGTTCCCCAGTGGATGCTGACCTTCCGGAAGCTCCGGGCCGAAAGCGATTTCGCCTCCCGGATCCAGGCCTGGCTCGGGGCGCTGGAAGCGGCGTACGAATACCCGGTGGACGTGGAATTCACAGCCAATCGGAGCGCCGCCGGGCGCTATGTCCTGAACCTGCTCCAATGCCGCCCCCTGCAGACCCGGGGCATGGGCGCCGCTGTCCGGATGCCGGCCGTCGGCGGAAACGACCGGCTGCTCCTTGCGACCCAGGGTCCGTTCATGGGAGGGAACGCCCGGATTCCGCTGCGCCGGATCATCGAGGTCGACCCGGCCGCCTACTGCCGGATCGGCAATCCCGAGCGCCACGCCGTGGCCCGGGCCATCGGGCGCCTCAACGCGGGCATTCCGGACCGCGAGTCGTTCCCGGTCCTGCTGCTGGGACCCGGCCGCTGGGGCACCACCACCCCGTCCCTGGGCGTACCGGTCCGGTTTTCCGAAATCCACAACGTGGCCGTTCTGGGAGAAGTGGCCTTCGAGAACGCCGGCATGATGCCGGAACTGTCCTTCGGCAGCCATTTCTTCCAGGACCTGGTGGAATCCGGAATCTTCTACCTGGCCGTCTTCCCTGGACGGGAAGGGGTCATGTTCGACCCGGCCCGCTGGTCCAGCCTCGGGCGGGATCGGTTTCCGGACCTGCTTCCCGAGGCGGCTGCACTGGCCGGCGTCATCCGGGTCTTCGACCTGTCGCCCGATGTGGCGGTCCTATACTCCGATGTCCTGTCCCAAACCCTGGCCTGCCAGCTGGAGCCCGGGCCGGATGAACCGGACCGGGCGGAAGTCGGCACGGCCTAGGGCGATTCCGGGGGTGGCGTCTCCGATGGAGTCGGCGGTCCCTCCGTGGGGGTGGCGTCGGGAGTCGGGGTGGGCGCTGATGTTGGGGTGATCGTCGGCGTGGGTGACGGGGTCGGGGCCGGCGTCACGGTCGGGGCCGGTGTCGGTGTGGCGTCAGGTCCATGGGTTGGACCTGCCGTCGGGGTGGCGGTGGGCGCCCGGGTCGGCGCCGGCGTCGGGGACGGCCCCACCTCATAAATGGCGCCGATGGGCCGGTAATAGCTCCTGAAGATCTCGTCCCGGCCGATTTCCTCCCCGTCCCGGACATAAACCCGGAAGGCCGTCGCCCGCTGGCCGGTGTGCGGCGCCCGGTACAGGACTTTCTTTCCGGGTGGGAGATCCCGGTTCAGGCGATAGACCGGTTCCGGTTCCTGGATGTACCCGTTGTGCTCGGCCTCCAGCCGGATGGACACCCCTTCCTCCAGCAGCCGGCCGTATACCTGGATCGTGATCTCGGGTTTCCGGAACCAGGCCACGATGGCCACGGGATACCGGGTGTTGTTTCGGAATTTGAAGTCCTTCCCGCCCCAGGTCACCGTGGCGTCAAGGCCCACCGGCACATAGGTGCTGGGCCAGGAATGGTTGTGTCGTTCCACGATCTCCAGGCCGGCCTTCAGTACTGCGTGGCAGAGGGTGGCGTTGGGCTGGCAGATTCCGCCGCCGTATTCGGGCACCAGGATGCCGTCCGGACTGATGCCGCCGGCCTTGAGGTATCCTTTCGCCGGGGTGCGGGGCCCGAAGTGCTCATTGAAAGAGAAGGTCTCCCCTGGCCGGATCACATGCCCGTCGAGGCCCTGGCAGATCAGGGTGATGTTGTGGTCCCGCTCATATTCATTTTTATTCCTCGCATAGGTTGTGGCCTCTCCCACCAGGCCCAGTCGACCGGCCAGGGTAGCTGCATCCGGTGCCGCCGTGGTGACGGTCCCCGACAGCCGGAGCGCCTGGCCGAAGGATTCGGACCGGAGACAGTCCAGCACCGGCCCCTCGACCTGCCCGGGATCCACAAGGTACCCGGATCTTCGCTCCTCGATGAGAAAGGACGCGGACTCGGGGTCGAAGCCCGTGACCATGGCCGGGAGGGGGTCATGGGAGAGGTCGGCGGCGATCTCCCGGACCTTGTTCCGAACCTGCCCCGGGTTGAAGGAATGGCTTGTGGCGAACGTCCGGGGGGCATGCTCCAGGCCTCGGATCACCGCGTACCGCTCCCGGATGGCGGCTTCCGGATCCTTCGCCGCAGCCGTGCGTCCCAAGGCGTAGGCCTCCCGGGCCACCCGCTCCGAGTCGAAGGACAGGCCGGCTTCGTGGGCGCCGATGCGAAACGTGTCGTCCCCATGCAGGAGTTCCACATGGAAGGATTCCGCAAAGCGCCGGTCCTCCTCCCGAAGCATCCGGAGAACATCGTCCAGGGTCCTGCCGGCCACGGAGACCCCGTTGATGGCAATGCCGTTGTAGAAGACGTCCCGCTCCACCATCCCGGCCATGGCCGCCTGCTCCATCCGATCCCGGGCGGCGTGGGCCGAAAGGAGTTCCCGTTCCGCCCTGGCCCGGTTCAGGTATCCGGCCCCGAACAGGATACCCACGCCAATGGCCAGGGCCAGGGCCCCGATCAGGGGGACCAGGATCCGGCCTGCGGTCAGGCGGCGGCGGCTGTGGCGGCGGCGGGATTCGGTCATGGAAGGATCCGCCGGACGGAAATGATCACCGGGCGGCTCCGCTGGCTTTCCCGCTCCCAGTCGATGGTGGTCAGGACGACCTTCCCCCTCGAATAGGTGGCGTGGATGTACTGGTCGTTGCCGATATAGAGCCCCACATGGTCACATAGGCCGTAGGGGGAATCCCAGTCAAAGCAGAGGATGTCGCCAACCCGGATCCGGCTTTGGGAGACCTTGACCGCGACACCGGCGCCGGCCTGGTCCCGGGCGCTGCGGGGCAGGACGATGCCGAACATCGTCTTGTAGATATAGGAGGTAAAGCCCGAGCAGTCGAAGCCGGCGGAAGGCGACATGGCGCCGTAGGTGTACTTCGTCCCGATCAGGGAGGTGGCCAGCTCGACCATCTCCTTTTGTTGGGCGGCGGTCAGCCCGCTCTCCGGGGTGGGGGTCGGAACCGGGTCAAGGCCCAGGAAGCTGGACAGGATGTATGCGGACAGCCCCTGGGACGTCCGGACGGCGGACCAGGTCGAGCCGATCCCGGTCCGGACCAGGGAATCTCCCCGCCGGACCGTACCCAGGACATCGGACTCGGTGGTGGGCAGGGCCCGCAAATTGGCCGCGTTCACCTGGACAAAGACCGTTGTGTCGTCGGGGGCGAAGTCCCTGGGATCCAGGCGCTCGAGGGGAACGCCGTTGGCGTCGACGGCCGGGGTCGGGGTCGGTTCCGGGGTCGGGGCGGGAGAGGGAGTCGGCGTGGCCACAGGCTTCGGCGTCGGAGTGGGACTCGGTGCCGGGGTTGGTTCCGGGGTCGGGGTTGGCTCCGGGGTCGGGGTCGGCTCCG
>JAKPNJ010000059.1 GCA_029548445.1 Bacillota bacterium | reverse complement strand
ATTGGGCGTGCCGGCCATCGGTGGCAAGGACAGCATGTCCGGCAGCTTCCTCGATTTGGATGTGCCGCCCACGCTGGTGTCCTTCGCCGTGGGCGTCGGCCGCGTCGGGGAAATCCGGGGATCGTCGCTGCCCGGTCCCGGCCGTATCCTGTGGCTGCTGCGGCCGTCCCTCCGGCCGGACGGCCTGCCGGTGCCCGACCGCTTCCTGGCTGGCCTGTCGCTGGCCGCCCGGATGGTGGCGGCCGACCCGGAGGTGCGGGCCTGCGCCGTCCACGCCACCGGCGTCGCCGCCACGGCAGCCCGAATGGCCTTCGGCGAAGGCGTCGGCTGCCGCTTCCGCCGGGACCTGGCCGAACCTGTCCTCTTCGGGCGCCTGCCCGGCGCCCTCCTCCTCTGCCTGCCCGACGGCTCCCCCTGGCCCGACCGGTTCCAGGCGGAAGGGCTCCCGCTGGAATGCGTCGGACAGACGACCCCGGAACCGACCCTGGGCCGGGAAGGGGAGGAGGCGCCCCTTTCCCTGGAGGCGGCCTGGGAGGCCTTTGACGGAACCCTGCGGTCGGTGTTTCCGCCCCTCGGGGAACCGGTCCCGGTTCCCGGGCTGCCGGAGTACGAACTGCCGGCGCCCGCCGCACCCGATTCCATGCCCGCCGCGCCCGATTCCGTGACCGCCGCGCCCATTCCCGGATTCCTTGCGGGGACCGGGGCCCGCCCCCGGGTCCTGATCCCGGTATTCCTGGGGACCAACTGCGAATACGACACCGCCCGGGCCTTCGAACGTGCCGGCGGCGACCCCCGCTGCCTCGTGTTCCGCAACCGGACGCCGGACGACATCGCCGAATCGTTGGACGCCTTGAGGCGGGAAATTGGCGAGGCCCACATCATCGCCCTCCCGGGTGGATTCAGCGGAGGAGACGAGCCCGACGGCTCGGCCAAGTTCCTGGCCACCGCCTTCCGGAATCCCGCCGTGGCCGAGGCCGTCATGGCCCTGCTGGAGCGTCGGGACGGCCTGGTCCTGGGCATCTGCAACGGCTTCCAGGCACTGGTCAAGCTGGGCCTCGTCCCCTACGGGCGCATCCTGCCCCAGTCCGCGGACAGCCCGACCCTGACCTTCAATCGCATTGGCCGTCATGTATCCCGGTATGTCCGAACCCGGATCCAGTCCGTCGCCTCGCCCTGGCTCATGGAGACCCAAAAGGGGGAAGTCCACTGGATCCCGGTTTCCCACGGCGAAGGCCGGTTCCTCTGCCCCGAGGCGGAGCACCGCCGCCTGCTGGCCGCCGGCCAGGTGGCCACGGTCTATGTGGACGCGGACCATCGTCCAACGGGGGATCCGGCGTACAATCCCAACGGTTCCTTCGGTGCCGTGGAGGGCCTGCTGGGAGCCGGGGGACGGGTGTTCGGCAAGATGGGCCATTCGGAGCGGACGGGCCCCGGCGTGGCCGGCAACCTGCCGGGCCAGCGGGACCAGGGCCTGTTCCGGTCAGGCATCCGCTACTTTCTGTAAACCGGTACACCGGGTAGCCGGGAATCCGGCGCACCCGGGGCTCCAACTCCCGGGCATCGTTTCCGCCTGTCGAAGCGCGCCGTCCGCCGTCGGATTTTGACGATCGAACGGGGGCGTCCGCCCGAGCCTCTTCCGATACAATCGGGTCGGAGGTGAGGCTGGATGCCCCTGGTATTGTTTCCGGGACTTGGCCGTGACGACGGGGAGCCCGAGATCCGGTCCGACGGGCCGGGGATCGCGGACGCACCGGGAGAGGGGCCTGGGGAGACGGGGCGACCCGGCCGGTCCGGGAGGGACCGTCGGCGATCTGCCGGCCTTCTTCCTGCCGGCCTTCGTTCCGCCGGCCTTCTTCCTGCCGGACAGCGCCCCGCTGACCGGCGCCCGGCTGGTCCTCGCCCGGCCGGGCCGACCCGACGCCTTCGCCGCCTCCTCGTCCTATCGGGCTGCGGACTCCTCCTGTTCTCGGCGTTCCTGCCGATACCCGCCCCCGATCCGGCCGTGCCGTCGGACGGACCGCAACACAACAGGGAGAAACCGGCCAGCCCCACGGCCGAGCCCACTCCCGGTCCGGAACCCGATGTTCGGGAGACGGAGCGGAAAGCGGTCCGCCAGCAAATTGAGGCAGGGAACCAGCTTCTCCTGTCCCGTCCCGACCTCTTTCCCCAGGGAGAGCCGTCCGGCCTGGCCGGTCGGTGGGAAGCCCTGGTGGCCCGGTTCGGCATCGGGAGCGCCGGAACAGGTGCGGGGGGAGAGTCCAGGGGCCTCGTTGCGACGGTCGCAGCCGACGGGACAGGAACCGGCATGATCTGCCTCTCCTGCGCGCCGGACGAAGGAACCGCCCGCCGCCTGACGGGGTTCTATTCCCTGCTTTCCCGGGAATCCGCCGGGGCGGGATACCATTCCTCCCTGGTCCTGGTGGGCGGATCCGACCCGATTCCCGATCCGGCCGTCCGGCTTCTCCAGGAAGCCCTGGAGGTCGCTACGGGATCGGATGGCGCCGCCCTCCTGGCGGCGGACCTATGTGACCTCTTCGGCGCATGGAACAGGAGACGGGCCGCTGGTGCCGCCCCGACAGGGGAGGAGCGGCTGGTTCGGCGGCCGGGGATCCTGGCGCTGGCGTCGGACGATTATTCCCCCTATGCGGAGATCTTTCCCGCGGGGACCCCATGAACGGCCCGAACGGATGGGGGCCGGCCCGGAAGTGGCTCCCCGCCCTGATGGGCGTGCTGTGGATCCTGTCGGGCGGATGCGGACACCAGGGGCTGCCCGAATGCCGGGTCCTGGCGGAAGGGGACGTTCTTCCCATGCCGCCCGATCCGGACGGCGGGTCCGACGCCTTCCGGACGTGGCTCGCGTTTCTCGGCCAACCCCTGCAGAGCGCCTTTTCGTCCCGGCCCGCATCCTACGGCCTTTTCCTTTCCCGCCGGTTCCTCCTGTACGGGGAACCGGAGGACGTGCCGGGCAACACCCTGGATCCGGCATCCGGACGAATGCGGTTTCTTGGCTTCGATTCCGTCGACTTCCCGGTGGAGGATCCGGAGTTTCCCCTCCAGGCCGGGGAAGCCGTTCCGGACTCTCCCGCGGCGCTCCTGTCCTGCCGCGGCCGGTTTTCGCCCCACCCGGGACTGGCTCCCCCGTCCCTGT
>JAKPNJ010000036.1 GCA_029548445.1 Bacillota bacterium | reverse complement strand
CCTGCTCCGGCTTCCCTGCCCCCAGGGCCTGGCCGACCATCGTCGTGGCGGCCACGCCGAACCCGTAGGCCGGCATGTACCCGATGGACTCGGCGGTGATGGCCAGGTGGTGGGCCGCCAGGGGGATTGTGCCGAGACCGGCCACGACGGAGACGAACAGGAGCTGGCCGACGGTGATGACGACCCGCTCTCCCGCGGCGGGCAGCCCGATCCGGAGGATGTCCCGCTGGGTCTCCGCGTCATGGGAGGCCAGGTCCCTTCCATGCAGCGCCAGGTCGGGCCGGCCCCGGACCAGGAGCAGGAGCAGCAGGATCCCGGACAGGGCCAGGGCGCCCGCCGTGGCCAGGGCGGCACCGGCCACGCCGAGTCCTGCGCCGGCCACCTGGAATTCCAGTCCGGCGAACCGGACCGTCCGGGTCGGATGGATCAGCAGGAAATTGCCGGCGACATTGACGACATTGGTCAGCAGGTTGATTCGCATGGGCGTCCGGGTATCCCCGGCTCCCCGCATGAGGCCGGCGGACACAAGCCCGAGAAAGTGCGGGACAAACGCGAACGACAGGATCCGAAGGTACTGCCGGGCCTGGGGCAGGACATCCGGCCGGGCGCCCATCCAGGCGGGAATCCGGCCTGCCAGGAGACCGACGGTCACGCTGAGGCCCAGGGCCAGGAACAAGGTCAGTCGCAGGGCCTGTCCCAGCGTCCTTTCGGCCCGTCGGCGATCGCCGGCGCCGACAGCCCGGGCCACGATGGCGGTTCCGCCCACCGACATGGCGGAGACAAGGCTCGTCAGGAACCAGGTTGGGGAGGCGTTGATGGCGACGGATGCGGTGGCCGCCGCGCCCAGGCTTCCGACCATGGCCGTATCGGCGAAGTTCACCAACGTGACGGACAGGTTTTCCAGGATGCTGGGAGCCGCCAGTCGGAGAACCCGCCGAGTGCCGTCCGATGCGCCCATGGGATGCCGCTTCCGCTCCTTCCGTCCAAGCCTTCCGCCATATCGACGGGATCCGCTGCCGGATGCGGACCCGACCGTCCCGACCATCCGATGGTTTCGTTCCGTCCGTCATTGTACACCAAACCGGCCGGAAGGCGGCACCGTGTCAGGTCCCGCCGGGAACCCCCGCGCCGCCTCCCTCCCCTTCCGGCGCATCCTGGTGTAGAATGGAGTCGATCCCGAGCGGCCGAGGGTCGACGGGGGCAGGAGGACATTCCGATGACTTTGGAAAACGACAAGAGACTGGCCGTGCTGATCGATGCCGACAATGTGTCCCACCACAACCTGCGGGGCATCATGGAAGAGATCGCCCGGTACGGGACCCCCACCTACAAGCGGATTTACGGAGACTGGACCCGTCCCCACCTGTCCGGCTGGAAGGGCATGCTCCTGGAATTCGCCATTACCCCTATCCAGCAATACGGATATACGACGGGGAAAAATTCCACCGATTCCGCCATGATCATCGACGCCATGGACATTCTCTATTCCGGCAATGTGGATGGGTTTTGCATCGTGTCCAGCGACAGCGACTTCACCCGGCTGGCCATTCGGCTGCGGGAGTCCGGCATGCGGGTGATCGGCATCGGTGAAAAGAAGACGCCCACACCCTTCATTACCGCCTGCGAGAAATTCATATACACGGACATCCTGACCGGCTCCTCCCGCGGCGGCGACGGCAGCCGTTCCGAGGAAACCGCCGGAGAGGGCCGGACGGAGAGTGCCATCGAAACGGCCGCCGGATCAACAGGCGCAGGACACGCGGTGCCGGCGAAATCCGCCGGTCGTGAAGGCGGAAAGAGCGCCCAGGAAACCAAGCAGGCCCAGGCGGCCAGCAAGCGCTCCATGCGAACGATCGTCTCCCTGATCGCGGCCTCCATCGACGCCGTTTCCGACGACAGTGGCTGGGCGTACCTGGGCGAAGTTGGCGCCCTGATCCTGAAAACCCGCCCAGACTTCGATCCCCGGAACTACGGTTTCAGCAAGCTGGCCCAGCTGATTCGGTCCCTCAACCAGTTCGAGGTCGAGAACCGCGAGAATCCCGACGGCCAGATGAACGGAAAGCTGGTGTTCGTCCGAAACAAGAAGGGGTGATCCCGTGTTCCTGCGCCAAGGCCGGAAGGACCTGGGCCGCCTGTTGTCCTTCCTGTCCCGGGAACCGGACCTGAACCTGTTCCTGATCAGCGACCTGGAAGCCCATGGCCTCGATTCTCCCATCGTTGCATGCTGGGCCGACCCGGACCCTGTCGGGGACTTCCGGGCCGTGCTGTTGCGGTACCGCACGAACTTCCTGGCCTACATCCCTGACGCCCGCCCCGTCGAGACGGTTGATCTTCCCGGCGCCCGGGCCATCCTGGCCGCAGATGACACCTGGGAGTTCCTGTCCGGGACCCCCCACTCCGTCGCGGGATTCCTGTCGATCCCACCGGGATTCCGGAAGAAGACCCTGCAGACCTTTTCCAGGATTTCGTCCGTCGACCGGTTCCGTCCCTGCCATGCCGGCTTTCCGCTTCGCCCCCTCGAAAGCAGGGACGCCGGCGCCTACCTTGACCTGCGTTCCCGGATCCGGGAATTCCTTGTGACCATCCGTCTCGAGGAAGCCGCGGACAGCCTCGAATCCGGCCGGTGGATCTCCGTCGGCCTGTTCGCGCCGGACGGGTCCCTGTTGTCTTCGGCAACCCTGACGGCCATCAATCGCCAGGCCGGCATGGTAGTTGGGGTCATGACCCGTCCGGATGCCCGGCGCCGGGGGTATGCCGGTGCCTGCGTCTCCTGGTTGTGCGACCGACTCCTGGCCGACGGACGCCATCCTTGCCTCTTCTATGACAACCCGGAAGCCGGGTCCATCTATCGCCGACTGGGCTTCGATCCCTTCGCCGAGTGGCGCATGCTGGAACGCGGTCCCGCCGCGCCCGAAGACCTCGGCAAGACCTGACGCACCGCCTGCCTGCAAGCCAAAAAGGAAAACCCCGCAACCGGTGCGGCTGCGGGGTTTCAGCTGGTGCGCCTTCAGGGACTCGAACCCGGGACCCACTGATTAAGAGTCAGTTGCTCTACCAACTGAGCTAAAGGCGCATGGGCATTTCGAACGCATGATGGATTATAGGGATTTGGCGAAAGGCTGTCAAGCATCCCCCCTCGCGGTGTCTCCCCATGGGGAACGAGCCGTCAGAACTTCCGGCCGCCACCGCCGTGGATCCGGCCGCTGCCGGACCGGTGGGTCGTGCTGCGGCCGCCAAAGGACCGGGAACCGGACGTGGCCGTCGGCTGGGGGCGGATGCGGGTGGTGACGAACGTGTTGACCAGCTGGTCCTGGACAATCCCCAGGTTCAGGGCGCTGTTGCTCCGAAAATCGAAGGCGATGGCCTGGCGCCGGGCCTTGTATCGCCGGCGGGTCCCGACATTCATGAATAGCCCTGCGATCCCCGACAGGAGGATGCCGAAAATGCCTTCCCCTCCCGTCAGGCGGTTCACCTGGTCTTCCGGGATTCCCTGGGCCAGGAACCCGGCCGTCGAGGCCAGGAACGCCCGTGCGGCGCCGTTGAAGTCCTCGCGCTCCAGTCCGCCGGCGTACACCGCGTCGAGAATGGACTCGATCCGCTGGTCGGTCAGGTACCGGATGCCGTTGCCCGAAGTCGAGATCCAGGCTTCCCGATTGTCAAGGTCGACCAGGAACAGGATGCCGTCCCGGTCGGGTCCCACGCCGTACCCGTTTTCGTCGAAAAAGTCGTCGGCAAAGGCCATGGCGGATTTCCCGCCGGCATCCCGTGTCGTCACAAGGACGATGTCCATCCCATACTGCGACCCGATGGAGGCGGCCAGTCCGGCCAGTTCCTCCTCCTGGGCCGGTTCGAAAAGGTCGGCCAGGTCGACCACCCGCTCGCCTGTCGCGCCAAGGGTCACGGGAACCATCACAAGAGCCGCCAGGAGAACGGCCAGGCCCAGCAGGCGGAGCATTCGCGTCACCACAGGAATCGTCCTCCCAACAGCAGCAGGGCCAGGAGGCCTGCCGCGACAAGTCCGGACACCAGGTTCAATTTCGCCTTGTAGACCGGCAGTTCGCCGTACGCCCTGCCATTCTGGCCATTGACCGCGTAGATGTACGTCTTGCCTTCATACCGGTAGGTCAGGATCCAGACGGGAAACAGGGTGTAATGCCAGCCGCGGGGGGTCATGCGCACGGTATTCCGGGTTTCCGTCACCTGCCCGTACCCCTGGATCGAATCCCGCAGGAGGGCGGCGACATAGCTTCGGGCCCGCTCCTCCAGGGTTGGGACCACCTCGTCCCGACCGATGTCGAACGACTCCGCAAAAAAACCGCTGAGATAGGACAGGGAGAAATCCACGGCCTGGGACGAATCGAAGGGGGCGATGGAATCGACAAGGTCCCGGTCGATCCGTCGAAGGGCCGGTTCGTGGAGATGCGCCACGGAAATGGTTCCCTGGCGTTCGATCTCGTATTCCTTGTGCTCCGTATACTCCATGCTGCCGCTGATCCAGACTTTCCGGACAACCCCCTTGCCCGCATAATCGACCTCCGCCTCGTAATCGGCCATCCAGAAAGGCAGGTACAGCCCCGTGATTTTCTCCAGCTGCGATGCGCTGTAGAAACCGGGCGGGACGAACCGCTTCGTCCTGGACCAGTCGAGGAAGGTTCGGATCGCCTTGTCCCGGTCATACCGGAATGGTATGATCCGGTCCGGCCGGAAATCGCCCGAAAGGCGGTTGGTCAGCAGGATCGGGTTGTGGCAAAAATAGCAGAAGGTCGCCGATGTGGTATCTTCTGTCACCACCTGGGCTCCACAGCTGTCGCAGACATACCCCACCAGGTGGTCGGCGGAATCGGCTGCAGTCCTGTCGGCTGCCCCTTCGTTCCGGGCCTTTTCCAGTTCCCCGATGGAGAACTCGCTTTGGCAAAACTCGCACCGGGATTTCTGCGACGCAGGATCGAACCGGAGTCCACCGCCGCAGTTCGGGCATTTCTGGGTCAGGGTCGCCATCGTCGTCCGTTCCTCCGGACCGTATCAGGCGGTCATACCGCCGCCTGGCGGGCGCCGCACTCGGGGCAGAAACGGGGCCTCCCGCCGTCGAAACGATGGCCGCACTGGCCGCAGAAGGCCGATTCCGGCTTCTTCAGGCCGCACTCGGTGCAGAACTTGCCCGTATTTTCCGTACCGCAGGCACAGGTCCACAGCCCGGCTGCCGCACCCGCTGCTGCCGCACCCGCTGCTGCCGCATCGTCGGCAGCCGGCGCTCCCGGCTGTCCGTCGGCCGGCACGGACGGGGCCGCATCCCGGGCGGCCTTCCGGGCCTCCTGCATCTGCATTTGCTGGAGGTTGGCCTGGGATGCGGTTCCCATGAAGCCGCCCCCGGCCTGCATGCCGATGCCCATGCCCATGAACGTGGCGGCAGCGCCGCCCTCGTTGGATCCTGCGGCCTCCAGGCCCCGGGCGATGGATCCCTGGACATACCCCTCCCGCACGGAGGGATCGCCCAGCATGGCGCCCTTGTTGCGCATGTTGATGAGTTCCCGGGACTCGTCGTCGTAGGAGATGCTGGCGATGCCCACCGCCTGGACCTCGAATCCGCGCATCCTCTTCCAGCCCTCGTCCAGGACATCCGCCATGTACCGGCTCAATTCCTGCCCCTTGCTGGCGACATGGGAAATGCGGATGCCATCCACGGACATCCGGTTCATGGCGGCCTGCAGGGCTTCCAGGAATTCGGAAAGATACTGCTCGTTGATGTCGTCGATCCCGACCCGGTCCTGGCTGCGGGGAATCGCCTCGGCATAAAACAGGAGCGGGTTCGTGATCTTGACGGAATAGGTCCCGTGGGTTCTCAGGAACAGCTCGGCATTATAGAATCCGTCGAAATAGTTCAGGGCGTTCCGGGTGCCGAACTTGATACCCTTGATCTCCTGGAGGTTGATATAGAAGACCTTCTGGGCCGTAGGCGTGACGCCGGCATACCGGACGCGGTTGAAGGTCTCCTTGAGGGAGTCGCCGAATCCCCCGGAAAACAGCGACGGCAGGGATGAATCCTTGACTGTATAGTATCCTTCCTCGGCCGTGTAATCGACGACCTTGCCGCCGTCCACCAGCATCATGAACTGGTTCGGATAGACATGAATGACCGATCCGTCCGAAACGGTATTTTCCGTTCCCTTGACATTGGCATTGCGCCGATCGTCCCGGCGCACCTTGACTCCCCGCGTAAAGACAGTGGTATCGCTCATCTCGTCGGGTTCCAGGACTTCCAGCCACTGGTCCGCCAGGGATCCGCCCACCGCGCTTGCGATCGCCTTTATGATGCCCATGACCATCCCTCCTTGCTCGGTTCCGTCGAGGTTCCGGACCGCCGCACTCCGCCGGCGGCCGTGACGGAATCCAATTCCAAGTATACCACTGGACGGCCGTGGGGACCGTCCTTTAGGCGTTGGCTGCCCGTTCGGTCCTGGGAGACGGAACCATCCGAAGCGGTCCTTCCCACAGGACCCCGCCGGCCGATCGGATGCCGTCGATCCCGTCCGAGAGGGGCACCGATCCGTCCAGCCATCGGGCCTGGCCCACCTCCGTCATGAGAATCGGCATCCGGTCGTGGAAATCGGAGATCGGCGGCAGGGCTGGTGCGGTCAGGATGACGAGGCAAGGCCGGGATTCTTGCCCGCCGATGCGGGCATAATCCCACAACCCGGCCATCAGGAAGGGATTCTGCATCCCCTCCGGACAAATGCGCATGCGAACCGCCTGTCCGCTCCGGTGGTCCCATTCGTAAAACCCGGTGGCAGGCACCAGGCAACGCCTCTGGACGGCACGCCGAAACAGGGGCCTTTCGAGAATCGATTCCACCCGGGCATTGAATACCAGTCGTTTCGTCTCGCTGGACAGAGGGATCCCCCAATGAAGGAGCCCCCACCCTCCGGGTCCCCGAACCGGGACCTCCTGTCCGGGAAACAGGTCCTGGGACAGGAGCGCCTCCCGCCTGGCCTCCCCATATCGCTCCTCGATGCGCCGCGCGATTTCCCGAAGGGTTTCGGTCAGGTCCTCGGCAGCCAGAGTAAAGGTCGCGCACATGGCCGTGGCTCAGGGTTTCCCGGCGGCCAGCTGCCGCAGGATGCTCCGGGCCGACAGCACGCCGCTGGCCGACGCCTGGGACAGGCCGCGGGTGATGCCGGCCCCGTCCCCGACGGCGTACAGGCCAGGGAACCGGGTTTCCAGTTCCTTGGACAGGACAAGGCGCGAGCTGTAGAACTTGACCTCCACACCATACAGGAGTGTGTCATGGTTGGCCGTTCCTGGCGCGAGGCGATCCAATACTTGAATCATCTCGATTATGTTGTCCAGATGTCGTTTCGGCAGGACAAGGCTAAGATCCCCGGGCGTCGCATCCAGGGTTGGCTTGACGAAGCTCTGTTCCATGCGATGGGCATTGGTCCGGTTCCCGCTCAGGAGGTCCCCGAAGCGCTGGACCATGATGCCGCCCCCCAGCATGTTCGACAGGGACGCGATCCGCTTGCCATACTGGTACGGCTCCCGGAACGGCGAGGTAAACCGGTTGCTGACCAGGAGGGCGAAGTTGGTATTCTGGCTCCGGAGGGCGGGATCGGTATAGCTGTGGCCGTTGACCGTCAGGATGCCGTCGGTATTCTCGGTCACGACGTGGCCGTATGGGTTCATGCAGAACGTCCGGACCACGTCCTTGTACTGCTTGGTGCGGTATTGCAGCTTGGCTTCATAGAGCGCGTCCGTGAGGGGGCTGAAGAGAATGGCGGGAAGCTCCACCCGGACGCCGATGTCGACCTGGTTGTTGATCAGCTCGAGCCCGAGGCTGCGGCATTGGGTCGCAAACCATTCGGCCCCCGAACGGCCTGGGGCGGCAATCACGCGGCGGGCCTCCAGGGGACCGTGGCTGGTGTCAAGCCGGAACCCCTCCCCGTCCCTCGGGACGATGGCCAGGACCTGGACGCCGCAACGCAAATCCAGGCGCTGGTCCAGCCACTGGAACTGGCGTTCCAGGATCGCCCGGTTGTTTTCGGTTCCCAGGTGTTTGCAGCGGGCGTCCAGGAGATGGAGATCGAACGCCAGGGCCTTCCGCCGGATGACGTCGGCCTCCGGGGTGAACGTGGAGTGGCATTCGGACGTGGCGCCAAAGGTCATGTTGATCGAGTCCACATACTCGATCAGGGCCATGACCTCGTCATCGGGCACATACTCATTCAGCCATCCGCCGAACTGGGTCGTGAAGTTGAATTTGCCGTCGGAGTAGGCGCCGGCCCCGCCGAATCCCCTCATGATCGCACAGGTCGGGCAATTGATGCAGGTGTCCACCTTCCCGGCGACAATGGGACAGACCCGGGACCGGATGTCCGTGCCCTGCTCCAAAAGGACCACCTTCAGGTCCGGGGCCTGGAGCGTCAGCTCGTAACCGGCGAAAATGCCCGCGATGCCGGCGCCGATGATCGCGACGTCAAACCGTTCCATACGGAGTGGCATCGGCCGGGACCGGTTCCGTCGGCTGCCGCACGAATCCAAGTTCCTCCATGGTGGTCAGGCCCTCCCCAACGGCTTCCTGCCGCAGGCGGGCATACAGCTCGGCCATGGTGGCCTGGACATAGGGGGCGACGAACAGGAGTCCCACGCAGCAGGCCAGGAATCCCAGGATGTACCATCCGATAAAGGACAGGTCGAGGACAAAGATCGCGAACTTGTGGCCGCGGGTCATGCCGATGCTCAGTTTCAGGGCCCGCCGATGGCCAATTCCCGGATTGTCCGCCAGGATCCAGGGAGTCATCCGGTACGCATAGCTCCGGAAAAACGGGAGGAGGCCCGCGACGGCGGCAAGGATCATGAGCCCGAAACCGGCCAGGAAACCGGAAACCAGGACCAGGTCGTCCACCCGGGACCAGTCGTAGGACGGGTCGAGAAGCCCGGCGGCACTGGCCTGGAAGAGGCTGAGGATGAATACGGCCACGGCCGCGATCCACAGGAGGAACGCGGGGATGCCCCAGAGGAAGAGCCACAGGTTTTTCCAGAACATGGCCCCGACGGTCCGGAGGAAAGCCCCCCGCCGGAACAGGCTGAACAGGGTGGTGAAAGAGGGCGCCTTCTCCATCGATTCCCGGTTCCGGGAGTACCAGCGGGCGGAGCCGACTTCCACGGGGGCCGCCACAAACAGCTGGTAGGCGATTCCCAGGACAAAGAAGAGGGCGCCGACGACCAGGGCGATGACCAGGATGGCGGACCAGCGCGTCGCCAGCAGGTCGGCCATGCCCCGGAAGGCTTCCTCCAGGTCCCCGCTCTGCCAGTTCTTCATGAACTGGTCCAGGTCGCCCTGGCCGAACGAGTAGCTGTAATTGAAGCGGCCGCCTCCCACGCCTCCGCTGCCGGTCAGGATACCGGCGACGAGGGAAACGGCGAAGGCGATCCAGTACCGGGTCCGGAGCAGGTTTTTGGCGTCCGTCTTGATCTCATTGCGGGTCCACATGGGGATCCTCCTCCCGGGTGCGGCGCACCCGACATAATTATACTACAATTGCGCACGAAGCCGGGATTCGGACGGCAATGTGCCCTTGTGGAGCCTTCTGCGGTTGTGGTACCTTGGCGGGAGAATAGGCAGGCAAGGGGGACTTCAAAATGCGGACCGATCCTGGCGCCATGACCCGTCCGACCGGATACCGGGCCACCGGCGTGGCCTGCGGCCTCAAGAAGGAGGGGCGACCGGACCTGGCATTCCTGGTCTCCGACCTGCCGGCCGAGTGGGCCGGCGTCTTTACGCGAAACCAGGTCAAGGGCCATTCCCTGGTCCGGACACGAAACCTGCTGGAATGCCGCATGCCGGCCCGGGCCGTGGTCATCAACAGCGGGAATGCCAATGCCTGCGTCGGGCCAGAGGGGGACCTGGCGGCGTCCCGGATGGCGGAACTCGCCGCCGCGGCGGCCGGATGCCAGCCCGATGAGGTCCTGACCGGGTCTACCGGTGTCATCGGAAAGAGGCTGGACCTGGACCGGGTCGCGCATGGCATTGCGGTGGCGGGTGCCACCCTGGGACGCACCCCGGAAGACGCCCATGCGGCCATGCAGGCCATCATGACGACGGACAGGGTGCCGAAGGAGGTCTCCCTTTCCTTCGACCTTTGCGGCGTCGGCGTCACCCTGGCGGGCATGGCCAAGGGGTCCGGCATGATCCATCCCGACATGGCCACCATGATCGCGGTGATCGTGACGGATGCCGCCGTGTCGTCCCTGGTCCTGGAACTGGCTCTCCGAAAGGCGTGTGACCGGTCCTTCAACCGGGTCTCCGTGGATGGCGATACCAGCGTCTGCGACATGGTCCTGCTCCTGGCCAACGGGGCCGCCGGCAATGCCCGGCTCCAGGATCCCGCCTCCCCGGACGCCCGACGATTCTCGGAGGCCCTGGATCGCCTGTGCGACCGGCTGGCCCGGGCCGTCGCGAAGGATGGCGAGGGGGCCACCAAGCTCGTGGAAGTCCTGGTCCGGGGAGCCATGACCCCGGAAGATGCCCGGCTGGCCGCCAGCGCCGTCGCCCGGTCGCCCCTGGTCAAGACTGCCATGTTCGGGGAGGACGCCAACTGGGGCCGGATCCTGACGGCGGTCGGCTATTCGGGTGCCGCCTTCGATCCCGGCCGTGTCTCCATTGGGCTGGGAGACCTGCCGGTTTGCCGGAATGGATGTGCCCTGGATTTCGACGAAGCCCGGGCGTCCGAGATCCTGGCAGGGGACGAGATCCTTCTTTGGATCGACCTGGGCCAGGGGGAGTCGGAAGACCATTATTATACATGCGATTTTTCGTATGAATATGTCAGGATCAACGGCAGCTACCGAACCTGACCGACGGCCTTTCCAGGAATCTCGCGGCCCTGCGGGCGACACCGGTCCCTAGTCGGCCTTCCTTTCCGTTTCGGTCCCCTCAGGCCGTTCCACGTCGAAGCGGAACCCGCCGCCATCATCCAGGGCCAGGGCCACCTGGTCCCCATCCCGGAGGGATCCGTTCAGCAGACGGTCGGCCAGGGGATCCTCGATGTGGCGCTGGATGGTCTTGCGGAGGGGACGGGCCCCATACCGGTTGTCGAATCCCATCTCCGCCAGCCGGTCCCGGACGGGATCGGACGCGGCCAGCCGGATATGCCGGATGGCCAGGTGTCCTTCCACTTCCTTCAGCATGAGGTCGACGATCTGGCGGATTTCAGCCGGGGCCAGCTCCTTGAACACGACAATCTCGTCCACGCGATTGAGGAACTCGGGTCGGAACAACTCCTTCAGCACGGTCTGGACCCGGCTTTCGATGGCGACCTGGCCCTCGGCCCCGAAGCCGAATCCCTGGGCCTTGAGGGTGGTGCCGGCGTTGGAGGTCATCACGAGGACCGTGTTCTCGAAGCTGACCGTCCGGCCGTGGCTGTCCGTCAGGCGGCCGTCGTCCAGGATCTGCAGCAGGATGTTGAAGACATCGGCATGGGCTTTCTCGATCTCGTCCAGCAGGATCACGCTGTAGGGATTCCGCCGGATCCGCTCGGTCAGCTGGCCCCCGTCGTCGTACCCGACATAGCCCGGAGGCGACCCGATGAGCTTGCTGACCGTATGGGGCTCCATGAATTCCGACATGTCAAGGCGCACCAGGGCTTCCTCGGATTGGAACAGCACTTCGGCCAGGGCCTTGACCAACTCGGTCTTCCCAACACCGGTCGGCCCCACGAACAGGAAGGACGCCGGTTTGCGCTTCTTGCCCAGGCCGGCCCGGTTCCGGCGAATGGCCCGGGCCAGGGAGGAAACCGCCTGTTCCTGGCCGATGACCCGCCGATGGAGCCGCTCCTCGAGATTCAGCAGCTTGCTGGACTCCGTTTCGGTAATCCGCTGCACCGGGATGCCGGTCCACATTTCGACCACCCGGGCGATATCCTCGACGGACACCGGGGTGGGAGACAGGGCGTCCTCCAGCTGGCGGATCTCCTCCTCCAGGTGGAGGACATGGGTCTTGGCCTGGGCCTGGCGCTCATAAAACGCGATCCGGTCCCCTTCTTCCCCTTCGGGCCTCGGGCTCCCGGCCTGGGGCGGATTCGCCTCGATGTCGGCGAGCTGGCCCCGCGAAGTCTCGAGCTCCTCCTTCAGCCTCTCGACCCGGGACAGGCGGATGTCATCCAGGTTGGCCCTGGATCCGGCCTCGTCCAGCAGGTCGATGGCCTTGTCGGGCAGGAACCGGTCGTGGATGTATCGTTCGGACAGGCGGACGGCGGCTTCGAGAACCTCGTCGGAGAACGTCACGTGGTGGTGGGCCTCATAATACTCCCGGATGCCCTTGAGGATCTCGAACGATTCCCCGACCGACGGCTCCTTGACGATCACGGGCTGGAACCGGCGTTCCAGGGCGGAATCCTTTTCGACGAATCGCCGGTACTCGTCCAGGGTCGTCGATCCCAGCACCCGGATCTCCCCCTTGGCCAGGGCCGGCTTCAGGATGTTGGCGGCGTTCATGGCGCCCTCGGCGTCCCCGGCTCCCATGATGTTGTGGAGCTCGTCGATGACCAGGATCACGTTGCCCGCTTTCCGGGCTTCGTCGACCACACCTTTCATCCGGCTTTCGAACTGGCCCCGGAACTGGGTGCCGGCCACCATGGCGGTCATGTCCAGGAGATAGACCTCCTGGTGGAGGAGCTTGGCCGGGACCTCTCCCAGGGTAATCTTGAGAGCCAGTCCTTCGGCGATGGCCGTCTTGCCCACGCCGGGCTCTCCCAGCAAAACAGGGTTGTTCTTGTTGCGCCGGTTCAGGATTTGGATCACCCGCTCCAGCTCCCGGGTCCGGCCGATGATCCGGTCGATGCCGCCCTGCCGCGCCCGGCGGGTCAGGTCGGTGCCGAACTGGTCAAGGAAGCGTTTTTTCCGGTCCCGCCGGTCCCGGCCCGGTCCTTCGGCGGTCCGGTCTCCCGGCGCCGAACGGGTATCCCGTGATGTGTCGTCATCGGAGGCATCCCGGAATCCCAGCGGACCGTCGAGGCTGCGGGCGCCCGGGCTCGACGCAACGGGCCCCAGGGAACGGGGCGACAGGCCCCCCCCCGGTTCCGGACGGCTCTTCCTCCGGCTCCTCCGGGGGCTCTCCGGCGCCGGAACCGGAATCCGGCAGTTCGCCGGCCATCTGCTCGAGGCCGGACATGAGCGCCTTCAGGACCTCCTGCGGATTCCCGGACTCGGACTGGGCCATCAGGCTGTTCAATTGCTCCGTCATGGCATCCACGTTCTCTTCCGTAATGCCCGAGTTCCGGAACATCTCCCCCATCATCCCGATACCGGTATTGTAGGCGCATTTCAGGCAGAGCCCCTCGGTCACCCGGCGGCCTGCCTCGTATCGGGCCGTATAAACGACCGCGGCATTTTTCTTGCAGAGCGAACAGACGATCATGGTCCTTGTTTCCCCCGGCGTTTCCGCGGCCGGGACAGCGGGACTTCCCCGGTGCACGTCGCAGGGGGAAGGATGCGTGCCAGATATCGACCCGTATGGGAATCCGCGACTGCGGCCACCTCTTCGGGAGTGCCCTCCGCCACGATCCGGCCTCCTTCGTCCCCTCCCTCGGGTCCGAGATCCACCAGGTAATCGGCGGTCTTGATCACGTCCAGGTTGTGCTCGATGACCAATACGGTATTTCCATTCTCGGCCAGGCGGGTCAGGATGTCAACCAGTCGGTGGACGTCGGCCACATGGAGGCCAGTGGTGGGTTCGTCCAGGATATAGAGGGTACTGCCGGTGCTGCGCCTGGAAAGTTCGGTGGCCAGCTTGACCCGCTGGGCCTCGCCGCCGGACAGTTGGGTCGACGGCTGCCCCAGGCGGACATATCCCAGCCCCACTTCCTGGAGGCTCGTGATTTTCCGGCGGATCCGGGGCATGGAGTCGAAGAAGGCCATGGCCTCTTCCACCGTCATGTCGAGGACATCGGCGATGCTCTTTCCCTTGTACCGGACTTCCAGGGTTTCGCGGTTGTAGCGGCGGCCTCGGCACACGTCGCAGGTGACGTACACGTCGGGCAGGAAGTGCATCTCGATCCGGTTGACCCCGTCGCCGCTGCAGGCTTCGCAGCGACCGCCCCGGACATTGAAGCTGAAACGGCCGGCCCTGTAGCCCCGGGCCCTGGCGTCCGGCGTGCCGGCGAACAGTTCCCGGATCAGGTCGAAGAGGCCGGTGTAAGTTGCCGGGTTGGACCGGGGCGTCCGGCCGATGGGGGACTGGTCGATGTCGATGACCTTGTCGAGGAATCCCAGGCCCTCCATCCCGTCGTGGAGCCCCGGGTGCATCCTGGCGCCGTTCAGCTCCGCGGCCAGCCTGCGATGGATGATGCCATTGACCAGGGAGCTCTTGCCGGAGCCGGACACGCCGGTGACGCAGGTCATGAGGCCGATGGGGATGCGGACGTCGATTCCCTTGAGGTTGTTTTCCCGGGCGCCCCGGACGACCAGCCATCGGCCGTCGGGCCGGCGGCGGTCGGAAGGAATCCCGATCCGCTTTTTCCCCGACAGGTACTGTCCGGTCACGGAGTCCGGACAGGCACAGATCTCCTCCACGGTGCCCTGGCAGACCACTTGTCCGCCGTGTTCCCCGGCCCCGGGCCCCATGTCCACGACATGGTCGGCTTCCCGGATGGTTTCCTCGTCATGCTCCACCACGAGGACCGTATTGCCCAGGTCCCGGAGGCGCTTCAGCGTGGCCAGCAGGCGGGCGTTGTCCCTCTGGTGGAGGCCGACGCTGGGTTCGTCCAGGATATACAGCACACCCATGAGGCCGGAGCCGATCTGGGTCGCAAGGCGAATCCGCTGGGCCTCCCCGCCCGAAAGGGTGGCGGATCCCCTGGCGAGGGTCAT
>JAKPNJ010000013.1 GCA_029548445.1 Bacillota bacterium | reverse complement strand
TTCGAAGAAGGAATGCTGGCATCCTTCCAGGCCGTCGGACCCGAAAATGACCGACGGCCGGAGCCGCACCCGGTCGGCCCCCTTCAGGGCCGAGATGCTGTCGTTTCCATAGGTTTTTGTCCTGGCCATGAACCCTCCCGTTGTGCTTCCTTGTCCCTTCAAATATACCATATCCTCATGCCGGCAACGGGGCGCCCCTCCTTCCGGAAGCCCTGCCGGCGGCCGGCTTCGCCCCCTGTCGCCGGGCCTTCCATCGTCTTGCCCGGTCTCTTTACAAACCCATGGGCGTGGGGTAAAATCCGGATGCGGGTCCGGGAACGGCTTCCCGACGCGCGGGTGTAGTTCAATGGCAGAACCTCAGCCTTCCAAGCTGATTGCGTGGGTTCGATTCCCATCACCCGCTCCAGCCCATCGGCGGTCCGACGGGCCGCCGATTCCATGTACGGGAGTCCATAGCTCAGGTGGATAGAGCAACAGCCTTCTAAGCTGTGGGTCGGGGGTTCGAGTCCCTCTGGACTCGCCAGGAAACCGGCCGGACCCCCGGCCGGTTTTTCCATGGGTCGGGAAGGAAGCCGGGAACGATTGCGGCTGGCCAATGGCGGGGTCTTCGGGGTGGAAAGTTCACGTTGACAAGGGGGTACCCCTTCCCTATAATCCATTTGTGTCTTTGATCCGTGGCATGGTGGAATTAGCTCAGTTGGTTAGAGCGCCAGATTGTGGCTCTGGAGGTCACGGGTTCGATTCCCGTATTCCACCCCACCATCCCCGTCCGATGGAGCCCGCCGATCGGAGAGACAGCCGCTGGGATGTAGCCAAGCTGGTCAAGGCACGGGACTTTGACTCCCGCACCGCAGGTTCGAGTCCTGCCGTCCCAGCCACCATGAGCCATTAGCTCAGCAGGTAGAGCACCTGACTTTTAATCAGGGGGTCCGGAGTTCGAGCCTCCGATGGCTCACCACCCCGAAACCCTGCAGCCGTCAAGGTTGTGGGGTTTGTTTTCCGGAAGCGGAATCCGCCAGCCAGGCCCCGGAAGCCAGCCATCCGATCGGCCAGGCAATGGATCCGGGAGGTTCCCATGAGCATCATGCCCGGCATTCCCCCCGAAGCGCCCCTGCAGGGTTCCGGCATCGCCCTGGCGGCCTGGGACAACGCTTTCCTGCCCGCCCTGCTGCCCCTGTTCCGGGACGAGCCCAGTCTCCGCCTGTACCAGCCGTCCGCCTACGCTGTCCTGGACCTCGAAGGACTGGGGCGGCTACTGTCGGACTGGAACGACGGGGACCGCCATGTAGTGCTGGCCATCCTCGAGGGAACGACGCTGGCGGGCCTGGTCAACGTGGACGACCTGGACCCGGAGGCCCGGTCCGCCGAGGTCGGCCTGGCCCTGCTGCCCGGTCCGTTCCGGGGGCGGGGCATTGGGCGGAAGGCCATGGAATGCCTTCTCGATTACCTGTTCGGGGACGTGGGGCTCCATCGCCTGCAGGCTCGGATCCACGAAGAGAACAAACCGTCCCTTCGCCTCTTCGACGGCCTGGGGTTCCGCCGGGAAGGCGTCCTCCGGGAAGCGGCCCTGCGGGACGGGGTCCACCGGGACCTCGTCCTCATGAGCCTCCTGGGCCGCGAATGGCGTAGCGCCAGGAATTCGGCCGCTCCAGGGACAGGGAATCGGCCCTGAACGATTGATGCTCCCGGCGACATATGCTATATTTCTACCGTTTGCATGACCGACCTGTCCGGCCTGCGTTGTGCCGGAACCCGCATCGTCAAGGAGGACCGACATGGGCACACTCAAGGGCAACCTGATCTTCGGCCAGTCCGGCGGACCGACGTCCGTCATCAACGCCAGCGCGGCCGGCGTCTTCCTGGAAGCGCTGCAGCACGGCGACGTAATCGGCAAGGTATACGGAGCGGCCCATGGCATCAAGGGCATCCTCGCCGAGAATTTCTACGACATGGCCCGGGAGGACCCGGCCGAGCTCGAGCTCCTGAAGACCACGCCGTCCTCGGCCCTGGGGTCCTGCCGCTACAAGCTCAAGTCCGCCGATGTGGACGACACCGACTACCGTCGCCTCCTGGAAGTTTTCCGGAAGTACGACATCCGCTACTTTCTGTACAACGGCGGCAACGACTCCATGGACACCTGCAACAAGATATCCAAGTACATGCAGCAGGTCGGGTACGAGTGCCGCATCATGGGCGTTCCCAAGACCATCGACAATGACCTGTTCGGCACCGACCACTGCCCGGGATTCGGGTCCGCCGCCAAATACATCGCCACGTCCACGATGGAGGTCTTCCTGGACGCGCGGGTCTACGACACCGGTATGGTGACCATCCTGGAGGTCATGGGCCGGAATGCCGGCTGGCTGACCGCCGCCACCGCCATCGCGGCCTACAAGGGCCATGGGCCTGACCTCATCTATCTTCCCGAGATCGATTTCGACCTGGATCGCTTCATGGCCGACGTGCGCGCCGTCTACGAGCGGGAGAAGAAATGCATTGTCGCGATTTCGGAGGGATTGAAGACCGCGGATGGCCGCTATATCCCCGAACTCGTCGGCGAGGTGTCCCGGGATGCCTTCGGCCATGCCCAAATGGGCGGCGCCGGTGCCATTCTCGCGAACCATGTCAAGGAGACCCTGGGCTGCAAGGTCCGGGCCATCGAGTTCTCCCTGCTCCAGCGATGTGCCGCCCACTGCGGTTCGCAGACCGATGTGGACGAGGCAGTCCTGGCGGGCCGCACCGCCGTGCTGGCCGCCCTGGCCGGCACCACGGACCGGATGGTGGGCTTCCGGCGGCAGGAAGGGACGGAGTACCGGTGCGATGTCGACCTGCTGCCCCTGACCGTCGTCGCCAACGCCGAAAAGAAGATCCCCCGGGAATGGATCAACGCGGAAGGCAATTTTGTGACCGATGACTACATTCGATATGCCCTTCCCCTGATCCAGGGGGAGTCCTCCCCGCCCATGGAGGAGGGGGTGCCCCGTTTCGCCCGCCTTCGCAAGGTGTCGGCGGCCCGGTAATCCTCCACAACAGGAACAGGCCCGATACGAAACCCTCCGGATTATCCTGTCCGGAGGGTTTTTCACGGGCGAGACATCGGCGATGGCCGAAGCAGCCGGACGTCACGGCGGCGTCCTGGACTCCCCGATGCCGGGGGCGGGCATTCGTGCGAGGCGGCCGCTGTCCGGCTCCTTTCGCAGGAGCAGGTACCGAAGCAGGAACAGGAGGGCTCCCAGGAACCGCAGGCCGGCCGAGATCTCCATGGCGGCCATCATGGCGAACCGGTCGTTTCCCAGCGCCCGGTAGATTCCGACACCGACCATGGGCATGACGGCGTTGGACAGGGTCGTGAACAGGGAGTAAATGGACAGGTTGACCGTCTTGCCTTCCTCCGGGATCACCTCCAGCAGGCACAGGAGGATCGCCAGCTGGAACGCGCTGAAGGTCAGGGAGTTGACCAGGTTCAGGAGCAGGTAGGACGGTAGGGCCGCCGGTCCGGGAATCCGCATGGCGATGGAACAGGCCAGGGGGTTGAAGGCCAGCCCCAGGGCCCCGATCCAGAGGGTCATCCGGACGCCGTGGCGCTCGATGAACCGGCTCCAGAACCCCACGGTCATCCACTGGACCAGGCTCGCGGACACGCTCACGAGACTGAGCCAGGATTCGTCGGAACCCAGGTACACGACCTGTGTCAGGAAGAACAGGGGCCAGGACATTTGCCAGGCCATGTGAAAGAAGAAGGACGCGCCCAGGAACCAGAGAAATCCCCGATGGGCCGCGATGACCCGCAGCGACCGGGACAGGGTATGTCCGGCCGACTCCCGGGGCGGGGGCGGGTTTCGGTCCACGGACGGCAGGCGCGACAGGATGCGCCACTGGGGAACGACCAGGAGGGCGGCCAGGAAGAACATGCCCTGGTACATCAGGATGCGGTCCCCGTCGGACCGGGGAAACCGGGCCAGGGCCAGGCCGACGCCCAGGACCGCCACGATGCCGATAAAGAAGACCATCCGGGTCCGGGTTGCGTAGGCCCTGTTCCGGGCGTCCGACGGCAGGATGTCCGAAAAATAGGCCTGCCAGGACACGTTGTACAACGCCAGGGGTCCGCTGGCCACGGAGATGCAGGCGATCAGGAACAGGACCCGGGCCGGGCCGGCGATCGGTGACAGGGAGGCGAGAAAATAGCAGGCGCCAAGGGCCAGCACCGACAGGACGACCATCCGGCGCCGGTTCCGCATCCGTTCGGACGCCAGGGCGCCCGGCAGCAGGACGAACAGGGCCACCAGGGACGGGAGGGAGGCCAGGGTCCCGATCTGGGCTTTGCTGGCGCCCATGCGGCTGGCGAACATGCTGGTATACGCCGTTCCGAGCTGCAGGACCAGGGTGGCCAGCAGGCCTTCCCAGGCCAACAGGATGGTGGGAGACGCCACCCTGGAGGGGATCCAGCGGCGGGCCAGGAGACCGGTCCGGGTCCCCGTGATCCGCAGCCAGGAGCGGACCTCCCGGAAGCCGACCCTAGTCCCGATCCCGTTCACGGATCGTCCGCATCCGTCTTTTCAGGACCGGGGGAGCCGCCACGGAATACCCGAAGAAGCCCAGGCACCGGCTGAGATTCCAGTACTCGCCGTGGAGGTAGGCGACCAGCCGGGCCCGATGGAGCGCCAGGCGGCCGGAGGGGTCCATCAGGTCCGCCCGGTGGGTTACGGCGACGATCCGGGCCAGGAA
This sequence comes from Bacillota bacterium, assembly GCA_029548445.1. GTDB lineage: Bacteria > Bacillota > Clostridia > Saccharofermentanales > UBA5734 > JAKPNJ01. Next base: position 1,674 of record JAKPNJ010000013.1, on the reverse strand, counting down.
AAGATCGTGGCTTGGCAGCTCGATCACCTGATCGACCCGGCATTCGAGGCTGAGGGGCGATTCCGCCAGGGTCGGCGCATGGTCCAGGAGCCTGGACGGAATGGCGGTCAACCTGCAGGCGTCGAATTTGTCCAGGTCCCGGCCGGATCGGACGCCGCAGAAATCGCAGGCATCCACCAGGTCTTCGTCGACCAGGTTCACGACGAATTCGCCGGTTTCCCGGATCATGGGGTGGGACAGCCGGCTTTTGCGGACCGAGATCGACAGCATGGGCGGTTCGGAGTTGATGGTGCCGGCCCAGGCCAGGGTAATGAGGTTGTTCCTGTCGAGGGGGCCGGTCCGGCCGCGGCAGCTGACCAGGACCACCGGTACAGGCGACAGCAGGGTCGAGGGTTCCATGGGGACCCGGCTCGGGATTGTTTCCTTCGTTTCGGGAGAAGATCGGTCCGGTGTCATGTGGTTCTCCTGTCGTTGCGGATTCCCTGTCGCTGCGGGTTCCCTGCGATGCGGATTCCCTGTCGTTGCGGGTCCCCTGCGAAGCGGTTCAGTCGAGGCCGAACATCTCGTGGGCCAGGAGCCACTCCTTGATATCCAGCCCTCCCGAGAAGCCCACCAGGTGCCCGTCCTTCCCGATTACCCGGTGGCAGGGAATGACCAGGGGAATCGGGTTTGCCGCACAGGCGGCGCCCACTGCCCGGGTCAGCTTCCGAACCTCCCCGGCTGTCCCATCCGTTACCTCCCGGGCGATGTCGGTATAGGTTCGGGTCTCGCCATAGGGGATGCGGGACAGGGCAGACCAGACCAGCTGCTGGAACGGACTTCCCTCGGGCTGGATCGGCAGGCCGTCCAGGGCATTGGAATCCCGTGTCCGGAAATAGGCGCGGACCGCGGCGGCGCCACGGGCCACCGCGTCCGGCAGGCCGGGATGGGCCCCGGGCCGGTCCTCGCCGACCCCGTCGGGATCCGGCCGGGGGAGCGATCCATCCGGCTCCAGGATGCCCTGGCGTTGGGCGGATTCCATCAGGCGGCCGGGACCGGGCGATTCCCCGCCCCGCCGGAATCCGGCCCGGAGGATCGCACCAGGCGTGCCGTCGAGAAAGAACCATCCGCGGGAAAACGGGATCCAGGCGATGGCGCGCTGCGGATCCGCCGCCCGGTCCAGGGACAGGAGGATCTCGTTCCGGTGTCGGCAGCCGGGGGCCACGGGCCGGGACATTCCGGATTCCACCCGGGTCATGCCGCAGGAAAGGGCCGTCTCTTCCAGGGCCCCGCCGCCTGGTTCCGTCATGCGAACCAGGACCCGATGGGCGTCCATTCCGTTGAAAGCAAGATCCAGAAGGCTGCGGAATCCTGTGCGAAGCGAATCGGCGTCGGCCTCGTCGTCTCCGTTCCTGTCCTTGTCCCCGTTCCCGGACATAAACCAGGCCAGCCAGGCGCAACCCGGACAGACAGGGTCCCGATACAGGGCCGCAAGGCCGAGAATCCGGTCGCGGATCGCCGAACCGTCCCGGGCCTGGATCTCCGATTCCGTTTCACCAGGATTGGATTCCGCCAGGGACATGACCAGGAGACAGGCGGGTTCCCGGGATTCCCCGCCAGCCCGGAGCTGCTCGAGGCGATCCCTTCCTTCCCGGCCGGCCGGCAGCACCCCCGCCCGCACCAGCCGCATCCGGT
>JAKPNJ010000334.1 GCA_029548445.1 Bacillota bacterium | reverse complement strand
ACAATGTAGCCGATTTCATCGTTGGCCAGGTTGAAGTTCATCCGGACTGTGCCCTTCATCCTGTCGAACAGGGGCGGGACCTCCTGCGGCGAAACCGCATGGTCCGCCCCCTGCGGGGTCTCGATGCCGCCGTAGACGATTTCCGGGAAGATCTCCCCCGGGGTCGCCAGGATCTCGATCTCCCCGATCCGGAGGGCGTTGACCTCGCTCTTGACCTTCGCGCCATACAGGCCCGGATGGACCATCCCCAGGTGCACCGCGGCCCGGATGGGCCACCCGGTCGGCAGGTACAGGGTCCTGGCGCTGAAGGCCAGCCTCGGGTCCTCCATGGGCCTGGCGCCGGGCCCCCGGAGGGCCGCCGCGCCCAGGACGGCCAGGTTTTCTCCCTGGGCCATGGCCATGCCGATGCCGTTGCCCGTGTGCCGGAACCCGTGGCGATCGACGATGTCCATTCCCAGCTGGGTCATCAGGCCGCCCACGGGACCGGTGAAGTACACGCAGTCGCCTCCAAAGCCCGCAAACCCGCCCGGTCCGTCGAGCCCCTTCTCCATGGCTTCGCGGAAATAGTGTGCGAAATCGGCGCTGATCCAGGGACTGCCGCTTCCCAGGGCTTCCGGGTGCATGCCCCAGGAGGCCAGGACGCCGATGGAGACGCCGATTTCCTTCTCCATGAACCACGCCAGCGGGAGCTGGTTGTCCACGACCTGGGGATTCCGGGAATCCCGTGTGAAATTGTCCCTGGGGACTGGCGCCGTGGCCAGGATCGCCCTGGCCGGCCTCAGGTCGGCGACGGCCTCCAGGACCGCCTCTTTCGCCTGGGCCTGGACCCGTTGCAGGTAGGCTTCGTCGAACCGGGAATTCCACAGGTAGCCGAAACTCCACAGGCCCAGGGTGTCCGGCGCCGAATGGGTGTGGGTGGCCGCGAACAGGATGTGGTCAACATCCGGAAGGATCTCCCGGACGTGTTTCCGGACGGTGATGTACCGGTCCAGGGTGAGGCCGATGCTGTCGAGGCTGACAAGGACCAGGGTGACGCCGTTGTTCCGGAAGGCCATGGCCCGGGCCGAGAGCGGCGTGTGGACGCCCTGGGCGGCCCGGTCGCGGCCGAATCCCGCCAGCCAGACCAGGTCGAAGCGTCCGTTGCCGTTTCGGTCCGTGTAGGAGTCGATCCCGGGATCGAAGCGTCCGTCGCCGTCAACGTCCTGCCAGGCGTCGTACTCGTCCAGGTCGGGCGTGATGTCCCGAACCGATGTTCCGACTTCCAGGTCCCCCACGGCGGGCCATTGGCCGGGAGCCGGAAGGACCCGGTCGATTTCGTAGTCCCGGTGGGGTCCCCACGACTGGACGGCGATGTGGACGGATCCCGCCAGAAGGGCCAGCAGAATAACCCCCAAAATCCCGGCCAGGATCCGGTGCCGCGAGAGGACATCCCGCAAGGGGGGCTTCCGCCCCGGACCCCGCCTCTTGCCCTGGATGCGCTTCTTCCCCATGGTCCGTCAGCCGTCCTCGAACCGCCGGAGGATCCGGCAGGCCAGGAAGGAAAGCCAGTGCGACGGCGCCTTCTTCTGGCCGAAATCCCAGTCCTCCCAGGCCTTCCAGGCGGATTCCGGCGTGTACAGGCCGTCCGGGTCCGCCTTCGACAGGAGGAGCGACCGCATCTCCAGGAGCCTGGGATCCCGCCGGGCCCTCCTGTATTGCGACAGCACCTCCAGGACATGCAGCAGGTCATACCAGACAAAAGGCGCCTTGAGCTTCCGGAAATCGGTTCCCATATAGAACATGTAGGGGTGCCGCACGAGGCTGTGCTCCCAGCAGTCGAGCAGGCTGTCGATGCCGGCCGCCGCGGCGGCGGAGGCCGGATCCCCCGCCGGTCCGGGCCCGGCCCCGTCCCGGACGGAGGGGATCACCGCCGCCAACAGCTTCAGGACCAGGAGGGTGGCATAGGGACAGGGATCGCTCTTTTTCCCCGGCCCCCGAAAGCGACCGAGCTCCCGGGACACGACACAGGGCCAGCCGAATTCGCGACCCAGGGCAACCAGGGCCGACACGGCCCGCCCCAATTCGGACCCCTCCCCTGCAGCAGGCAGGACAGAGGGCCCCGGCCGGGCCATCCGCGCCTCGGCGTACAGCAGCAGCGGCGCGTCGCACAGGGCCCAGGCCCAGGTTTCCTCGCCGGTTCCGCCGAAATGGACCGGCACCTGGGTTGGCAGCTGGTAGAACCCCTCCCCCGACCGGTGGATCCGAACCCGGGACAGGACCTCCGCCATGCCGGTATCCGTCTCGCACAGGCCCAGGTCAGCGGCGAAGGCAAGCCGGTGGTACAGCTGGCCCGCGCTCTTGTGGCTGGCCAGGACGGTTCCGGGCCAGGATCGGAGGCATTCGGCCAGCTGCAGGACCAGGGGATGCGATACCATCTGCTGCCGGGCGTCCCGGACCCGCTCGTGGTCCTCGGGAAGATCCGCGAGATCCAGCAGGGATCGGTAGACGACCCAGGGATACGGGCTGGCCAGGAGCCTGTCGAGAGGGACCATGACGCGCCTCCTGCCGGAAAGACCGGTCCGGAAGACCGAAAACGGACGAAACCTGGCTCCAGTGTAGCATAGGTAGCGGTATCGCATCCGCGGCGGGGTATGATATAATGCGTTGGCATTTGTATCGGCCTACAGGCCGCAGGAGGATATGTCATGGCATCTGTCTGTGAACGGAAAGAGAACCAGCAGGCCCTGCTGACCATCGACATCCCGGTCGACGACTTCCGGAAAGCCCTGGAAGCCGCCTACCGGAAGAACGCCCGAAAGTTCAACATTCCCGGTTTCCGGCCGGGCAAGGCCCCCATGGGCATCGTGACCAAGTTCTTCGGCGAGGGGGTCCTGTATGAGGACGCCATCGACGCCTGCATTCCGGACGCGTATGCCGCGGCCGTGTCGGAGCATTCCCTGGACGTGGTCTCCCGCCCCGAGATCGACATCCTGGAAGTGGGGAGCGCCAAGGGACTCCGTTTCACGGCCCTGGTAACCCTGAAGCCCGAGGTGACGCTCGGGACCGTGCTGGGGGTCGAGGCGCCAAAGACCGAACCTTCGGTGACGGACGAGGACCTGGAACGGGAAGTCCAGCGGGTCCGGGAGCGGAACGCCCGGATGGTGCCGGTGGAAGACGGGGAGATCCAGGACGGCGACACCGCCCGGATCGATTACGAAGGATTCCTGGACGGGGTTCCCTTCGAGGGCGGCAAGGGAGAGGGCCATGACCTGCGAATCGGCTCCAACTCCTTCATTCCCGGATTCGAAACCCAGCTCCTGGGGCACAAGGCCGGGGAGACCTTCGACATCCAGGTGACATTCCCGGAGGAGTACCACAGCGAGGAGCTTAAAGGACGGGACGCCGTTTTTCATGTGGTGGTCCACACCGTGACCCGGCGGGAACTGCCGGTCCTGGATGACGAGTTCGCCCGGGACGTCAGCGAGCACGATACCCTGGACGCCTACCGGGCCGAGCTGCGGGAAACGCTGGAAAAGACGGCCCGGGACCGGGCGGTCCATGCCTTCGAGGACGCCGTGGTGGCTGCCGTGACCGATGCCGCGACGGTGGAGATCCCCTCCGTCATGGTGGAACACGAAACCGACCACATGGTCGAGGACTTCGAGATGCGGATGCGCTACCAGGGACTCGACATGGAGACCTATCTCAAATACATCGGCCAGACCATGGACGAGTTCCGGGCCGGCTATGCCGACGCCGCCCGCCGCCGGGTCAAGACCAGCCTGGTGCTGGAATCCTGTGCGAAGGAACTGGCTGTCGAGGCCTCCGAAGAAGACGTCGAGGAAGAACTGGTCCGGTCGGCGGGCCAGTACGGCATGACCCGTGACCAGCTGGTGGAACGCCTGGGAGGCGATACCGCCCGGGTCCGGGATTCCGTCGTGACCCGCAAGACCATCGCCCGCCTGACGGAGGCCGCCGTGCCCGTCCCGGCCGGGACATAACGGAAATCCAACCCATCGCAAGGAGGGATCGCCATGAGCCTCGTTCCCATCGTCGTCGAACAGACCAACCGCGGAGAGCGGTCCTATGACATTTTCTCCCGCCTCCTCAAGGAGCGCATCATCATCCTGAGCGACGAGGTCAACGAAGTGACCGCGAGCCTCGTGACCGCCCAGCTCCTCTACCTGGAGGCCGAGGACCCGGACAAGGACATCCAGCTCTACATCAACAGCCCCGGCGGGACCATTACAGCCGGTTTCATGATCTACGACACCATGCAGTACGTGAAGCCGGACGTCTCCACCATCTGTGTCGGGATGGCGGCCAGCATGGGCGCTTTCCTCCTGGCGGCGGGCGCTCCCGGCAAGCGGTTCGCCCTACCCAACGCCGAGGTGATGATCCACCAGCCCCTGGGCGGCGTCCAGGGCCAGGCCAGCGACATCAAGATCGCCGCGGAACACATCCTCCGGACCCGGGAACGTCTCAACAGGATCCTCAGCGAACGGACCGGCCAACCCCTGGACCGCATTACCCTGGACACCGACCGGGACTTCTGGATGACGCCGGACGAGGCCAAGGCCTACGGCATCATCGACCATGTCATGAACAAGAGGAGTTGACCATGTCCGACCAGGAAAACCGGAACGCCGGATCCGGCGGCAAGCCCCCGGGAGGACGGCCCCGTTCCGCCTCCGGAGGCACCCGGGGCAGCCGGAGCACGGACCATCCCCGCATTCGCTGCAGTTTCTGCGGCAAGAGCGAGGAGGAAGTCGCCCGGCTCATCGCCGGTCCCGGGGTCTACATCTGCAACGAGTGCGTGGATCTCTGCGGCACCATCCTCGACGAACGCCGGGAACCGGCCGGACGGAAGGGGGACCGGGACGGCGCGCCCATGGACCTCCCGACGCCCCGGAAGATCAAGGAATCCCTGGACCAGTATGTCATCGGCCAGGAACAGGCCAAGAAGGTCCTGTCGGTGGCCGTCTACAATCATTACAAGCGGGTGTTCCGGGACGGGACCGTGGGCAGCCGGAGCCGCCGTGCCGGCACCCTCCGGAACCGCAAGTCCCAGGCTGCGGCCGGCATGGCCGGTCCGCCGTCGATCGCCGGCAGCGCCGAACCGCCGGATGTGGAGCTCCAGAAAAGCAACATCCTGATGCTGGGCCCGACGGGCTGCGGCAAGACCCTCCTGGCCCAGACCCTGGCCCGGATCCTGGATGTCCCCTTCGCCATGGCCGACGCCACCGCCCTGACCGAGGCAGGGTATGTGGGGGAGGACGTGGAGAACATCCTCCTCAAGCTCATCCAGAATGCGGACTTCGACCTGGAGCGGGCCCAGCGGGGCATCATTTACATCGACGAGGTCGACAAGATTTCCCGCCGGTCCGACAATCCCTCGATCACCCGGGATGTCAGCGGCGAGGGAGTCCAGCAGGCCCTCCTCAAGATCCTGGAAAGCACCGTGGCCAACGTGCCCCCCCAGGGCGGCCGGAAGCATCCCCACCAGGAATTCATCCAGATCGACACCACCAACATCCTCTTCATCTGCGGCGGCGCCTTCGACGGACTCGAGAAGATCATTGCCGACCGGATCGGGAACAAGTCCATGGGGTTCGGCGCCCGGGTCGAGAGCCGACGGGACCGCAACACCGGGGAGCTCCTGCAGATGATCATGCCCCAGGACCTGCTGAAATACGGGTTGATCCCCGAGTTCATCGGCCGGCTTCCCGTGGTCGTGACCCTGGGCGGACTGGACCAGGCAGCCCTGGAGCTGGTGCTCCGGGAGCCGAAGAACGCCCTCATCAAGCAGTACCAGAAGCTCTTCCACATGGATGACGTAGCCCTGGAGTTCGAACCCGAGGCCATCTCCGAGATCGCCCGCATGGCCCTCCAGCGAAACACCGGGGCCCGGGGCCTGCGATCGATCCTGGAGAACCTGATGATGGACATCATGTTCGACATCCCTTCCCACGAGGACATCGTGGCCTGCCGGATCACCCGGGCCTGCGTCACCGACGGGGTCCCCCCGATCCTCGTCCGGGAGTCCTCCCGGTCGGGCAAGCAGGAACGGCCGGCCTGATTCTCTCCCGTTCCCGTCCCCTTTCGTCCTGGTTTGTCGGCAACGCGCCTCCCGCAAGGGGGGCGCGTTTTCGTACCATGGCGGCGGAGGGATTCCGGAGGCCCCGGACAGCCGGAGGAGACGGAATCCGCAGGAGGGGAGGAGAGGACATGCCGCACGGCGACCCCGGGGACGGCCGATACCGGGTCATCGGGCCCATGGAGGGCGGAGACGCGCTCCGGGCCGTCCGGACGGACACCGGCACGGAGTGGGTGCTGAAGCCGAAAGACGGGTTCGACTCGCCCGAGGTGGTGGAACTGCTCAAGGTGATCCGCCATCCCGGGCTGCCCCGGGTTTTCGACGAGGTGGAATGCGACGGCCGGCGCCACCTGGTCCAGGAACTCCTGGAGGGGGACTCCCTGGGCCGGGTCCTGGCCCGTTCCGGCGGGGCCCTCGATCCCGGCATGGCGGTCCGGTACGCCGCCCAGGCCGCCCGGATCCTCTCGTTCCTCCACAACCAGGGCGACCGGTGCCTGCTCCATCTCGACATCAAGCCCGACAACCTGCTGCTGGACCCCAACGGCCGGATCTGTCTCGTGGACTTCGGCGCCGCCCGGGTCCTGCCGGATCCGGCCAACCCCGACGCACCCCGGCCGGTCCATGGAACCCCCGGGTATGCCGCCCCGGAACTCCTGTCCGGGAATCCGCCGGGTGTCCCCTGCGACCTGTACTCCCTGGGGGCCACCCTGTTCCGGCTGCTGGGCGGAACCGTCGGGACAGGCCCCCTCGATCCCGCCGACCTGGGGGCGGACCTGTCCCCCGTGGTTCGGGGCATCCTCGGGCGCTGCCTGATGACCCGGCCCGGAGACCGGTACCGGACCGCCGCAGCCCTCGCGTCGGATTTGGAGGGCGCCGCCGACATGCTGGCCCGGGAATCGGGCCGGTCGGCCGGAGCCGACCCGGTACGCCGAACCCGGCCGGAGGACGCGACTCCGGAGGACCGCCTGGGCGAGGATCCGGATCGCCTCCTGGTCGATGGCGAGCGGACCCCCCTGTCGCTCCTCTGTGTCCTGGACGGGCCCGCCTTCGGGTGCGAGCTCGCAGCGGCCCTGGCTGCCCGGGGCGAAACGGTCCTGGTGGTGGACGCGGACCTGCTGAATCCCCGGGCCGACGACCTGCTGGGTGTCGACGGCGGCCGGCCGGGCCGTCCCGACCCCGACGCGGACCGGGGCTCCGGCGGCCTGGATGAGGCCATCGGCCACCAGGCCCGCCAGCGCCTGGGGGTGGAAAGCCTGCGCCTCTCGGCCCGGCGGACGGCGGTCGAGGGCGTTCGGGCCCTGGCCGGGACGTACCGGCTGGAGGATTATCCCTACTACTCGACAGACGACCTGGCCGCCATTCTCCGGACCGCCCGGCTGGCCTACGACCGGGTTGTCGTCCTGGTCGGGCCCTTTCCCCATGACGCCTTTACCTGCCTCTCGCTGGTCCTGGCGGACCGGATCCTCGTCCCCCTCCCGGGGTCCCTGCCGGAATTCCGCCGGCGAAATCGGCTGACGGCCTTCCTGGGGGCCCGCCATGGCCTGGAGCCGGACCGGATCCGCTACATCGCCTTCGAGTACGACGCACGGTACGACCTGGGGCCGGGGCTGATGGACGAGCTGTGTGGCGGCCGTCTGGCCGGCGTTGTCCATGCGGAGCCCCGGCGGAGGGAGCGGGCCGGGGGCCGCGTTCCGTTCGCCGCCGGCCCCGACCCCCGGACGGTCCGGGCCTACGAGGCGATCCTGCGCCGCCTGGCCATCGGCCGGACCGGACGGCCCGCCGCGGTGCGCGGCGGCGCCGGGACCCGCGGCGGCGCCGGGGCGGAGAAACCGGCGGCCCGGAGGGCCCGTCGGCCCTGGCGCCTCCGGTGGCGCCGGCTCCGGACGGAGGGATCCCCATGCCGCTGATCGAGGATCCCGACCGGTTCAACCGGCTGTACGGGCGACGTGCCGGCGCGCGGGGGGCGCCGTCCCGGGACAGGACGGACCTGGGGGCGCTGGTGGCCGAGACGTCGATGCAGGTCCTGGCCCGGGAGCCCGCCCTGGTGGCGGATGTGGCGGCGGGCCGGGCCGAGCGGGTCCTGCTGGAGAACCTGGTCCGGCAGGTGGCAGGCCAGGCCGGCTTCCGGGCCGGGCTGACCGGGGAAGCCGTGGTGGAAGGCGTCCTGGATTTCATGTTCGGGTACGGTCCCCTGCAGGACCTGATCGAGGACGACCGCATCAGCGACATCGATGGCACCCGGTTCGACCGCTTCACCATACGGCGGGACGGGCGGCGTACCCCCGTGGATATCGGGTTCCCCGATCCCAGGACCTTCGACGCCTTTTGCCGGCTCCTTGTCATTCGCAACGGCGGCATCCTGAATGACAATGACAGCCACTGCCGTGTCACCGACCCGGTCAGGCGCCTGCGGATGAATGTCGCCGTCCCTCCCCGGAACCTGTCGGGCCCGTCCCTGTGCATCCGGAAACACCGGCTGCATCCGCCGGACCTGGCGGAACTGCAGGCGACCGGCATGTTCCCGCCAGCCCTGCTGGCGACCCTCCGGGCGTTCGCCTCGTCCCGGTCCAGCGTGCTCATCAGCGGGCGGGGCGGATCCGGCAAGACCACCCTCCTCCGGGCCCTCCTCCATGGCACGGATTCCATGGAACGGATCCTGGTGGTCGAAAGCGATCCGGAGCTCTTCCCCGACCACGCCGGCTGCGTGATCCAGCGGGTCCGGAAACCCCACGAGGGGGGCCGACCCGTCACCCTGCGGGACCTGGTGGCCGACGGCCTGACCATGTCCCTGGATACCTACTGCGTGGGAGAACTGGTGGGAGACGAGGCGCTGGAGTTCATCCGGGCCTCCTTCACGGGCCATCGCTGCCTGGGGACGATCCATGCGGAAAGCGCCGCCGCGATACCGGACCGGCTCGTGGCCCTGGCCTGTCCCGCCGGGGCCGATGGCCGGGAGCGGCTCCTGCGCCGGATGTTGGGGAGCGGACTGGACCTCCTCGTCCATCTGGACGGGTATCGGATCGTCGAGATCCTGGAAATGGTGCGTCACGACGAGGCCGCCGACCGGTTCCGGACGCGCCGCCTGTATCCGATGGGGAAGGAGGAACGCGGATCATGACGGAACACACCCTGGGAAACCGCCTGCAGCGATCCGGATTGCTGCAGGTCATGCCATGGCTTCGCAGCGGACACTGGGTCGCCCTGTCCCTCCTCCTCGGAATGGCCGGCGCCGGGTTCGTCGCCTCGGTGGACTCCGTGGCTTTCCTGGCCGTCCCGGCGGGACTGGCGGGGGGCATTGCGCCCCTCCTGGTGCTGGACCTCCTGTGCGGCCTGCAGGAAGAGCGTCTCCGGGACCAGGTCCTGGTGCTCCTCGTGATGCTCAACCGCTGGTGTGCGGTCCGGGAGGACCTGATCGCCGCCCTGGAGCGCTGCGCCGCTCCCGACTCGCCCCTGAAGAGTCCCCTGAAGGATCATGTCCGGGACCTGGTCGTCCGGATCCGGGGCGGCATGCCCGTGGAGGAGGCCCTGGCCCTGTTCCGGCGGGTGTCGGACCAGGATGGATTCCAGGATCTCGTCATCCAGCTGTCCTTCGCGATCCGGGCCCGGGGCCGGCTCGCGGACCTGCTGGACCGGATGGAGCGACACGCGGTGCGGGTCATGGAGGAGAACCGGCGGCGACGGATGTCCACCGCCCGGGACCGGACGATCGTCGCCTGCCTCATCGCGGCCGCCCCGCCAGCCGCCATCGCCTGGATCGGACGGCCCGGGACCGCCTCGGCCTTCTTCCTGGAGACCGCCGTCGGCCGGTGGTCTCTCCTGGGTGGCGCCGTTTTCTGGCTCCTGTCGACCCTGCTCTTCCTGCGCACCGCAAGCCCTGCAGGGGGACGACGGGAGCGTACCCGATGAGCGCCGCTGCTGCCATGGCCGTCCTGCTGGCAGGCCTCTGCGCCGGCCTCCTGGGGTATGCGGCCGCCCCGGCGGTGCTGGCCCGCCTGCATCCGGAATGCAGGCGAGCCCGGCGGTCCGGCCAGGTGGCCGGCAGGCCGGGATCCTGCGGCGGCCCCGCCTTCCTGCGCGGGCTCCTGGCCAGGACCGGGGCCCGGTGCCGGCTGGCCGGCATCCGGGCGACGGCGGCCCCCCTGCTGCTGCTCCTGGCCTTCCTCTTCCTGCCGCTGCTCCTGGCCGCTCTCCTCCTGTCTCGCGGATACGGGCCCACGGCCTCGTTATTCTGTGGCCTGGCGGGGGCCGCTTTCCTGGAGTCCCGGATCCGCATGCGGATCCACAAGCGACAGGAAGCCTTCAGCCTGGGGGCCTACCGGATGTACCGGTTCCTGGACGCCCAGCTGTCCGCCGGCGTCCGGATCACCGACGCGATCCGCGGACTTCACGAGGTGGTGCGCACCGGTCCGGTCCGGGAAGCCCTGCTGGAATTCGTCGCGACCTATGAGCTGACCCTGGACCTGGAAACCGCCCTCGACCGGATCCGCGGCGGGTTCGACGGATTCGACCGCGACATGTTCTGCGCAACCCTGCGGCAGTGCGTGGAGACGGGTGGAGCCGGCGACCTCCTGGTCCGGATGGAGGAGATCCAGTTCGGCCATTACATGAACCTGCTGCAGCGGGAGACGGAAGCCTTCCGGACCCGGCTCCTGGTCCATGCCATGGGGGCCATGGTCCCCTGCCTTCTCCTCATCCTGCTCCCGATCCTGAATGAAGCCTTCCAGGCCCTGCAGGGCCTCATGACCTGATCCCCAACCGGCCCGGTCAGGGACCGGATCCGGGCGCAGACACGGACACAGCGGCCTCCGGCCGTCGTGATCATACATGGAGGTGGAATCATGAAACAGCACAGGAACCCTGTCCAGACTTGCGGTAAAGGGCCCCGGACCAGGGGGGCCGGCGTCCGGCCCCGGGTCCCGGACGCGCTCCGGGGATTCGGCATGAACGAGATCCTCGGCATCGCCGCGGGACTCATCATCGCGGGCATCGTCGTCATCCCGGGGCTCCGGGGCGTGGCCGGCACCATGCTGACGCAGCTGGAAACCTGGTGGTCGTCCCTGGCTTCCGGCCTCTTCACCCCGTAGTGGCGGGGGGCGCGTCCGGTGCTGGACCGGTTGCTGGCCGGCGTCTTCGGCCTGGCCCTCTGGCTTGTCTTCCTGGTGACCCTGGTGTCGGGGCTGGTCCCGGTCCTGAAAAAGGCCGAGTTCGATTCGCTGTGCAGCGATGCCTTCAGCGCCATGGAAGTCCGGGGGGAGCTTTCGCCGGACGATGTCCTGGCCCTGTCCTCGACCCTCGAATCCCGGGGGTTCCGGCAGGTCCTGGTCCGATCGGACGCGTCCGTGCCCTACGGACAACCCCAATGGCTGGTGGTAGAGGCCGTATTGGATGTCCCCCTGTCCTTCCGGGCGTTCCAGCCGGACCGGCGGATCCTGCCGCTGTCCTATCGGCGCATGCGGCTCTCCCGGCGGATCCTGAACGAGTGATGGCAAGCCGGGACAGGCGGGGGGCCGTCGAGGCCCTGCTGGTGTGGTCCGCTGCCCTGGCGATCCTGGCGATCCCCCTGTTTCTCGCCTGTCACGCCTGGGTGTCGCTGCTGGCCGAACGGGCCGCCGCCCGGGACCTGCTGTCGGTTTCGGCCCTGTCCGCCTACCATGCCCTGGATCGGGAACTCCTGTTCCAGGGCGTGGTGCGGCTGGACCCGGACCAGCTGGCGGAGCAGGTCGGAAACGCGCTGCAGGCCATGACGGCCGGCACCGGATTCGAGGGCCGGCTGTATCTCCGGCAGGCGACGGCATCGTCCGATGGCGTCGTCCGCTGCGAGGCCGTGCTTTCCGTCCGGAACCGGAGCCCGGACCTGCCGGGGACCGTCCCTCCCTACCTGACGATTCGCTGTGCGGTGTCGCTCCTGGTCGACGCCGCTCCCCCGTGACTCCGGGAGAGGGGAAACCCATGAGAACGAGGCATTTCCTGGCAGCCGCGTCGGTTATCGGCCTGGCAGCGGCCCTGGCGGTCCTGCTCCTGGCGGGGGCGTCGCATCCGGGCTCCAACCGGGGGCTCACGGTCGTGGTGCCGAACCGGGACCTGCCGGCCGGAACCCGGCTCCATGCCGGCCTCCTTTCGATGAAAACCCTGCCGGTGCATGCCGATGACCTGCCGGCCGGAGTCCTAAAGGCCCTGGAACCGGCGGAGGACAAAATCCTCCTGGTTCCGGTACGCCGAAACGAGCTCCTGCTCCAGGACCGGCTCGGTACGGGAGACGCCGGCGTCATTCACCCGAATGCCGCAGCGGGGCGCCGACTGGTGGCCCTGGCCCTCCGGCCCGAGCGGGCCGGCGGATGGTGGCTCGATGCGGGAGACCGGGTGGACGTCCACCTGGTTCCCCGCAATCCGTCCCTTGGCCTGGCGCCCATCCTGCTGGAAGGCCTGCGGGTCGCCGCGGTGCTCGACAGCAAGGGTCGGCCGGTGACGGGACGATTCTCGGGAGAGGAGGTGCAACAAACCGGCATGCCCGCAGGCGACCCGGCGGTCCTATCCCTTGAGGTCCGCCGCGAGGAGGCCGCCATCCTGACGGAAGCCCTGGCGACCCACGATCCGACGGTCGTGGTCGTCAACGAGCCGAACCGCCCGTCGTCCGACCCGGACGACCCCATGTCATCCACCGATGCAACAAGCCATGAAGGAGGAGCCTGACGATGGCCCAGACCAAGAACCCGACCCGCAGCCACGCCCATGAGGCATCCCAGGAGAACGGGGCGGACACCATCTCGTTCGACATCCGACACCATATCGGCGTGCTCAGCACCAGCAGCCGGGGCTGGACCCGGGAGGTCAACCTGGTCAGCTGGAACGACAAGCCGCCGCGGCTGGACATCCGGGACTGGGATCCGGCCCATGAGAAGATGAGCCGGGGCGTGGCCCTGAACGCCCGGGAAACCGAGTCGCTGCGCCAGCTTTTGTCGAATTTCTCCCCGACGGAGGCCGGCCTGGCCTGAGACACCGTCACCGGGATTCACGCCGGCGGGTCCGCCCGGTGGTCGAAGACCGCCCGGGCGGACCGGCGGTACCCGGGAAGCCCTTTCCCCCGCAGTCTCCGAAACCCATTCCGCAGGCTGTTCTCCGCCCTTTCCCCGTTTGCTCGCCGTGGGTCCTCATGCTATAGTCATGGCGGGTGATGCGAATGTTCGACGACATGCTGTCGGCCATGTACAAGGGAATCGCGGAGGCTTCCGGCACCATGCCGGTGGTCTTCAAGGGCATGGAGCGGCATTTCGAAAAAGGCTGGTCCAATATCGGCACCAGCCGCCACCAGTTCCATGAGCTGATCCATCTCCGGGAAGGACGGGTCGGGCTCGTCATCGAAGGCCGGACTGTCCGGGTCGACCGGGGAGGGACCCTGATCATTCGGCCGGGCATGGCCCACCACATCCAGGTCGAAAGCAGCCAGGCGGACATGCTGGTGCTGTATTTCGGGTTCATGTCGGCCGAGGAAGCCCTGGGCGCCCTGGCCGGCGACGACGAGTCCTCCACGGTGGAGCCCTCCTCGCTGGAACGCTTCCTGGATTTCGCATCCGGACAGGCGGCCGCCACCGACGACCGAACGGTGGAGCCCTTCATCTCCCTTCGCGGCCGCAGCCGCTCCGACATTTCCGGCATCGTGGACCGCATTGTCCGGGAGGACGCGGCGAACGAGTACGCCAAGGACCTCATGATGCAGTTCATGACCATGGAACTTCTGGTGGTCCTGTCCCGGGCGCTCCGGTACGAATGGGAAGAGAGCCTGCGGGTCCGGTCCGGCCGGGCGGGGGAACTGATCCGCATCGCCCGGGACTACATCATCGAGAACCATGACCGGGACATTACCCTGGGCGACGTGGCCGGCTATGTCTTCCTGAGCCAGGGATACTTTACCCGTGCCTTCCGGGAAGAGACCGGCATGAGTCCCATCGCGTTCATGATCCAGGTCCGGGTGGACCACGCCTGCCGCCTGCTGGCCCTGGAGGACATCAAGGTCAGCGGCATCGCCCGGACTGTGGGCTTCGCGAGCCCCCAGCGGTTCAACGCGGCCTTCCGGAAACAGATGGGCATGCCGCCACTGGAATACCGCAAACGGATGCTGGCCTTGCGGAAAAAGGGCAGGGAGCGGCCGTGAGCGGACGGGAGGATTCCACCATGAGCGAGCGGGACGAAGCCGCCATGGGCAGCGGGGAATCCCACGCCATGGATTTGCCGCGGATCGAGAGGGCCGTCCGGGAGATTCTCCTGGCCATCGGCGAGGACCCGGAACGGGAAGGGCTGGCCGAGACGCCGGCCCGGGTCGCCAGGATGTACGGGGAACTGTTTGCCGGTCTCCACAGGAATGTGGAGGACGAGATCCGGCTCTTCCATGAGGCGGACCATGACGAGATGATCCTGGTCGGAAACATCCCCCTCTATTCCGTCTGCGAACACCACCTGCTGCCGTTCATCGGCAAGGCCCATGTGGCCTACATCCCGGCGGAGGGCCGGATCCTGGGCCTCAGCAAGATCGCCCGGATCGTGGATCTCATGTGCCGGAAACCCCAGGTCCAGGAGCGCCTGACCTCCCAGATCGCCGATGTCATCGACCGGGCCGCCCGTCCCCTCGGGGTCGCCGTGGTCGTGGAAGCGGAGCATCTCTGCATGACCATGCGGGGCATCCGGAAGCCTGGCTCGATGACCGTTACGTCCGCCCTGCGGGGGCTGTGCCGCCGGGACGCCCGATCCAGGGCGGAAGCCATGGCCCTGATCCACGGGAGGCGGCCGTGACGGACGGCGGCGAGGCGCCAGGCCGGCATCCCGTCGGCCTTCGCTGGCTCGACCTCTCCACTCCCGGGGAGATCCGCCAGGCGATCCTGGCCGTGGGAGCCGATCCGGCCGGCCTGCGCTGGATGGCGCCCAGGGGACGGATCCTGCCGATCCGCATGACAGGGCTCTCTCCCTACGCCGCAAACCTGCTGAAACAGGAGATGCTGTCGTTCGGGGGCGATTGTGCCGTCCATGCCCGGGCCTGCCTGTTCCGGGTCTCCCACACCGACGCCCTGCTCCTGGGAACGGAGGAACAGCTGCGCCGACTGGTGGACAAGCTGGCCTTCCAGCCGCCGACCTTGCGGGCCCTGGGCCCCCGGCTGGATGCCCTGCTGAGGACCCTGGCCCGGCCCCGGCCGAAGGCGTTCGAGTTCATGGGACGATCCCTGCCCCTGGAGGGGCAGGTCCGGATCTGCGGGATCCTGAACCTGACGCCGGATTCCTTTTCCGACGGCGGCCGGTTCCGGGACGTCGAATCGGCGGTGTCGGCCGCCCTCGACCTGGTCGGGGACGGGGCCGACTGGGTGGATGTCGGCGGGGAGTCGACCCGTCCCGGCCATCGCCCGGTCTCGGCGGACGAGGAAGCGGATCGGGTCCTGCCGGTCATCCGCCGGCTTCGGGAACGATCCGACATCCCCATCTCCATCGATACCTCCAAGGCCGCTGTCGCCGACGCCGCCCTATCCGAGGGGGCGGACATCGTGAACGATGTCTGGGGGACCCGGGCAGATCCCGGCATGGCCGACATCTGTGCCCGCCATGGTGCCGGTGTGGTCCTGATGCACAACCGCGGGACAGCGGCAGGAACATCCCGGCCGCAGGCGGAACCGACCGAGCGGGAGACGGCGCTCGAGTTCATGGACTCGGTCCTTCGCCAGTTGGAGGAAAGCGTGGCCCATTGCCTGGCGGCGGGCATTCCCGAAACCCGCCTGGTCGTGGATCCCGGCATCGGGTTCGGCATCTCCCCTGACCAGTCGCTGGCCCTGCTGCGGCATCTCCGGGAACTCGACGCACTGGGACGACCGGTCATGATCGGCCCTTCCCGGAAATCGTTCATCGGCGCGGTCCTCGGGAAGCCGGTGGACCAGCGGGTCATGGGAACCGCGGCCGCGGTGGCCTGCGGCATCCAGAACGGTGCGGACTTCGTGAGGGTCCACGATGTCGCCCCCATGCGGGACATCGTCCGCCTGGCGGAGGCCATCCGGGGAGCCGGCCATGACGGGACATGAACCCGATCGCATCCTGCTGGAGGGGCTTTCCTTCCATGCCCATGTCGGGGTCCTGCCCCTGGAAAAGGAACGAGGCCAGCGGTTCAGGCTGGACCTGGTGCTGGAATGCGGCCGCCTGGCGGCTGCGGACAGCGACCGGCTCGGGGACACGGTCGACTATGCCGCCCTGTACGACCGGATCCGGCAGGCGGTCGAGCCGGCCCGGTTCGATCTTGTGGAGCGGCTGGCCCAGGTGGTGGCGGAGGTTGTCCTGTCCTTCTCCGATACGATCCTGGCGGTGGATGTGACGGTTCGGAAACCGGAGGCTCCCCTCCCGGGCGCCTTCGAGTCGGTGGGAGTCCGGCTGCGGCGATGCCGCGGGGAGCAACCGGATTCGGGAAGGAGCGGTTCATGACGGATACGATGGAGAACGGAACGAACCGGTCGTTCCTGTCCCTTGGCAGCAACCTCGGGGACCGGCTGTTCTTCCTGACCCAGGGCGTCCAGCGCCTGGACGAGTGCCCCGGCATCCGGGTGCTTCGGACCGCCTCGGTCTACGAGACCGACCCGGTTGACTTCCTGCACCAGCCGGCCTTCCTCAACACCGTCGTCGAAATCGAGACCGACAAGGACCCCCAGGAGCTCCTCTTCGCCTGCCAGACCATCGAGAACGATCTCGGGCGGTTCCGCCTCGTCCGGTTCGGTCCCAGGACCCTGGACATCGACATCCTGACCTTCGGGGACCAGCGGGTCGACCTGCCGGGCTTGACAATACCCCATCCCCGGATGGAATCCCGCCAGTTCGTCCAGGTTCCCCTGATGGAGCTCGGGACGGGCTGCCTGTCGCAGTCTCCGGGGGTCCGCCTGTTTCGGACCGCATGGCTCTATGACGATCCCGCGCTGCCCGATCTCCTGCCGGAGAGACTGTTCGAGCGGCTCACGACCGAGAGACTGGGCCGCGTTCTTTGCGTCCGGCCCGAAACGGTATCGACCCAGGAAGACTTGCGGCGCCTGTCGGAGCAGGGCCTGCCGGACGGAACCGTGGTCCTGGCGGATCGGCAGACCGGGGGCAGGGGCCGCCTGGGCCGACGGTGGGAGTCTCCTGGCGGGAAGGGCCTGTACCTGTCCGCGCTCTTCCGGCCCTCCCGGGAAGCGCCCTCGCCGGAAATCCTGCCCCTGGCCATGGCCCTGGCGGTCCGGGACACCCTCTCGTCCACAGGCGCCGATGTCCGGGTCAAGTGGCCCAACGACCTGGTGATCCCCTGGAAGGACGGCCGATCCTTTCGAAAGCTTGCGGGGATCCTCTGCGAGTCCGTGTCTTCCTCCGGATCCATCGAGACGATCCTGGTGGGGATCGGCATCAACCTTGCCCAGGAGTCGGAGGACTTCTCTTCCGACCTTCGGGAGACGGCCGCTTCCCTGGCCATGTGTCCCTCCGCAACCGCGGTGCCGAGTCGGGAGGACCTGGTGCTCCGATTGTTGTCCGAGATGGAGAAACAGGGTAGAATGTGGGAATCCGGCGCTTTCCGGGGCATTCTCGACGCGTATCGCGCCGTCGACATGTTACAGGGCCGCAAGGTGACCGTCACCACCGGGAACCAGGTCTTCGAGGCCACGGCGGAAGGCCTGACGGACCGGGGCAACCTCCGGGTCCGACCCGATCCTGCAGAGGCTTCCGTGGAGCTCGCCGCAGGCGAAGTGACGCTCCGCGATTCCACAGGAGGAAACCATACATGAGTTCGCACAGCAGCAACCGCAGGCGGCGGGGCCGCCATTTCGGGCCCAACCCGGGGCCGGCATCGGATCTCGCGCCTGGGCTGGGCGAATCCGGCCGGAGGGAACCCGGTCCTTCCGCCGGGCGGGTCCAGCAGGAAGGCGTCCGTTCCCGGGAAAACGCCCCCAGGGAGGGCGCGCTCCGGGAAGGCGCACCCCGGGGGGAGTTCCAGCCGAGAGCCCAGGGACAGCCGGCGTTGCGTCCGCCGCAGCCGGATGCAAGACGCCAGCCGGGTGCGCCGGGCGGCAGCCCCCAGGGATCCCGGGAGGGATCTCGCCGCGAGGGCGGACCCCGTCCCGATGGGTCGTCCCGACCCGATGCCGGCAGCCGGCAGGGCCAGGTCGGTCCCGGTCGCGGCCGGGACGGCCAGCCGTTCCGGGAGCCCGGGCGCCGGGAGGGTCCCCGTCCCGAGAGACCCGACCGGCCTCCAAGACAGGAGCTGCCCCAGGGATCCGGGACTTCCCAGGCCCGTCCCCCCGCCCAACCCCAAGCCCAGTCCCAATCCCAGCTCCAGTCCCCGGCCAAGGCCGCTTCCCCGTCGCCCCGTCCACCCCAGGGGTCGTCCCAGGGCGTCGTGACCCAGGCGGACGCGGACCTGCGGAAGGATACGGGCCGGAACGGATCCCGGCCCATGCAGCGGGATGCGGAGCGGGATGGATCCCGCGTTGTGCAGCAGGAACCCGCCCGGGATTCCAGCCGCAATTGGGAACGGCGGGTGAAGCCCGTGGTGACCCTCGAGGACCTGCGCAAGGAAAACGATCGCATCGAGAAGGAGATCCTGCTTGAGATCGCCGAAATCCACAACCTCAAGCTGGATTTCTGATCCTCCCGCCGGCGCCGTTCCCCTGCTGGATGCCCTTCTCCGGGCCGCGGAGGAGAAGCCGGCCCGATTCCAGATGCCGGCCCACCAGGGCGGCACCCTGTTTCCCGACTCCTTTCGGCTCCACCTGGCCGACATCGACTGGACGGAAGGGCCCGATACCGGGGATCTCCTCCATCCGGCCGGGCCTGTCCGGGCGGCCTTGGACGCCGCAGCCCGGGCCTTCGGCGCCGGATCGACACGCTTCGTCACCGGCGGATCCACCTCGGCCCTGTTCGCCCTGCTGCACGCCGTCGTGCCAAGGGGAGGGACCTTCCTGGCCGGCCGGGCCAGCCACCGGTCGGTCCTCGCCGCGGCCGAGCTGTTCGGGCTGACCGCGATCCCTGTCTCCCAGCCGGGACCAAACCCTCACACCCCTCCCGGCTCCTGTCCGGCCAGCCCCATCCCCCCGATGTCGGCCGGCGAACTGGAAGCCGCCCTGGCCCGCCATCCGGAAGCCTGCGCCGTTCTCGCGACCAGTCCCGACTACTATGGTACGACCGCCGACATCGCCGCCCTGGCCCGCCTGGTCCATGCCCGTGGACGGGTCCTGCTGGTCGACGAAGCCCACGGCGCCCACCTGGCCTTTGCCCCGCCCGAATGCCAGGCACCGCCCCCCGCCCTGTCCCAGGGCGCCGACGGGGTGGTCCACAGCGCCCACAAGACCCTGC